>JANQQM010000010.1 GCA_028289365.1 Salaquimonas sp. | reverse complement strand
GGCGCGGCGGCTTTGTTGCGATCGACATGCTTGTCTTGATGTTGCCCGAGAGAGTTGGCGCGGTCGTATCGTTGTTGCTCCTGTTTATCAGTGCACTGGTTCTCTACTGGGCGGTGATTATTGGATATGGTGAAGTCACTGGCTTCGGCGGAAAATTCAACACTGCCGCCTTGTATGTTCCCTTTAATTTCGGCGACGGGGTGTGCGAGGCAATCGGCACCAAATCGGCAGAAGGCCTTTGGTGCCGGATGCCGCGTTCCTGGATGTTCCTTTCGCTGTGGATCGGGGTCATCCTGATGCTCGTGGTGAATGTCGAACTGATCCTGCGCTCAATTCTAACCATGCTCGGCAAGGGTGAGGAATTGCCTCCGATTCCGCCGGGCGAAGAAGAAGTAATGGCGGAATGAGCCCATGCTGATCTGGTTCCTACCCCTCTTCCTGCTGTTCCTGGCAATTGGCCTGCCGGTCTTCTTCGGACTGCTCGCGGCGCCCGGCTTGTTGCTGTGGTTGGCGGACCAGCCGCGGGACATCACCCTGCTTTACCGGAATGTCTATAATGGCATGGACAGTTTTCCACTGATGGCAATTCCGTTCTTCATGCTTGCCGGAGAATTGATGAACAAGGGTGGCATCACGACCCGGCTGGTCGAATTCTCCCAGGCCTTGATGGGTCATCTGCGAGGCGGGTTGGCGCATGTGAACATTCTCTCATCCATGTTGTTTGCCGGTCTTTCCGGTTCAGCGGTTGCGGACACTTCCGCGCTGGGTTCGATGCTGATCCCGGCGATGGAGAAGCAGGGCTATACAAGAAAATTTGCAGCGGCTGTCACGGCTGCCTCATCGGTGATCGGGCCGATTATTCCACCATCCGGGATCATGATTATTTATGCCTATGTGATGGGTGAAAGCGTCGCTGCACTGTTCATGGCGGGAATCGTGCCTGGCGTGATGGTCGGTGTTGGCCTGATGTTGGTCGTGAAGCTACTGGCCAACAAATACAATCTGCCCAAGGCCGAGCGCATCGTCCACAAAGGACAGACGATTTCAAAATCAGAGTACTGGTTTTCCTTTGTTCTTCTACGATTGAACCTGGGCTGGGTCGTCTATGCAGTGTTTACCGGCGCGCTTGGCATGGGTGCCTCGACAGACGGTACCGGCGAAACAGCGGCCACCGAGCCCTGGATCCTTTGGACGACCTTTGCGGTCTCCGTCATTGCCGTTCATTTTTTCCTGATTGCGATGCGTGGGCGGGTCGATCCGGATTTCCGCATGGTGACAAAACGGGCCGTGGTACCGCTGCAAACGCCTATCCTGATTCTGGGTGGTATTCTCCTTGGTGTGTTTACGCCGACCGAGGCGGCAGCTGTTGCCGTATTCTATTCGCTGATCATCGGGTTTTTCGTGCTGCGCACGCTGTCGGTTGATGAAGTTCCGGGAATTCTGAAGCGGGCGGCACTGACTTCGGCGGTTGTTCTATTGCTGGTCGGCGCGGCGATGGCGTTCAAGACCGTGGTATCGCTTTCCTACGCACCGCAGATCCTGGCGGAATTCATTCTAAGCCTGTCAGAAAATCCGCTGATATTGCTGTTCCTGATCAATATCCTGCTGTTCATCGTGGGAATGTTCCTTGATGCGGGACCGGCGATTATCATTCTTGGTCCGATCCTTGGTCCGATTTTCGTCGAAATGGGCGTTGATTCCATTCACTTTGCGATCATCATGAGTGTGAACTTGACGGTCGGCCTGGCCACGCCACCTATGGGATTGGTGTTGTTTGTCGCTTCGTCCGTTTCCGGCGAACGGGTGGAAACGATTGCCAAGGCAATTTTGCCATTTCTTGCCGTGGAAATTCTTGTGATCTTCCTTATTACATATTTCCCGGTATTCTCCATGACGATCCCGCGCCTCGCAGGGTTTGCTGAATAAACGTATAAGAAATCAAACGGGAGGAATGAATGATAAAGAAACTGCTACAGATGCTGATGGTGTCGGCCATGGTGGCCGGAGCCCCGTTGGCCGCGGCTGCTGCCGATATTACGCTGCGTGCCACCGCCAACTCAAACGAAAATGATGAGGACTATGACGGTCTGATCGTTTTCAAGAACTATGTCGAGAATGCCTCGAATGGCCAGATTGAAGTTGAAATCTTCATGGGCACGCAATTGTGCTCGAATGGAACCGAATGTGCGCAGGGTGTTGCCGATGGTTCGATCGATGTTGTCATTCTGACATCATCCGGCGCGGCCGGCATTTTCCCTTACGTTCAGGTTCTCGACTTGCCATATCTGATGGCTGACGACCGGATCGCCGAAGGCGTAATGCAAAATGGCAGCGAGTTCATGAATCTGATGAAGGAGAAAGTTCAGGAAGATTCACAGGGTGCAATTCGTCTGATGACAATTGGTAATACCGGTGGATGGCGCAATTTTGCGAACACAAAGCGTCGTGTTCAAAACCCCGGTGACCTCGATGGTCTGAAAATCCGGACCGTGGTTGCCGATCTGCCGCAAGAACTGGTGAAGGCGCTTGGTGCATCACCTACTCCCATCCCCTGGCCGGAACTGTTCACCTCGTTCCAGACCGGCGTAGTGGAAGGATCAAAAAACGGCATTACCGACATCATGGGAATGAAGTTTCCGGATGCCGGTTTGAAATATGTGACTCTTGACGGCCATGCCTATATGGGTGCGCTCTGGTTCATGAACAATGAGAAGTTCATGTCGCTGTCGCCCGAATTGCAGCGTGTTGTTCTTGATGGATTCCATGCCCTTCAGCAGGCAACCTTTGCCTCGCCGAAACGGAAGTCCATTGAGGCGTATCAGGAGTTTGTAGCCGGCGGCGGTGACCTTTACGTCCCGACACCGGAAGAAAAAGCGGCCTTCCAGGAAGCTGCAGCACCGGTCTATGACTGGTTCAAGTCCAATATCGATGGCGGTGAAGAATCTTTCAACGCCTTGACCTCGACCGTTGATACGGTATCGGCGGAAATCGATAAGGCGCGTGCCACGGACATGCAGTAATAGACTGGGCGGCGGTTCATGCGCCGCCGCCCTTTTTTTGTTTTTTACAAGATTGGCGAACAAGTAAACGACACGAGTAATGTCACCATGCCGCCCAAATCAGAAATCGCACTTTCATATCAATATTTGTGACCTCACCGGAATGGATAGAGCCAGTGGCGGTAGTCCTCAACCAGTATCAAGGCCTTTTCAATTTCTTCCGGCGTCATTTTCTTGATCACCTCTTCCTGCGAAATCGCAGCGTCGGGATCCCCACCAATGGCCGACAAGACATACCAGGCATAGGCCCGGACGAGGTCGGGTGCCGGCATGCCACGGCCGATCTCGTAATACCATCCAACACCAGACTGGGCGCCGGGATGGCCTTTCATGGCGGAACGCAGATACCAGTCGAATGCACGGACGTCGTCGCGTTCCACCCCGAGGCCCATGGCATACATCACGCCAATCAGTTCCTCGGCGTCGGCATTACCGGAGCGCGCGGCCGGAAGCAATTCTTCCATGGCTTCCTCAAAGCGGTTTTCCTCCATGAGGTCTCGCGCCTTTTCAATTTCACCAAAGGCGGGCGCACAGAACATCAAGACGATCGGCAGTACAAAAAGCGGCAGATTTACAAATTTGCGTTTCATCGGTTTTCCCTGGTTTCTGGAACGATCTTGATATTGTTGGGTGGTGGATTGCAAGTCGAAGCCACTGAAATTTCTTCAAAACTGCCTGAACCGATCGTGGCCGACGATTTCCACGAGTTTGACAGGGCGAAAGCAAAAATCGGGCAGTTGCTATTTTACGATCCAATCCTTTCGGGAAACCGGAATATTTCCTGCGGCACCTGTCATCACCATGAACTGGGCAGCAGTGACGGCTTGCCGCTTGGCATTGGTGAAGGTGGCAATGGAATTGGGACCGAACGGGATTCCGGCCATGGCTCGGACCGGATCGCCAAGCGAATTCCGCGGAATTCTCCCGGTTTGTGGAATCTCGGCGCCAAGGAAGTGAACATCCTCTTTCATGATGGCCGGCTGAGCATTTCGGATGATTACGGGAACGGTTTTAACTCACCCGCCGAGGAGTGGCTTCCGTCCGGGCTGGACGGAATATTGGCAGCGCAAGCGCTTTTTCCGCTGACCTCGCAATTTGAAATGGCCGGCAATCCGAAGGAAAACCAGATTGCCGGTGCTGCCCATGACAGGATTGACTATGTCTGGCCGATCGTCGCCAAGCGGGTTCGGATCATCCCTGAATACGGGCAGATGTTCGTTGATGCCTTTGAGGAACTTTCGAAGGCGGAAGAAGTCACGATCACCCATATTGCCAATGCGCTTGGGGCTTTTGTGGGCCTTGAGTGGCAATCCCATGACAGTGCCTTCGACCGTTATCTGGCAGGCGAGGAAGACGCATTGAGCGCTGCGCAACATCGCGGGATGTTGTTGTTTTATGGCAGCGCGGGTTGTGCGGATTGCCATTCAGGCAAATTCATGAGCGATCAGAAGTTCCACGCACTGGCCCTGCCGCATTTTGGACCGGGGCGCACAAGGCGTTTCGACCCTTATGTGCGCGATGTCGGACGTATGGGTGAATCTGACGACCTTGCAGATGCCTACCGGTTCCGGACACCGCAACTCAGAAATGTCGCGCTGACCGCACCGTATGGTCATAACGGTGCCTATCAGACGCTTGAAGGCATCATCCGGCACCACCTTGACCCTGCCGGTGAGTTTGCAAATTGGCGGGTTGACGAGGTGAAACTACCGGATGCGCCCTGGCTCGAGCGGGCTGACTTTGTCGCGTTTCAGGATAAGCGGGAACGGGCGAGACTCGCTGCAAAAATCGACATTGAGCCGGTCACGCTTGCCGATGAGGAGATTGCCGATCTTGTCGCCTTCCTGAATTCACTGACCGGCGAGCTTTCTGCCGATGGACGATTGGGCAGGCCGGAAACGGTGCCCAGCGGACTTAAAGTGGACTAGACGGCTCATGGCTAAGATATTGGTCACTGGCGTGGCGGTCATCGATTTTGTTTTTCAGATGGATGAGTTTCCTGACCGCCCTGAAAAATATCGCACGCATGAGGCGGTGATTTCCGGTGGCGGATGCGCTGCCAATGCAGCCGTTGCCATTGCCCGGCTCGGCGGACAGGCCATGCTCTCGTCGCGTCTGGGAGCGGATGGCGTCGGCGACATGATTGTTCAAGACATCGAAACCGAGGGCGTCGATTGCAATCTGGTCAAACGCTTTGAGGAAGGGCGATCTTCATTTTCTTCCGTGTATCTCAATCGTGCCGGGGAGCGACAGATTATGAATTTCCGTGATCCGGAACTGCCGATGAACGCCGAGTGGCTGGCGGCGCAGATACCGGACGATCTGCATGCAGTCCTTGCCGATACAAGATGGCCCCAGGGGGCGGTCGTTGCCATGGAAGCCGCGAAGAAGGCCGGAATTCCTGGAATCATGGATGCGGAAGCGCCGGTGGACGAGGCCCGCGAAGCGCTGAAACTGGCAAGTCATGTGGCCTTTTCCGCGCAAGGTCTGGCCGATTTTTCCGGTTCCGAGGACTTGAAAAAAGGACTTGAGACGGCAGCGGAAGAATTGGGCGGATGGCTATGCGTCACCAATGGCGAATTTGGTGTCGAAACGCTGGCAGCAAACAAGCGCAGCCACATTCCGGCATTTCCGGTCGAGGCCGTAGATACGCTTGGTGCGGGGGATGTCTGGCACGGTGCTTTCGCCTTGAAGCTCGCGGAGGGCACCGCAGAGGAAGAAGCCATCTTGTTCGCCAATGCAGCTGCCGCAATCAAATGCACAAAATTGGGCGGGCGTCTGGGAACGCCGGACCGCTACGCCGTCGAAGATTTCATGAAGGGATATGAACCATGCAGTTAAGCCCCGGCAAACTTTGGGGAATGCGGCGCATGGCCGACGCCAACGGACATTTCAAGATGACTGCCGTCGACCAGCGACCTCCAATCAAGAATGCAATTGCAAAGCATTATGGAACAGACGAAGCACCCTATGAGGATGTTGCCCGGTTCAAGGCGATGCTGATCGAAGTGCTGCAGGCTGAGTCGACAGCCATGCTGCTTGATCCGCATTATGCCATTCCGGTCGGACTGGACCAGCTTGACCCGCGCAAGGGATTGATCGTGACGCTGGAAGACTCGTTATTCAGCGAATCCGATGGCGGTCGCATATCCTCCGAGATCGACGACTGGTCGGTCGCCAAGATCAAGCGTATGGGCGGCGATGCCGTCAAGGTCCTGGCATGGTATCGGCCGGATGCGGCGCAGAGTGTAAAGAGCCGGCAACAGGCGTTCACTAAGCGCATTGGAGAGGCCTGCGCGCAATATGACCTTCCCTTTCTGTTTGAACTGCTGGTCTATCCGCTAGCCGGCGACACCGATCAAACCAAGGATTATGTCGAAATGAGTGGCAAGCTTGCCGATCATGTCTTGGAAAGCGTGGCGGAATTTGCAAAGCCGGAATACGGCGTTGACGTGTTCAAACTGGAAAGCCCCGTCAACGCGGCAAATGTTCCCGGTGTCGGAAATGACGGATGGAAACAGGTTCAGGGTGTATTCGACGAGATGGGCAGGTTGGCCGGGCGTCCATGGGTCATGCTTTCTGCGGGCGCAAACAAGGATGCTTTTCGAAAGATCATGACCCATGCCTATCAAGCTGGGGCTTCCGGATATCTGGCGGGGCGAGCGATCTGGCTGGATGCATTTTCCAATTTCCCAAATTGGGATGTGATCAAAAGCGAATTGCAGGGTGAAGCGCTTGATTACATGCGGGATCTCAACAAATTGACAGATGAAAAGGCGACGCCATTTCAGGATCATGCGATTTACGGTCCGACCGGCGCCATAATTCAGCCGGGCGATGCCTCGTTTCGGCATGTTTATGAGGAAGCTTAAGATACATGGCCCGTACTGTTGGATTATTGGCGCTTGGCCGCCCAACATTTGACGTAGCGTTCGCCGAAGAAACACTTGCGGCGATGCTGGGCGTGCTGGACAAGGCCGGTTTGGAACTGGTTGGTCCGCGTGAATTGTTGATGGATACGGATGCCGCGCAGTCAGCGCTGGCTAGCCTGATTGAGCGCAAGGTTGATACGATCTTAGTGCTGCAGGTGACCTTTACCGATGCCGCGATGATTTGTGAAGTTGGCGAGAGGTTTCCGGGCCATCTGGC
The DNA here is from genome assembly GCA_028289365.1 of Salaquimonas sp. GTDB lineage: Bacteria > Pseudomonadota > Alphaproteobacteria > Rhizobiales > Rhizobiaceae > BOKV01. The sequence continues at coordinate 40,421 of JANQQM010000010.1, read as the reverse complement.
GATCTGGTCTGTGCCCGAACCCCGTATCGGAGGCCGATTGCGGCTAAACTCGTTTTGCGGTCTCAACCTCGCCAGCCATGCGCTGGGATTGCGAGATCGCGCTTTTTCATATGTCTATGGTTCCCCGCAGGACGAAGATATCCTGGCGCGAATTAGTGATGCGGTAATGCCTGAGTCTCGCATTGAGCCGATTGCGCCCAAATCCGGGGCTGCAGCGGTGGACGAGGAAGCGCAGGCGATTGCATCGTCCTTGGCGGGCGCAAGAATCGGCAGGATTGGCGAGCACCCGGTAGGATTTGATACCTGCGCCTATGATCGCGATGCCTTATCGGCGCTTGCCGGCGTCGAAATTGATGAAATCGCACTTGATGAGTTGTTTACCGCCGCGAATGATCTGGGACCTGACCAAGTTGTTGAGACAAAGGGGTTGGCTGGCAGACAATTGCGTGGCCTTGAGGAAGTCGACCAGACCCAACTTGATCGATCTTTGCGGCTGAAAGTTGCACTTGATCAACTGCGAAAATCCGGGGGGCATGATGCGTTTGCCATTCGATGCTGGCCGGAAACCTTTACCGAATATGGCGGTGCCGTCTGCGGGCCGGTGTCGATGTTGGGCGAAAAGCGCGTGCCTTGTGCGTGTGAAGCTGACGTTTATGGTGCATTGACGCAACTACTTCTGCAGCGGACCGCGAATGCGCCGGTATTTCTGGCAGATGTTGTCGATATGGATGTTGACGATGATACCGGTGTTGTCTGGCATTGCGGTCAGGCGCCGATATCCATGGCTGCGGCGGGTGAAGAGCCGGTTGCGACCATCCATACCAACAGGAAGATGCCACTTCTGTACGAGTTTCCGCTGAAACCCGGCCGGGTGACTTTCATGCGCATCAGTCAGGCGCGAGGAAACACCTTCATGGTGATCGGTTCGGGCGAAATCCTTGAGCGCGACATGGCGTTTACTGGAACATCCGGCGTCGTCCGGTTTGACAGTGGCACCAAATCTGTCCTTACAGACATGATCGGTGCAGGCCTTGAGCATCATATTGCGCTCGTCTATGGCGATCATTCTGAAAATTTGCGGCGGGTGGCTGCTGCGCTTAATCTTTCGGTTCTGGAGCTATGAGCCAATAATGAACATCAAATACGGAATTATCGGATGCGGCATGATGGGTGGCGAACACATCCGCAATATCAACCTGCTCGAGGGCGCAGAAGTCGTCGCTGTCACCGATCCAATCAAGGAGAATATCGAGCAGGCCATGGCGCTCGCCGGCGGCAATTGCAGGTCCTTTGCCAATGTTGGCGATTTACTGGCCAAAGGCGATTGTGATGCGCTGGTGATTGCTTCACCAAATCATACCCATCATGATTTGCTGATGGAGCTGGCTGACAGCGATCTGCCCATCCTCGCTGAAAAGCCATTGGGGATTTCCCTGCAGGAATGCGAGGTAATTGCCGACCGATTTGCGGGTCGTTCTGCGCCAGTCTGGGTAGCGATGGAATATCGTTATATCGCGCCAGTGACGCGGCTGATCGATGCGCTACGTGACGGCGATGCAGGCCACGTCCAGATGATCTCGATCCGCGAATATCGGTATCCGTTTCTGGCGAAACATGGCGATTGGAACCGGTTCAATGAAAAAACCGGTGGCACGCTGGTGGAGAAATGCTGTCATTTCTTCGATCTGATGCGGCTTTTATCGCAGAGCGAACCGATACGGATTTATGCGTCAGGCGGCATGAATGTGAACCATGTCGATGAAGAATATGGTGGTGTGAAGCCGGACATACTCGACAATGCTTATGTTGTGGTGGACTTCGAAAACGGCGTGCGGTCGATGTTGGAACTATGCATGTTCGCCGAAGCTTCGCCCTGGCAAGAACGGGTGACGGTGATTGGCAATGAAGCCGTGATCGAGGCACGTGTACCGGGCCCCTCACGGTTTTCTGCTGATGGTGTCGAGCGCGAGGCGGAAATCGAATTTGCCTATCGGGCGGACAAGCGCGTGGTTTGCGAGCCGGTAGAAGTGGATCATTCCATCCTTGCGGCTGGGGACCATCATGGTTCGACCTTCTTTCAACATCAGAAATTCCTCGAAATGGTCAGGCATGGCGGAAACCCCGTTGTGGGCATCCGGGAAGGGTTGATGTCGGTTGCGATGGGTCAGGCGGCCGAACAATCTGCCAGGACAGGACAGGCGATCGACTTCCAGGACTTTCTGCAAACGAAAAAAATCTCCCTGGCGGTGTGAGAGGTTCGATTATGACAATCGTTCGGACAACATCATGAAAAGAGAGATTTTCGGAACAACACCGGACGGTAACCCTGTCGAGCGGGTCACGCTGACCGGCGGCGGTCTGACGATGAATTTGCTTTCCTGGGGCTGTGTCGTGCAGGATCTGCGTCTTGACGGTTTCGCGTTTCCGCTCGTGCTGGGTTTCGAGCAGTTCGATGATTATCCGGAGCATTCCAGGTTTTTTGGTTCCACGGCTGGCCGGTATGCCAACCGGATCGCCAATGGCCGGTTCGTACTGGATGGAAACGAATATCAGTGCGATCAGAATTTCCTTAGCAAACACACACTCCACGGCGGATCAAACTCGCTGGGCACAAGAAATTGGCGGTTTGGCGAAATCACAAATGACAGCGCAGTCCTGGAAATCACCGATCCGGATGGCGAGATGGGATTTCCCGGCGAGTGTGAAATAAAGGCGATCTTCCAGTTGAAGGCCGAGGGGCGGCTGTGTATCCGGTATGAGGCGGTATGTGATGCGGCGACGCTGATTAATCTTGCCCATCACAGCTATTTCAATCTTGCCGGCGAGGGCGACATCCTTGACCATGAATTGCGGATCGATGCAGACCAGTTCCTTCCGGTCGATGAGGAAGCAATACCCCTGGGTGAACCCCAACCAGTAGCCGGTACGGTTTATGATTTTCGTGAATTACGACCGATTAGACTTGTGGATAATGACGAGCTCGCCAGGTATGACCATAATTTCTGTCTGGCGCCGGCGCGCAGGTCTGTGACAGAGGTGGCACAGGTAATATGCAGGTCGAGCGGAATTGAGATGCTGGTTTCCACCACTGAACCCGGCATCCAGTTTTATGATGCAAACAAGCTCGATGTCCCGGTCAATGGGCTGAGCGGAAGACGTTACGGCCCGCGTGCCGGATTTTGTCTTGAGCCACAGATCTGGCCCGATTCTCCCAATCATCCGGACTATCCGCAAGCCGTGTTGCGGCCAGGCGAGCAATATGTCCAGGAAACGGAATATCGTTTCCAGCATGATGCAGCCTAGGTCAGCAGTGTTGACCGCTGCACAGAGCAAAGATACTCATCCCGTAAAGCTTGCGTGACTAATTTACGGATCGTAACCAAAACCATGATCGACCCCAAGAGCCTGCTGACCGGGATGTTTGATGCTGCAATTGCAGCTGCGGATCCGGAAAAGTGTATCGCAAACCATCTTCCTCCAAAGCCGAAGGGAAGAACGATTGTTATCGGCGCAGGCAAGGGAGCCGCCCAGATGGCGTCGGCATTCGAGCGTCTGTGGGATGACAATCTGGAAGGCGTTGTTGTTACCAGATACGGGTTTGGGGAAGACTGCCAGCAGATCGAGGTGCTTGAAGCTTCCCATCCGGTTCCTGACAAAAATGGTCTCGAGGCTTCCCGCAGACTATTGGCGGCTGTATCCGATCTGACTGCGGATGATCTTGTCGTCGCGCTGGTTTGCGGCGGTGGTTCGGCATTGCTGCCTGCACCGGCCGGTGAATTGTCCTTCGAAGATGAGATCGCCGTCAACGAGGCGTTGCTGGCAAGTGGTGCTCCAATCCAGGCGATGAATGCCATTCGTAAGCATATTTCCAGGATCAAGGGCGGAAGATTGTCAGTCGCCGCCTATCCGGCGAAAGTGGTCAGCCTGATTGTCTCCGATATTCCGGGCGACGATCCCGCGCAAGTGGCTTCCGGTCCGACGGTGGCCGATTGGTCCACCCGGGAACAGGCGATTTCGCTCGTCAACCAGTACAAGCTTGATCTGCCCGAAAGTGTTATCCGGCATCTGGAAAGCCCGGAAGCGGCATGTCCCAAGCCGGACGACCCGAAGCTGATCGGCAATGAAACCATTGTGATAGCCTCGGGTGCCGTATCGCTCGAGGCTGCTGCGGACTATGCGAAATCACAGGGTGTAGACGCCGTCATATTGTCTGATGCGGTGGAAGGCGAGGCGCGGGAAGTCGGAAAGGTCCATTCGGCAATTGCGCGGGAGGTGGCCTTGCGGAACCGGCCATTCGAACGACCTGTCGTGATTCTGTCGGGCGGCGAAACAACGGTGACGCTGGCAGGCAATGGCAAGGGCGGGAGAAACACGGAATTCCTGTTGTCATTTGCTTCCGGTATTGAAGAACTTGCCGATAACGCAATTATCGGCACAATCCATGCGCTTGCTGCCGATACCGATGGGATTGACGGTTCCGAGGATAATGCCGGGGCCTTTGCCGATATTGCGACAACCAAGCGAATGCGGGAAGCTGGCCTCGATCCTGCGTCAATGCTTTCAAACAATGACGCCTGGACTGCGTTTTCGAGAATCGATGGTTTGTTTGTTCCGGGTCCGACCGGAACCAATGTCAACGATTTCCGGGCAATCCTGATCCGATAGTGCTGTCAGCGGAATTCTGCGACACCGATTCAAGTGTTCTAATCAGCTGCTTGCAATCGAATCCAGTGCAGCCCGATAACCAAGTCCGCCCAAGCCACAAATAACGGCCTTTGCGACATCCGATATATAGGAGTGATGGCGAAAGGGTTCGCGGGCGTAAATATTAGTCAGATGGATCTCGTAAACCGGCAGGTTGACTGCAGCCAGGGCATCCCTGATCGCAATGGAAGTATGGCTGTAGGCCCCGCCATTAATGACAATTGCATCGTGAACACCGAACGCGTTCTGAATGGCGGTAACAATGGCGCCTTCCGAGTTATCCTGGAAGAACTCTGTCGACAATCCGAGTTTCTTGCCATGTTCGGCACAGTCGCTCTCGATTTGGGCCAGTGTGTGATTGCCGTATTTTTCAGGCTCGCGATTACCGAGAATGTTCAAGTTCGGCCCGTTGATGATCAATACTGATTTCGACACGTCTGCCTCCGGATTGCCAGGCTGTTGATGATCAGCGATCTAGCAGGAATGGCATTGAATCGAAAGCCCTGTCTCGGCAATTGCGACAAGCCTGTTGGAAACCGCCGCCAGTTTGGCTATTGGGTTCTCTCAACAATTTACGAATTTGATGAATGGCTTTTGCATTCCGCAATCTGCTCTTGTATGGGGACACCATGAACAAAAAACAATTTGATAAGCAAAGTCAGCTCGAAGGTCTGATGATGGCAGCTCCGGTAATACCGGTGGTCATTGTCGACGATCCGAAAAAAGCGGTGCAAATGGCACGGGCGCTGGTTGCGGGTGGACTGCCGGCTATCGAGGTCACCCTGCGCACTGCGCGTGCACTGGATTGCCTGAGTGCAATTGCCGCCGATGTGGAAGGTGCCATTCCGGGCGCTGGAACCGTTTTGGATGCGGCTCAGATCGCTGCAGTGGAAAAGGCCGGCGCGAAATTCATGGTCAGCCCCGGTGCCTCCTCCAAATTGCTCAATGCGGCTGATGATGGCCCGCTTCCGCTATTGCCCGGGACGGCAACCGCAAGCGAAATGATGGAACTTGGTGAGCGCGGTTATGTCCACGTGAAGTTTTTCCCCGCATCGGTAGCCGGCGGCGCACCCTATCTGAAAGCGCTATCCTCGCCGCTGCCCCGTTTCAAGATCTGTCCAACCGGCGGTGTCTCGCTTGCCAATGCGCCAGATTATCTGGCACTGCCCAATGTGCTGTGTGTCGGCGGGTCCTGGGTAGCGCCGAAAAAACTGATCGATGAAGATGACTGGGGCGGTATCGAGAAGCTGGCCAGGGAAGCGTCAGCCTTGAAACGGGGTTAGCAGCGACAAATCGGTACCCACACTGATATTGTTGCAACTGTTGCTTGCCGGATGCATTGTGCGGCAGTTGATGTAGTTTCTCAGGGAATTCCGGATAATGGGATCAATTCACCCAGCTGTCCGTCTGGCAAAATTCTGTCTGCTGTCCATGATTTTTGTCATCTGGCTGGGCGGTCCCCTGCGTAGCGAGACACGGCTGACCGTATTCGCTGCCGCCAGTATGCAAAACGTCATGGAAGAGATTATCAGCGCCTTTGAACCGATCTGCGGCTGCAGCGTGGTTCTTTCAACCGCCGGCTCATCCGTGCTGGCAAGGCAGATTGAAGCAGGGGCGCCGGCAGACATATTCGTCTCTGCAGACTTGCTCTGGATGGATTATCTGGTGGAACGAAACCTTGTGCAAGCGGAAGACGTTACACTGATCGCCGGAAATCAACTCGACATTGCCGTTGCAAAATCTGAAGCTCCTGTCAGTGATCCGAAAAGCTTGCTGGACGGCGGGCGGTTTGCCATGGCGGATCCGGAAACAGTTCCGGCGGGCCGTTACGCAAAGGCAGCGCTCGAAAGCCTGGGAATATGGGAGGAAGTCAGGCGAAACGCAGTTTTCACCGAAAATGTTCGCGTTGCCTTGAAAATGGCAGCGCGCGGAGATGTGCAGGCCGCGATTGTCTATGGTTCAGATATTCCGTTAGAGCCTGCATTGCATACCGGCTTTGAATTTGCCGACAGTTCGCATCCGCCAATTGTGTATCCTGCCGGTGAAATTAGAAACGGTTCGGCTGATGCAACAAAATTCCTGGAATTTCTCGGCGGTGAGACTGCACAGGCATTGTTGCGACAGTCGGGATTTTCCAACCTTGTACCTGCCGAGAATTGATGGAATCTGGTCAGATAATAGAAATCGTTGCCCTGTCCCTGAAGGTTTCGCTTGCCGCGATGGCCTTCGTGGTTCCAATTGCAATCTGGGCGGCTTGGTGGTTGCACCGGACAAGAATTGCGGGAAAAGCCTTTGTTAGCGCCTTGTTTCATGTTCCGCTTGTCCTGCCACCGGTAGTGACCGGATATATGCTGTTGATTGCCTTCGGACCGGCTGCACCGCTTGGCCGATTGCTCGGCCAGGCCGGGATTGAGTTTGGTTTTCGGTGGACCGGTGCAGCACTCGCGGCAGGTGTCATGGCATTCCCGCTCGTAATGCGGCCGATCCGGCAGGCATTTGAGGCAATCGATCCGCAATTGCCGGCGATTGCGTCGACGCTCGGTGCTGGCAGATTGGTCAATTTCGCGACGATCAGCCTGCCAATGGCGTTGCCGGGAATTGTCGCCGGTGCCGTGCTGGGATTCGCCAAGGCCTTGGGGGAATTCGGTGCGACGATTACGTTTGTCTCCAATATCCCCGGAGAGACGCGAACCCTGTCCCTGGCGGTATACTCCCTGTTGCAAAGTCCGGATGGCGACAGGGCGGCAATCATCCTGATCGTCATCTCGGTCGTAATCTCGATTGTGGCGGTGCTGATTTCGGAATGGTTTTCCGACCGCATTATCGGCCAAAGGCAGCGCCGCCATGATTGAACTGAACATAAAGGGCAAGGTCGGCGCGTTTCCGTTGAACGTGAATTTTAATGCGGGACGCGGGATTACGGCACTTTTCGGACCATCGGGTGCGGGCAAATCAAGCGTCATCAGAATGATCGCCGGACTGGAACAGCCGGAAACCGGCAAAATTGAGGTTAATGGCCGAACGCTGTTTGATTCCGAAGCGGGGATAGACCTCGATCCAGGTAGCCGAAAGATCGGTGTGGTTTTCCAGGATGCGGGCTTGTTCAACCATATGAGTGTCCGTTCAAACATCACCTATGGAAACTGGGCTGGAAAGCGAAAGTCGAAAATTGGCTATGAACAGGTCGTCTCCATCCTGGGGATCGACCATCTAGAAGACAGGCGGCCGCACACCCTGTCAGGGGGAGAAGCGCAGCGTGTCGCTATTGGCAGAGCCTTGATGTCGGATCCGTCCATACTCCTGCTTGATGAGCCGTTTTCAGCGCTTGATGTCAAACGGCGCGAGGAGGTGTTGCCATTCCTGGAGAAACTTCGTGATGATGTCGGGATCGCGATGATCTATGTGAGCCATTCAATGGCAGAGGTGACCAGGCTGGCTTCAAACCTGGTCGTCATGGCGGAGGGCAGTGTCGTTGCCAGCGGCGAGATTACAGAGCTGCTGGCGAGCAAGGATATTGGTGCTTTGACGGGTCTGCGAATGACCGGCAGCCTTTTGACCGGTGTGGTCAGCGGAAATGACGAAGCCTATGGGCTGAGTTTTGTTGATGTCGGGAAACACAGGCTGGTCCTTACAGGTGATGCATTTCCGATCGGCGCCAAACTCCGGTTGCGGATCAGCCCGCGCGATGTGCTTGTCTCGTTGAAACCGCCAGAAGGATTGAGCGCACGGAACGTCCTGCCTGCGAAAGTCGTCGATATATTGGAGACAACAGCACCCATTGCCGAGGTCATGCTGAATGTTGGGGATCAATCGATCCGAGCCAGTGTTACAAGAGCTGCAATTGAAGAAATGAAGCTAAAGCCCGGAACGGATTGCTATGCCATCCTGAAAACCGTTGCCCTTGAGGGCAGGGTAATCGGCGCTGCCTAGATCGCTTGCGGGTTTCTTATCCCATAAAAATGCCGCGGTCCTTTCGGATCCACGGCATTTCAATTGAACCCTGAAAGGGAGTTTTAGTTCAGGGTTTTGAGCGGGTCGACATTTTCCAGCTCAGACCACTTGGTGTCAGCGCCCTTGATAAATCCGGGGATGTCTGACTCCCAGCGCTTTTGTACCGGCGGGGCTAGGTTCAAATAGAGTTTGTCGTCGACGACAGTCCACAGTTCAGGATCTGCATCAACTTTTACCCCTTGCGCCAGGCCGAAGGCACAGTAGCCGCCATATTGCGGCAGATAGGCTTCCGGATTTTCCATGAATTTCTTTTTGTTTTCTTCATTAGCAAATCGATAGGTCGCGTCATTGTGGACGACCGTTATCGCAAAACTACCCGGTGTCGGCTTCTTGTCGGTGAAATAGGCTACCGGATCATATCCACGAATTGCCAGACCGGTATTGGTCTTGTTCACGTCATACGGGCCGGCAAATACGCTGGTGGCAAGCATTACGGTAAGCGCTGCAGTGGTAGCGCCAATGCGGAGTGTCTTTAGCATGTATTCTCCTCGGGCAGGTCCGCCCCTTTTTTCAGAACTTTGGTGCGAATCGATCGCGATTGCTCTGGTGTGGCAAATAGATTTTGAAGCCGCATCAAGCGGCTCCTGCAATCTAGGTGTTGGCTCAAACACACGCAAAACAAACAAATGTGCGGATGATGTGATCGCGGTTTACCCGATCGGTTGTTGTGGCGATCTATGCGTCGCGAGACAGGAATTCTGAAATCCGGTTGATGGCCCGCTCGATATTTTCCGATGAATTTGCGTAGGAGAGGCGGATGTAACCCTCGCCCAGAATACCGAAATCCGGTCCGCCAATTACCGCAACCCCACAATCCTCCAACAGCTTGGAAGCAAGTGGTTTTGCCTGCCAGCCGGTCTCCTTGATATTGGGAAAGGCATAGAACGCGCCCTTGGGTGTAATGCAACTGACACCGGGCAATTTATTAGCCAGTTCAACCGTCAATTTGCGACGGGCGTCGAAGGCGGCCATCATTTCAGCCACAGCGTCCTGAGGGCCATCAATGGCGGCAATACCGGCATGTTGCGCAGGAGCATTGACGCAAGACCATGCATTGACGGCGAGTTTGCGGACATTGTCGTAAAGCGCATCCGGCCAGATGGACCAACCCATGCGCCAGCCGGTCATTGCCCAGGTCTTGGACCAGCCGTTCAACAGGATTAACCGGTCGCGGAGATTTGGGAAGGTCAGCAGTGAAACATGCTCCTCGCCGTCATAGGTCATGACGTCATAGATCTCGTCAGAAAGGATTGCGACGCCTGGATGTTCTTCCATTCCGGCGGCGAACTTCTCAACTTCGCTGCGCGGCGTTACGCCACCTGTCGGATTAGCAGGCGAATTGATGATGACCAGGCGAGTCTTTTCATTGACCAGCGAAAGCGTTTCCTCGGCAGAAAAGGCAAATCCGTTTTCCTCCCGTATCGGTATCGGTATCGGTTTTGCCCCGGTAAACTCGATCATGGAGCGGTAAATTGGAAATCCGGGATCTGGATAGAGAATTTCGGTTCCCGGCTGCCCGAACATCAAGATCGCCGCAAACATGGTGACTTTGCCGCCCGGCATGATCATCACATTATCCGGTGAGATTTCCACGCCGGTCGTCTGGAGCGTTCTTCTTGCAACTGCTTCCCGGAGGGGCAGAATGCCATTTGCCGGCGTGTAACCGTGATGGCCGTCCTTCAGCGCCTTTATAGCCGCTTCGACAATATGGGGTGGTGTCGAGAAATCCGGCTGGCCAATGCCAAGATTGATGATATCGCGGCCCTGTGAAGCCAGCTCGGTTGCCCTGGCAAGGACGGCAAAGGCATTCTCTTCGCCAATGCGACTAAATCCCTCAATTGGTAGCGGCATTCAGTTTCTCCAATGATGCGTGGTCACAAACTGGTTTTCGCAGTGTAAAGATGGGTGCTTGTGAACCGGATTTGATTGAAATCTCATTTGCGGCAATTTTGGGCGTGGAGCAAGCATGATGGACGAGGATTTAACCAATTGGAAGGGCTGTAGGCCAATCGAGGTGCCGACTGTAAGAGGTACACATGTGCATGTTCGACCGTTAAGTGATCGTCAGGAAGCCCTTGAATTGTGGAGCGCGCTCGGCGGATCCGATGCAAATGACTATATGCGCTTCTTTCCAAATCCGGATTTTGCCGATGGTGATGCATTTTGGGACTGGCTGGAAGCTGCACAGGGTTCGTTTCGAACCGCGCTGTTTGTCCATCCCGACAACGGCCAGATCATGGGGATGGCGAATTATATGCGCAATGATCCGGCCAATGGCAGCGTCGAGATCGGCGCAATTGCGCATGGAAAGATGATGGCGGCAACACCTGCCTCGACAGAGGGACAATATCTGCTTGCCCGGCATGTCTTCGAGGAACGGGGATATCGTCGATATGAGTGGAAGTGCCATAATGAAAATGAGGTATCGAAACGCGCAGCACTCCGCCTGGGGTTCACCTTCGAAGGTGTCTTCCGCCAGCATATCGTTTCGCGTGGCAGGAACCGTGATACGGCCTGGTATTCGATGATCGACAAGGAATGGCCAGGCATCGCCGCTGCGTTCGAGGCCTGGCTTGATCCTTCCAATTTCGATCAGGAAGGCAGGCAGGTCAGCCGGTTGGAAGAATTGCGCCTATCAGATCAAGGCGCTGATACGCCTCCCAGTTTCTAATGATGACAATTAGACCGCGAAATCAATTATCTTGATGTGATGCGGGATCGGGGGGTGGACAGGTCGACTCACGAACTCTCAATTGGGGTTCAATCAATACCCGTTCCCGCGGCGGTGGATTACCGGAAAGGATTGCGATCATGGCGCGTGCGGCCAGGCGTCCTGCTTCCTGCTGACCATTCCAAACCGAGGTAAGTGAAGGCGAAGTAATTTCTGCTTCGGCAATATCATCATAGCCGGTTACCGCAACGTCCACGCCCGGTTCCAGACCTATTGATCGAAGGCCGCTCATGACCCCAATCGCCACAAGGTCATTGAAACAGACAATGCCACTCGGCTTGATGCCATCGGCGAACATTGCCCGGACCCGATCATATCCCGCCTTGCGGGTTGCTTCTGATCCGATCTGCCATTCGCTCCTTGGTTCAATTCCGGCCTTATCCATCGCGCTGAGATATCCCTCGCGCCGATCCCGGCCGGTGGAGGTTTCGCGCAGACCGCCAATAAATGCGATTTCGCGATGGCCAAGTTCCAGTAGATGGCTGGTTGAAATGAAAATTCCCTTCTTGTCGTCGCCCCGAAATACCGGTGCGGAGGAGCCCTCCACCCAGCGGGCAATCATCACGACCGGAAGCCCATTGTCTTCAATAGCCTGAATATCTTCCGCCCTGGTGCCGATTGTCGGTGAAATAATGACCCCATCAGCGCCGAACTGAAGCAAGGTCTGGATGAAGCTCGTCTGGATATCGAGATCGTCGTTGTGGTTGCAAAGAAGGAATGTCTGACGGCTCTGGCCGAGTTCACCCTCGATCGCCTTCAGGATCTCGGCAAAGAACGGGTTCATGATGTCATGAACCATGACGCCGATGATCCCTGATCTGGATGTTCGCAGGCTTGCTGCTCTCCGATTGTAGATGTAGCCAAGATCGGCCGCCGATTGCTTGATCTTGTCCCGGGTGATGTCGGCAACCAGCGGGCTGTCACGCAGGGCTAGGGAGACGGTTGCAGTGGAAACGCCCAGGTTCTCGGCAATCGTGGAGAGGGTGATCTTGCGGCTCAACCAGTTTCCCTCCCGCGTTTAGTCGAGCACCAATCTGCCCATTGGCAGATTGTCGATGCAGCTAAATTCTCATGGCTGCCCGGCGGGTGTCGATACATCTTGATCTCTATGTATTTTCGTACTGGATTTTTTCTTGGCCTTTTTCTCACCCATTTGCTTCAGGATTTTTTGCAGTATCTTGTTCAGACGCTTAGAGTCCTTTTCCTTTAGCCCTTTGAGTGCCGCCTTCTCTGCTGCTTCCCAAGTCTCGTCTATCTGTTCGATTGCATGTGTGCCCTGGGAGGTCAAAAACACATTGAACTGCCTGCTATCGGTTTGCGATGGCTGACGCTCGACAAATCCCTGGGCTGCCATTCGGGTCACCATTTTGGTGACAGTTGGAGGCCGGACGTCAAGATTTTTGGCAAGTTCACCCATAGATTGCCCATCCTGGGTGCCGAGGCTTTTCAACAATGCATCCTGACCGGAATATAATCCACGCTCGAGAAGCAGTGCGGCGCGCATGGACCTGCAATAGCGGGCGGTGAGCAACAGTTTGCCTGTCAGACTTTCATCTTTGGCCAATGGGCTATCTCCAAAACTCATACGGGTATGCCGAAAATCCAAGCCTAAGATTGTTTGCCGCCTAATGTCAAAGCCGCTATAGATCGAATTGCAATGTTTGCAAGCCTGAACCGGCCTTTATTTGGTTGGCGCAATCTCCCCCAGGAACGATTTTGATGCCGGATAAACGCAATAAAGAGAAAATCTGGCTGAAGAATCCCCTGGCAATACTGGCAGATGACGCCGGAGGCGGGTTGGTTGTTCAAGGCACGGAAATTGTTGAGATTTTGCCTTCCGGCAAGTCTCCGGCTGGCCGAGTCGACCATATCTTTGATGCTACCGAACATGTCCTGTTGCCGGGACTGATCAACACACATCATCACTTCTATCAGACTTTGACCCGAGCCCACCGCGATGCCATCAACAAGGAATTGTTCGATTGGCTGGTAGCGCTGTATCCGGTGTGGGCGAAGGTAGTCAATCGCGACAGTTTTCGCCTTGCAACCCGTCTTGCGCTGACGGAATTACTGATGAGCGGCTGCACGACGGTCAGCGATCATCAGTATGTTTTTCCCGATGGTCTCGAGGATGCGATTGATATTCAGGCGGAGGAAGCCGAAAATCTGGGGATCAGAATTACCTTAAATCGCGGCTCGATGGACCTGTCACAAAAGGATGGTGGTTTACCGCCCGACAGCGTTGTGCAGGACACCGATGTCATACTGGCCGATTGCGAGCGCGTTATCTCGAAGTTTCATGATCCGAGGCCGGGATCGATGTGTCAGGTCGCACTGGCACCGTGCTCGCCGTTTTCGGTGACGACGGAATTAATGGTCCGTACCGCAGAAATGGCTGGAAAATGCGGGTGCAGGCTGCACACCCATCTTGGCGAAACTCATGACGAGGATGCGTGGTGTCTTGACAAGTTCAATTGCCGACCGGTGGACTATCTGGAGGAAACGGGTTGGCTCGGCAGTTCGACCTGGCTGGCGCATGGAATTCATTTTGATGATGCAGAGATTGAGCGGCTTGGTCATCATGGGGTCGGTGTGTGCCATTGTCCGACATCAAATATGGTTCTGGCTTCGGGAATTTGCAGGACAAGAGAGCTTGAGGCAGCGGGCGTTCCCGTGGGCCTCGGGGTTGATGGCTCAGCCTCCAATGACGGTTCCAATCTGATGGAGGGGGTCCGTCATGCCCTGATGATCAATAGGTTGAAATATGGGGCTGGGAAAGTTTCCCATCTGGATGCGCTGCGCTGGGCTACCGAAGGTTCGGCGCGCTGCCTTGGCCGCGAAGATATTGGAAAGCTGCTAGTCGGTATGCAGGCTGATTTGGCGTTTTACAAACTGGATGATTTGCGCTTCTCCGGTGCGGATGATCCGCTGGCTGCCCTGGTTCTTTGTGGTGCCCATCGTGCCGATCGTGTGATGGTTGCAGGGAGATGGCTGGTCGAAGACGGATTACCTTTGGGGGTTGATACGGAACAGTTGCGCGATCAACATGACAGGATTGCCAAAACACTGATTGGGAATGCCTGATGCTACCGCCAAGAGATTATCGTGATCTGAAGGATGATTTAGCCGGTTATGAAAATACCGATCGGTGGCTGGCAGTCCTGCCATTGGGTGCAACCGAGCAACATGGGCCGCATCTGCCCCTGGAGACCGATCTGGTAATCGCCCAGGGCATTGCCGATCGGATGTCGCAAAAATTGCCATCTGATTTGCCGGTTACCTTTCTGCCAGCAGAACCGATCGGCTATTCACCGGAGCATCTGGACTACCCGGGCACAGAATCGCTTGGCTATGACGAGGCTATCAGGCGCTGGACCGGAATCGGAGAAAAACTCTACCGTCAGGGTATTTCAAGACTGATGTTGCTTAACGCGCATGGCGGTAATTCACCGCTCCTGAATATTGTCGCAACAGAATTGCGGGTGCGATTTCCCATGCTCTGCGTTGCCACCAGTTGGACGCGTTTTGTTGTTCCAGACGATCTGATCGACAGCGACGAAAAGGACTTTGGTATCCATGGAGGTGAGATTGAAACCTCCGTCATGCTGGCGCTTGCAGCCGATAGCGTAAAGATGTCCGAAGCAGGAAATTTGGACAGTAAACAACGTGAATTTAATAATAAATACAGATATTTAAGAGCTTATGGTCTGCACGCCATGGGTTGGAAGATGCAGGATCTCAACCCAGCGGGGGTGGTGGGAAATGCAAAGGCTGCGACGCGCGAAAAGGGTGAGCTGCTATTGGCAAATTCCGTCAGGGGTCTATGTGAGCTGGCAAAGGAGATGCTGGCATTCGAACTGAGCCTGTTTACCGAAAAACCTAAAAAACGGTCATAAGTGAAACTTTCCCTTCAAAAGTGCCGGAAAATATGGTGAGCATCGTGCCAGAGGGATCGATGGATGCTTAATGGATTCGGTTTAGAACAAACCGGCATAGCCGCTCTTAGAAGGCCGATCGCCGCCACAATTCTTGTGTTGGTGATCAGTGCCCTGGCCGTGACCGGTTTGCTCAGGCTGGGATATTCCGGTGCCAATGTCGACATATTACGGGACGGATCCCAGGAATTTGCCGACTATGACGAATTGCTGTCGTCCTTTCGCAACTTCAACAATGACGCAGTCATCCTGATACGCGGTGACACGCTCGGTACCGTGGAAGGTATCGAAACCTATCGCGATCTGCACTTTGAGCTTCAGTTTGAAGAGCAGGTGGAGAGCGTGCTGTCGCTGTTTTCCCTGGTGAAATATGAAGAGGCTACCGGCGGCTGGCAGTCGGCATTACCGGCGGTTTTTGAGAATGACCAACAGGTTGTCGATGCACTGGAGGAGTTGAAGAACGATATTCCCAACTCGCAATCGCTGTTCAGTCCGGAAGGAGGCTCGGCGGTAATTGTCGTCTATGTGAAACCGGATGCGGTCAAGGATGCAGAGGTTCGTGAAACGGTGGACCGGCTGGGCGAAGTTGCCGCGCTGTTTGCTTCCGAGGATTTGTCGATCACGATTGCCGGGCAGCCAGCGATCCGGTCTGATCTGATCAAGAGCATCGTTGGCGACATTTTGTTTCTCCTGCCCATTGCCGCCCTGTTTTGCGCATTGATCGCCTGGGTCATTTTCAGGAGTACCGTTGCTGTTGCAGTCACAGTGGCAGCGCCGCTCATCTCGGTGCTCTGGCTGCTTGGCGGCATGGGGCTGGCTGGAATTGATATCAACTTCCTGACCAATATCCTGCCGGTACTGATCGTCGTCGTAGTGTTTGCCGACACCTTGCATATGGTCATCAAATGGCTGGGGCTGGAACAAGAAGGTCTGGAGCGCCAGGACGCGCTTGAAAAGGCGGTAAGGTTGGTGGGGCCAGCCTGTGTCATGTCTGCGATGACCACGGCAATAGCGTTATTTTCGCTTATTTTATCGGGAAATAACGGCCTGGCGGAACTCGGCATTGTTGGCGGGATAGCCATGTTGGCGAGCATGTTTGCCGTATTGATCATCACGCCGGTTGCGGTCTACTGGGCGATCCGGGCCGGTTACAAGAATCCTGGCGTCAGTGCAATGCGGCTGTCTCGGGCGGCAGAACCGGCGATCAAATTGTCCCGTTATCCGCGATCGGTTGTGACAGTCGGTCTGATATTGGCGATGGCCGGCTTGTTTGCACATTTTGATATCGAAAGTAGATTTCGGTTGGTCGACTATCTCTCGGCTGAATCCAGTGTCGCCCAAAGCGAAGAATTCATCGACAAGGCTTATCCGGGCAGTACGCCGCTTTTTGCAATTGTGCGGCTGGACACCAATGAATCGTTGCTGAGCGACGTCAATCTGAAACGCTTTTACGACACGCTCGAGGGTGTGGGGGAAATCTTTTCGACCAGCTCGTTTTATTCGCTGGCGGATTTCCGTGACGAGATCGACAAGGGCGGCGGCGAAATAAAGGAATCCGACCTGGATGCTTTGCCGGCTTATCTTACGGCGCGATTCATCTCTCCTGAGCGCGACAAGGCGCTTGTGACCATATTCTCATCTGCAAATCTTGAGGCAGCAGTCATGCGCGGGCTGGTGAACAGCCTGAATGATGAAATGCGGGAGCGTGGTCTGGGGGAGCATGTCGCGATAACGGGTTTTCCGGTTCTGTCGGCGATTGTCGCACCGAGACTCATGGACAATTTGCGCCTGAGCCTGATCGCTGCGATCCTGATCTCGATCGCGCTTATCATGGTTTCGGCAAAATCCGTCAGGCGCGGTATTGCTTGTCTGGTGCCGAACCTATTGCCTGTCGTCTCTGTTGAATTATTTATGTGGATGATGGGTATACCGCTGAACATGTCGATCACCGTGGCGCTGACAGTTGCATTTGGAATTGCCGTGAACAATTCCATTCACCTGCTCAATCAGTATGCGCATAATCGGCAGGAATTAGCGACGGTCGAAGCGATGGACAAGTCGCTTCGGCAATTATTGCCGGCCGTTTTGTCGACAACGCTTATTCTTGTAGCGGGCCTCGCGATTATGCTATTCAGTTCACTTCCAGTGATCGTATTGTTCTCGGCTGTGATGATTTTGACACTGATTTTTGCGATCCTGTTTGACGTTTTTCAATTGCCGGCACACATTCTTCTGCTCGAGCGGGGCGGGGAATATGCAGGCAAAAAAGTACCGGTTGAAAAAGGCTGACTTGGGGCTGCCGTCTTTTGAGTTGCCGGAAATGGAGGTAAGTAGATGACTAAAGTGGCAGCTCTGGTAAACCACAGGAATGTGCTGAGCCTGATTGTCGGTTTCCTGATGTGTGTTACCGGCGCATCGGGCGTTAATGCAGACGAACGGTTTTTTGCCGATCTGGTTGGCAACTGGCAAGGTAAAGGGCTGGTGCGAGACCTTCCCAGCAGTCCTCAAGAGAATATTCGATGCCGGCTTAGCATGAGTGTACCGGGGCAAGGCAACCGTCTTAGTGTCTTGGGGAATTGTTCCGTTGCCGGCGTTGTTCTTCCGATAAACGGTTCGATTACCGCGCAGGGAAATGGTTATTCGGCAAACCTCTTTGCGAATATCGTCCAGGTCAACAACAGCAATTTCTCCGGAAGATTGCGTGGCTCGAAACTGGCATTGTTTTATGACGGCATCGACATCTATACAAAAAAGCGTGTCAAGGCGACCCTGACGATCGCGAAACGCGGGAATAAGGGTTTTGATATCGGGATCAGACGGCACGATCCAAATTCCAGCGCCTCATTCAATGTCGGTACGATCCGGTTTCAGGCTCGCTAACCAGGGTCAGAAAATTTCAAACAGTGCCTGATGGCCTGAATTCAGGGAATAGCGGATGACAAACTCCGAAACGAACGCGCTTGGCGACAGCAAAATTCCGGTGACGGTGCTTACGGGCTATCTGGGTTCGGGCAAGACAACGCTGTTAAACCGGATCCTCTCAGGTGATCATGGCAGGCGCTATGCGGTTATCGTCAACGAATTTGGCGAGATCGGAATAGACAATGATCTGATCGTTGAATCGGATGAAGAAATCTACGAGATGAACAATGGCTGTGTGTGCTGCACGGTTAGGGGGGATCTAATTCGTGTCGTCCAGAACTTGATGAAACGCCGTGGCCGTTTCGATGCCGTGATTGTCGAGACAACAGGCTTGGCGGATCCGGCACCAGTGGCGCAGACGTTCTTCATGGACGAGGATGTCCGGGAGAAAGCCGAACTTGATGCGGTGGTTGCGCTTGCTGATGCCAAGCATTTGCCTCAACGGCTAAAGGACAGCCCCGAAGCTGAAGATCAGATCGCGTTTGCAGATGTTGTCGTCTTGAACAAGACGGACCTGGTAACCACCGAGGAAATGAAGAGCGTGGAGGTGCTGATCCGCTCGATCAATCCGGCTGCCGTTGTCCATCGTGCTGAGCGGGCCGATATTTCGCTGGATGCCGTGGTTGGCAAAGGCGCTTTTGATCTGAAGCGGATTCTTGAAAACGATCCGGACTTTCTGGCCACTGAAGAAGAAGCGCATGAACATGATCATGAGTGCGGGCCCGATTGCGATCATGATCACCACCACCATCACCATAATGCTGGCGGGCTTGATGCCAACACGCATGATACGACGATCATGTCGGTTTCTTTGTCGGGTGGGGAATTGAATCCCGACCGGTTTTTCCAATGGATCCAGAAGATCACCGAGATTGACGGCCCGGATATTTTGCGGCTGAAGGGCATTTTGGCCTTCCCGGATGATCCAGACAGATTTGTCGTGCAGGGAATTCACATGATCCTGGAAGGGGATCACCAACGGCCATGGCGGGATGATGAACAACGGCGCAGCAGGCTGGTTTTCATCGGGCGTAATCTCGATCGCGAGAAACTCGAAAGAACCTTTGCAGCCTGTGCCGCCTGACAATGCCCGGCATTACAAACGTCGAAGCAGGTGAATATGTAGAGTGGTGCGGCTTTGTCGGTACGCTGCCTGTCTTTGCGCAAGCTGATGGTACGGTGATTTGTCCAGATGGAACGGAAACCCGTACAAGGTTGCATGATGGCCTGACCACCGCTGCGATTGCGCGTGACAGATCATTTCTTGCCACCGGCGGCGAAGATGGAAAAATCTGCAAGTTCTGGCCCGATGGCAACACTGAGGAACTGTCTGGCCAAAATTCGAAATGGGTTGATGAGCTAGCTTGTGGCCCCTCCGGGACCGTTGCTGCTGCTGTTTCCAAGGATGTAACGGTCTATGGCAAAGATGGCGTCATGCGTAAATTTTCGTGCGAACGCACTGTCGAGGCAATGGCGTTTGCGCCAAAGGGGATGCGTCTGGCAATGGCGCGATATGACGGCGTCGAATTGATCTGGATAAGTACTGAACAGGGCTCTCAATTTCTGGAGTGGAATGGCGCCCATATAGGCGTGATCTTTTCCCCGGATGGCCGTTATGTCGTTTCCTCCATGCAGGAAAATGCAATGCATGGCTGGCGGCTGTCAGATGATCGGCATATGCGCATGTCCGGCTATCCATCAAAGGTGAAATCCATGTCCTTTACAAAAAACGGAAAATGGTTGGCATCTTCGGGTGCCACGGCTGCAATTGTCTGGCCGTTCGCCGGCAAAGATGGTCCAATGGGAAAGGCACCGGTTGAACTTGGTTCGATGGATCCGGTCAAGGTCAGTGTTGTGGCCTGTCACCCAAAGGAAGATGTGGTTGCAATCGGCTATGAGAACGGAATGGTCGGTGCGGTCCGTATCGCAGACGGCAAACTTGCAGTGTTGCGTGGCGAAGCTGAAAGTCCCATCACATCGCTCGGTTGGGCAGATAATGGGTTGCTTGTAGCATTTGGAACGGAAGCCGGCGAGGCTGGCATTATCGATATCACCGCATAGACAATGAATGCCTGGCATGGCATGGCTTGCAGAATGTTATAACCGCTGGCGATCGGGAATTGTTGCGAGAGGCTGAATTTGGATAATTTGACGCGTATGCAAGCTTTCATCGATGTTGTCGATGCCGAGGGATTTTCTGCAGCCGCCCGAAAACTTGGCCGCTCGAAAGCGCTGATGTCAAAATATGTACGCGAACTGGAAGATGAGCTGGGTATCCTACTGCTCAACCGAACAACTCGGCAATTCTCGCTGACGGAAGTTGGCGAGGTCTATTATCATTCGGCCATCGACATCATTAATCGAATTACCGACCTGCAGGAGACCGTGCGCGAAACCGGGGCAGGAGTAAAAGGGCGCTTGAGGGTCTCTGCTCCACGATCCCTGACTGATCTGGAAATTGGATTGCCGATTGTCGAGTTTGCGTCGGAATATCCTGAAATCAATCTGGATGTGACGCTGGCCGACCGATTGGTTGATCTTGTCGAGGACGGGTTTGATGTAGCAATTCGGATTTCGCGATTGGCCGATTCTTCGCTGATTGCCCGCAAGCTGGCCGATTTCAGAATGATTTTATGTGCCTCACCCGAATTTGTCGCCAAACATGGCATGCCGGCAAATCCGCGTGATCTCGTCCAATTTCCGGCAATCACCGATACAAATTGGAAAGGCCGAAACAATTGGGTTTTCCTGGACAATGAAGGCAAGGAGGTAACGGTTCCGGTCAATGCGACGATTTCGGTCAACAGTCCGGAAGTGGCCAAACGCGCAGCCATTGCCGGGCTAGGGATTACAATGGTGCCGGAATTTTCCGTGGAAAGTGAAATCAAGGATGGAAGGCTGTTGAGCCTGATGGAAGACCGGTTTCCGCCGGGCGGCGGCGTCTTCGCGGTTTATCCGCATCGGCGGCATGTGCCGGCAAAGGTCAGGGTCTTTGTTGACTTCATGGCAAGATGGTTCAGAGACAATGGCAGAAATGACCGCTAAAATGTTAACGAAGCCATGTAATTGTCATGATGCCTTTTTATTACCCGATTGCTGGGTAACAGAGTATGCGTGTATTTCGAACAATTCTCTTAAGGGCGCAATGGGGTATGACTGCCAGTAACGGATTGGCATCATCAATAATTTTCGCGGCGACCGGGCTGGTGATGTCCTGTGCCACTGCATTTGCGCATCCGCATGTATTTGTGGAGGCAAATCTGGAAATCCTGCGCAATGATGATGGCGGGGTGACCGAGCTGCGCCATGTTTGGCGATTTGATGAAATTTTCTCCGCAACGGTTTTACTGGATTTCGATACCAATGCCGACGGGAATCTCGATTCGACAGAATTGGATGAGGTTTCGAAAATCGTGACTGAGTCGATCGGCGAGAGCGGGTTCTTTACCGAAGTAAGGAAGGATGGTCGCACCGTTCCTTTTGTTCCTACCGAAGCAATCATGGTGGATTTTATCGATAATCAGGCAATCATGTTTTTTGCCCTGACGTTTGACGAACCAATCGATGTTCTCAACAAGGATAATTTCAAGATTTCCGTTTCCGATCCATCATATTACGTTGCTATGGAAATCGCAGATGAGACCGCGATTCAGATTACGGGGGAGGGAACGGCTTGCGACGTTACAATAACCAGGCCGGATTTCGATCTGCTCCTGTCCAGTGCGACGACGCTGACTGAAGAGTTTTTCGCTAATCCGGAAAACTCGGATCTCGGTGATGATTGGAAAACCTGGATCGGTCTGGAATGCATCTGAGAATTAATGCCGCAAAAGCGGCCTACACAGTAATGCTACTGTTGACCGCTGGTATTCTGCTTGCAGGTACGGATATTGCGGCAGCGCAAAATTCGCTCGGAATCGGCCGACCTGAACAAGCAATCAAGCCGGAAGGGCCGTTTGCCTCGCTTTTGTTCTGGATTCAGCAAAAGCAGCAAGGATTCTACCAGTTGATGACCGGCGAATTGAAGGAAATTCGTGCTGACGGCAAACATATCTGGCTCCTGGCAGGTCTGAGTTTTCTTTACGGCGTATTTCATGCGGCCGGACCTGGACACGGCAAGGCAGTGATATCCTCCTTTATGCTGGCCAATGAGGTTGCTGCGAAGCGTGGAATTGCATTGGCATTTGCATCAGCCTTTCTCCAGGCGATTTCGGCAATCTTGGTGATTGTTGTGTTGCTGTTTTTTCTCCGCGGATTGGGTCTTCGACAAGGTGACGTTACGCGGTGGTTGGAAATTTCTAGCTATGCCGCTGTGACTGCACTTGGGGCATGGCTGCTGTTTACAAAAATCACCGGACGTGGCGGTCATTGTCATGTACACAGTCACAGTCATGGGCACGATCACAGTAACAGTCACGCTCACGATCACAGTCGTGCCCATGATCATGCTCATATCCATGCTCTTGCACATGCTCATGCAGATGGCCACGGCCACAGTCACAGCCATGACCACGGTCATGGTCATCATTCGCATGCGCCAGATCCGGCAATGCTGGAAGGTGAATTGAGTTTGCGTCAAGCCTGGGGCGCGATTCTGGCCGTAGGATTACGCCCCTGCTCGGGAGCCATTATCGTTTTGACGTTCGCATTTCTGAACGGATTATATGTAGCGGGGATCGCGTCGACATTTGCGATGGCGGCAGGAACCGGACTAACTGTTGCTACACTTGCGGCACTTGCTGTCTGGTCGAAGGATCTCGCCATCAGCCTGGGCGGCGCCTCCGGCAAGGCTGAGAAGATTCATCGTGCAATCGAGATTGCCGGCGCGGCAATGGTTTTTGTTTTTGGTCTACTATTTTTGAGCGCTAGTCTTTACTGATATGTGACGGTGCTCCAATCAGGCAGCAATCGCGTATAGTCGAAGAGACGAAACAATTATTGCAGAATGGCGATCGGAATGAATGTAACGGTCAAATCAAAAGCCAAGACAACAAAGAAGACAGCCAAGGAAAGCCCGCATCCTCTGCCGCCGGACCATCCTCCCGTCAAATTCGGCAAGGTTGGCGTGCTGCTTGTCAATCTAGGTACCCCCGACGGGCATGACAAAAAGAACATGCGCCGCTATCTGGAAGAGTTCCTGACCGATAGCCGGGTCATCGAGTGGCCGAAAATTTGGTGGTATCCGATCCTTTACGGGATCGTGCTGAACCGGCGTCCGCAGAAATCTGGCGAAGCCTATGCATCCATCTGGAATGAGGAGCTGGATGAATCTCCCTTGCGGACGTTCACGCGGTCTCAAAGCGATAAACTGGCACAGGCGCTGGCAAAACATGATCATTTGCAGATTGATTGGGGGATGCGATACGGAAATCCGTCGATCGCAAGCAAGCTCGAGAAATTGAAAGCCGACGGATGCGAGCGGATACTCATCTTTCCGCTATATCCGCAATATGCTGCGGCGACGACCGCTACCGTAAACGACAAGAGTTTCGAGGCGCTAATGAAGATGCGCTGGATGCCAGCCATTCGAACAGTACCGCCCTATCATGATGATCCGGTTTACGTTGATGCGCTTGCCAGTTCGATCGAGAGCCATTTGTCGAAGATCGATTTTGAACCGGAACATGTGATTGCTTCGTACCATGGCATTCCGAAGAGCTATTTCGAGAAGGGTGACCCGTATCATTGCCATTGCCAGAAAACCTCGCGCCTGTTGCAGGAACGTCTGGGCTGGCCGGATGGCAGATTGATCACGACCTTCCAATCGAGATTTGGCCCGGAGGAATGGCTGCAGCCCTATACCGACGAAACGGTAGAAAGACTTGGCAAGGAGGGGATCAAGAGCATTGCCGTGTTCAATCCCGGATTTGTTTCCGATTGCCTTGAGACGCTGGAGGAGATTGCCGGTGAGGCCGGTGAAATCTTTGAAGAGGCAGGCGGGGAGCATTTTACCCACATACCCTGCCTGAACGATTCACCCGAGGGAATGGCCGTAATTCAGACGGTTGTCGAGCGTGAACTCTCAGGCTGGCTCTAAGCTGATATAAGATCAGGATTCCCTAAATTTGTAACGAATCGCTCAACCGATTATACCGGAGAAACTGATAATTGGTTGGGGGCCTATCGGTAACAATAGCTGACGGTCTTATCTTGGCCGTTGTCAGCCATTGTACCAATTATTCTGAGAGGGCCCATGCCTGAAATTTCCGGTTTTGATCTCGTCGTCCTGCTGCTGGTCGTGTTTTTTGTGCTGGTGTTGTTTGCCGGCATCAAACAGGTGCCGCAGGGATACAATTACACTGTCGAACGATTTGGCAAATATGTTGCCACATTGAAACCGGGTCTGAACCTGATTATTCCGTTTATTGACCGCATTGGTGCGAAAATGAACATGATGGAACAGGTTCTGGATGTGCCAACGCAGGAAGTCATAACCAGGGACAATGCTTCCGTCAGCGCAGACGGTGTGGCCTTTTTTCAGGTACTGGATGCTGCCCGTAGTGCCTATGAGGTACAGGGCCTGCACAATGCAATTCTGAACCTGACAATGACCAATATTCGTTCGGTCATGGGATCCATGGATCTTGATGAGGTATTGTCAAAACGTGACGCGATCAATGAACGCGTGCTAAGAGTTGTTGACGATGCGGCCTCATCATGGGGCATCAAGATGACCAGGATTGAAATCAAGGACATTAATCCGCCTGCCGATCTGGTTGAAGCCATGGGTCAGCAAATGAAAGCTGAGCGGTTGAAGCGTGCCACCATTCTTGATGCCGAGGGCCACCGGCAAGCGGAAATTCTGAAAGCGGAGGGAGAAAAGGCAAGCCAAATCCTGAACGCCGAGGGGGAGAAGGAAGCGGCTTTCCGGGAAGCGGAGGCGCGCGAACGGCTAGCTGAAGCAGAAGCCAATGCAACTAGCATGGTGTCCAATGCGATTGCCGGTGGAGACGTCCAGGCGATAAATTATTTTGTTGCAGAAAAATACATCGAAGCGCTTGGTCAATTGGCTACCGCACGAAATCAGAAGGTAATCTTGATGCCGCTGGAAGCGTCTTCGGTTATTGGCTCAATCGCCGGCATTGGGGAAATTTCTAAGGAAGTATTCGGAAATGGTGGGCCCAAACCGCCCTCGACCAGCGTTCCGAATGTTTCCACAACGGATGCGGAATCTCGATCATCAGCGGCGAGCGCTGTTTCCGAATCCCGGTCGGAAACGCCGGAAGGCGGGAAGCCATGATCCAGTCGTTTATACAATCGATGGGGCCATGGAATTGGTGGATATTGGCTGTCATCCTGATGACCCTTGAAGTACTGGCACCCGGCACGTTCTTTTTGTGGTTCGGGATCTCCGCATTTGTAATCGGCAGCATTTCTCTTGCTATGGGACCTGAATCCGCCTTTTGGGTCTGGCAAACCCAAGTCATTGGATTTCTTATACTTTCAGTGGTTTCTGCGATCTTCGGGCGCCGGTTCATGAGCCAACATGGTACGGTCAAAGATCCAGAAAATACGAGCCTCAATCAACGCGGGCAGCAATTAATCGGAAGAACGGTTCTGGTCTTCGAGGATATTGCCCAGGGTCAGGGACGGGCCAAAATCGGTGGAACGACCTGGCAGATCACCGGACCGGACATGGCAAAGGGTAGCGAAGTACGCATTGTCGGTGTCAAAGGCGGTGCGCTGCAGGTCTTGCCGGTCGAGGACAAAAGCCGAATTTCCTGACGCCTCGGTACCCAGGCGGCTTCAGGCAACACCAATTCTCAGCAGATCGTGCAGATGGATGATGCCGACCGGCTTTTTGCCTTCCGTGACCAGCAGGGAAGTAATTGCGCATTCGTTCAGAATTGCCAGTGCCTTGTTGGCTAATGTGTCAGGTCCCACGGTTTGCGGGGAATGGGTCATGACCTCGTCAACACTGAGCGAGAGCATGTCGCGGTGAATATTGCGGCGTAAGTCGCCATCAGTAATCACACCGACGAGTTCACCGTTTTCGGTAACAACGCCGACACAGCCAAATCCCTTTTCGGAGATGCGGATAACCGCGTCTCCCATGGGTGAACCGGCGACGACCAGCGGAATTTCTTTCTCGCGGTGCATGACTTCGCGGATCAGCGTCAAACTTGCGCCAAGTGAACCGCCCGGATGATAGGTCTTGAAATCTGTCGCCGAAAAGCCGCGCGCTTCCAATAATGCAATGGCGAGGGCATCGCCTAACGCCAGCATCATGATCGAAGACGTCGTCGGCGCAAGGTTATGCGGGCATGCTTCTTCGTATCGGGGAAGCTGCAGGCAGATGTCGCTTTGACGGGCAAGGGTGGAATCCAGATTTGCAGTCAGTGCAATCAACGGTATCGAGAAACGACGGGAATAGGCGAGGATACCCTTGAGTTCGGCGGCTTCTCCCGACCAGGACATGGCAATGACGGCATCATCGCGGGCGATCATGCCCAGATCGCCGTGGTTTGCCTCTGCGGGATGGACGAAGAAAGCAGGTGTTCCGGTAGACGCAAATGTCGCGGCGATCTTTGACCCGATATGTCCGCTTTTACCTATACCGGTTACAATTACTCGCCCGGTAATCGCGGTAAGCCTTGAAACTGCATCCCGAAACGGTTCAGCAAGCCCGTTATCGAGTGATTCGGCCAGTGCACGAAGGCCTTCAGATTCGGTTTTGATTGTATTTCTGGCCGAGATTAGCTCTGGTGACTGTGTCATTAGGGGCAATTTCCGGGATAAATTACATTTAATCTGCCTGATACACGAATTTTAGGCACTTGCAACGCAGTCTGACGCAATTTCGAAACTCTCCATTAACCATAAGTTTTTACCAATTGTCAGTAAATCGAAATTGCTTGGGACCAATTTTAATGAGATTTGCGTGCAAACGCCGGAATTCTATACGAGCAATGTTGGTCCTTTCGGCCATGATTGCCGTGAGTTTTGGCGCGAATCATGCCCGTGCGCAATATCTTCAGCCACAGGAAGATGTCTTTTTTGGAACTTCTGTGGAAGAGGACGATCTCGATCAACCGATTGAAGAAGCATTCCCACAAGATGTGGCAGACCCGGTGATCCTGGTTGATGAACCAGAGCGTGTACCTGTGCCCGTGCAGCGGGTAACCCGCCAGCCCACCGTGAATGAGGATTTGTTTTCGCAGGCACTTACCGAAGAGGAAGCGCTGATTGAGGAAGAAGACGCCTTGGGAGCAAGGCAAAATCTGCGGGTGGAGGCCGAGCAGACCGGAATAGAGCGAGCGGAGGAAGATCAACCCTTTCTGCCCGTAGGCTTCCGGGCAGGGACCTGGCAGGTTTTCACCCGGCTGGAACAGGCCATCGGCTATGCCACGAACTCTTCCTACGCAGCAGGTGGCAATCCCGGCGGGTTTTCGCAAACGGATCTCAATGCAAGCCTGCAGTCGGACTGGTCGCGTCACGAAGCCCGGATCGATGTTGAGGGCAGTTACCGGTATTCGTTCGATTCGGAAGAAGAGGATATTCCCTATGGTGCGGTCAGGGGAGCTCTACGGCTTGATCTGCTGGACGGCTTTGCGGTCAATGTGCTGGGTGGCTATCAGTATACGACGGAATCAACTTCATCGCGGGATCTCAATGCAAGCGTGACCGAGCGCCCTGGCGTTCACCGCCTGAATGGCAGCGTGGAACTGGAGCGCACGGGCGGAATTTTTGATATCGGGCTACGCGGTTCTGCGGATCGCGAAACCTATGATGACGCCCAACTATCCAATGGCTCCAGCGAGTCGCAACGGGATCGAAACAATACGATCTATGAGGGCAGTCTCCGTATTGCCTATGGCGCATCGCCAGTGCTCAAGCCATTTGTTTTTGCCGGGTTAGGCAGGCGGCAATATGACGAAGATGTAGACCGAAACGGGGATGAACGATCCAGCCATATTCTTGATCTGCGCGGTGGTGTGGAATTTGATCTGGGTGAAAAGCTTTCCGGTGACATCGCCATTGGCTATTTGCAGGAAGACTATGATGGTTCCACGCTCGACGATGTGGATACTGCCAGCCTATTTGCGAACATGATCTGGTCGCCGGAACGGGGAACCAATGTAAGTTTCTCGGCGTCGACGTCGCTTGGCGGATCAACCACTTCTGGCGAATCAAGCGCAATCCAGCGTGACTTTGCGCTGGTTGCGGTTCGGCAAATCCGGGACAATCTGGCGGCAAATGCCTTCGCCACGCTTGAAATCGACCAATATCCCGACGATCAGGGCAGTGACTATCTTTGGTCGATCGGTGCAGGGCTGGAATATTTCTTCAGCCGATATTTTTCAGCTACTGCCAATGTTGAATATGAGGAACTGAATGCTGCCGATGAAGCGCGCTCCTGGCACGGCACTTCGTTCCGTCTCGGCGTCGCGTTGCATCCTTGATTATTTGGCTGGTGCCGAGTTGATCAATTCCAGAAGTTCGGAACGCAATGATCCGGCAAATTCGGGGTTTGACATTGCATAGGCGACATTTGCGCGGATAAAGCCTTCCTTCGAACCGCAATCAAAGGTTCTCCCGCGGAACGTAAAGCCATAGAAAGGCTGACTTGCGGACAGTTTGAGCATTGCGTCGGTCAGTTGAATTTCTCCACCGGCACCGGCTTTCTGACTTCCGAGAAGATCAAAAATTTCCGGTTGGAGAATGTAACGGCCATTAATGTAGAGATTTGAGGGTGCAGTGCCTTTGGGCGGCTTTTCGACCATTCCCTTGACCTCGAAGCCACCGTTCACATCTTCGCCGCGCTCGACAATGCCGTAATTTTGGGTCTCCTCCCAGGCGATCTCCTCGGTCGAGATGATGTTGCCACCCGTATTTTTGTAGAGACGGGTCATGGAAGTAAGGCAGCCGGGCTCATCCTGCATGACCATGTCAGGCAAAAGCAGTGCAAATGGCTCATCTCCGACGATTTCCCGGGCGCACCATACGGCATGGCCCAGGCCCAGTGGTGCCTGTTGACGTGTGAAACTCGTTTGACCGGGTGCGGGGAGGGCTGCGCTCAGTATGTCCAGGGCTTCCTGCTTGCCGCGCTCCTCAAGTGTCTGTTGCAGTTCCACCTGAATATCGAAATGATCTTCAATCACCGCCTTGTTGCGGCCGGTTACAAAGACAAAATGTTCAATGCCGGCATTGCGAGCCTCGTCGACGGCATATTGGATGACCGGCTTGTCCAATATTGTCAGCATTTCCTTCGGTATGGATTTCGTTGCGGGCAAAAACCGGGTTCCCAGTCCAGCCACAGGGAAAACTGCTTTGCGAACAGGCTTGTAATCGGTCATTTTTTCTCCTGAACAATCCGCGTGAAATTCCGTTAAAATGCGATCTATCTGTTTATCTCATCCTAATCGTTAATTGTTACTTTCCGGTCAAGTACGGCGTCCGCGTACCAACGGCGAAAATGCCGTAAAAGATCAGGAGTAGGCGATGAGTGTGTTGGTAACGGGTGGTGCCGGTTATATCGGCAGCCACATGGTTTGGGAACTGCTTGATCATAATGAATCCGTAACGGTCATTGATAATCTGTCCACCGGGTTCAAATGGGCGATCCCGGAAGGTGTCAGGTTTATTGAGGGTGACGCCGGTGATATGGCGCTGGTTGAAAAAACCATCAGCGCGCGCAAGGTGGATACGATCATCCATTTTGCCGGTTCCGTCGTGGTTCCCGAATCTGTTTCCGATCCGCTGAAATACTATGAGAACAACACCGCGAAATCGCGTAATCTCATAGCCGCTGCCGCGCGGATGGGTGTTGACCAGTTTATCTTCTCGTCCACCGCCGCGGTTTATGGCGAGCCGGCGACCACCGGCCCGATCCGCGAGGATGCCATTCTCAATCCGATGTCGCCCTATGGCTCGTCCAAGCTCATGACGGAAATCATGCTGCGCGATGCAGCAAATGCGCATGATATCCGATATGTCATGCTGCGATATTTCAATGTTGCCGGTGCTGACCCGAAAGGGCGAACTGGTCAGTCAACAACAGGAGCCACCCACCTGATCAAGGTTGCCTGTGAAGCGGCACTTGGAAAACGGCCTTCATTCCAGATTTTCGGCACCGATTATGACACCGAGGACGGCAGCTGTGTCCGGGATTTCATCCATGTGTCGGACCTGGTGGCCGCCCACCAAAAGGCCCTGGAGTTCCTCCGCGAGGGCGGTTTGAAATTCACCGCCAATTGCGGCTACAGCCGTGGTTATTCGGTGCTGGAGGTGCTTGAGACGGTCAAACGCGTTTCCGGTAATAATTTCCGGGTCATTGAAAGCCCGAGGAGACCGGGAGATATTCCGTCCCTGGTCGCCAACGCGCACCGGCTCAAGAGCAGGGTGGACTGGATGCCCAAATATGATGATCTTGATTTCATCATTCAGACCGCGCTCGATTGGGAATCCCGGCTCGTTTCAAATCGCAAAAGCGCATAATTACCGGTAAACAGGATTCTTTCTGCGGATTGCATTGGCACAAGTCCTGCCATATTTGGGACATAAGTTGTTAAGGTAAACCGATTGTTGAGAGATTTGGCGTAATTTGCGTACTCCCAAGAGATTTGCGAGTTGGATTGATCGATGCGCTACCTTTCTGTCTGCCTGAATGTTGTTTTTGTTGCCATTATCTGCCTGGCCTTGAGCATCACTACGATAGTTCCTGTTTCAGCAGATACCGGATTTCGTAACTGGATCAAGGAGTTCCGCCCAGTTGCCGTGAAATCGGGTGTTTCACCGCGGGTTTATGACGAGGTATTCAGGGCATTTACGGCGCCGGACAGCAAAACCGTTGAAAAACTGGGCTCCCAGGCCGAATTCAAACTCAAGATCTGGGATTATCTCGATTCAGCCGTTTCAGAGGCGCAAGTTCGCAATGGCAGGGCGATGCGGGTTCAATATTCCAGTGAACTGGACATAATCGAACGAAAATTTGGTGTCGACCGCGACGTTGTCTTGGCGGTATGGGGTATTGAGACCCGTTATGGCGAAAGAATGGGTGATCACAATGTCATCCATGCGCTCGCAACACTTGCCTATGCAGCTCCGCGCAGGAAAAAATTCTGGCGCAGCGAACTGATAAACGCTCTGAAAATCGTTCAGGCAGGCCACATAAAATCTACGGCAATGAACGGATCTTGGGCCGGTGCGATGGGGCATACACAATTCATGCCTTCGAGCTGGAAAGGCTATGCCGCCGATTACAACAATGATGGCAAAAAGGATATCTGGACCAGTGTCCCCGATGCCCTTGCCTCGACCGCCAATTATCTCGCGCGCCATGGCTGGCAAACCGGCAAGACCTGGGGATATGAGGTCAAACTTCCCCCGGGTTTCAATACCAAATTGGCCGGCAAGGACGGAATAACGCTTGCAAAATGGCAATCCATGGGCGTTCGCCGAGTAAATGGCAGCGGATTTCCGCGGGGCAGTGACAGGGCTGTTCTCAAGCTGCTTTCCGGCAAGAACGGCCCGGCATTCCTGATGTTGAAAAATTTCTACGTGATCAAGCGTTACAACAATGCTGATTCCTACGCATTGGCCGTTGGTCACCTTGCCGACCGGATTGCGGGTTATGGCCCGTTTGCCAAAGCTTGGCCACGCGGATATGTTCCACTTAATGAAGCCGGCCGGATGGAAGTCCAGAGAATCTTGAAGCGGCTGGGTTATTATGACGGGGAGATCGATGGCGCAATTGGCTCTGGTTCGAGAGCAGCGATCGAAAATTGGCAGCGGGCAAGTGGCCTGAAGCCTGACAGTCGCCCGTCACAGAAGCTTTTGGCTAGCTTACGCAAGGCATAGGTTGTAAAATAAGCTGCGACTGTTGACGTTTCACGGTCGATTGAACAGTGGTTTCAGGAAGGGAGCAGGAACAAGGTGAAGCATTTTATCCGCTTGACCGCAGTGCTTCTTTTGGCGGTCTGGCTTGTGCCGGAGCCGATTACCGGATTCGGAGTTACCGAGGCCCAGGCGCAGAGAAACTTCCAGCGCGGCAGAATGCCCAACCTGCTTGATATGTTGTTTGGCGGCGGGTTGAGAAAGCAGCGCCAACAAAGGATCCAGCGCAAAAGGACTGAAACCAGAAGGGTTATTGTGCGGGGCGGTACGTCAAATGCAAGAATTACCCGTCAACCTGCGCCCAAGGTGATTGTACAGAAATCGGAGAACGCAAAGACAGTTCTTGTCGTCGGAGATTTCCTGGCTGACGGCCTTAATTGGGGGCTTGAACAGGCTTATTCCGAAAATCCTGACGTCGTTTTCCTGGACAAATCATCCGGGTTATCGGGAATGGTTCGCGATGATGTCGTGGATTGGCCGGTTCGAACACCGGAATTAATCGAGGAATTCAGCCCGGTTGCGGTCGTGGTTGCCGTTGGCATGAATGACCGCCAGCAAATCCGAATGAGCGGCAAACGGATTGCCAAACTGACGGATGAATGGAAAACGGAATATGTAGACCGGATCGAGCGGCTGGTAAAAGCTGTTCGGGATCGCGACCTGCCCCTCATATGGCTGGGCTTGCCACCGGTCGGGTCAGGGCGAATGACCACAGACTATTTGGTGTTCAACGAAATTTACCGGACCGCTGTCGAGGCAGCGGGAGGAGAATTCGTGGATATCTGGGACGGATTTACCAATGCTGAGGGCGCGTTTATCAGTGCCGGGCCGGATATAAACGGTCAGATTGTCCGCCTGCGTAACTCCGACGGCATCAACATGACCAATGCAGGTAAACGCAAGCTCGCCTTTTATGCCGAGAAGGCAATCCGGAAGCTTACCGGGATCGGTAGTAGCTCTGTGAATGCCGCTTTATTGGGTTCATTAAATCAGGATCTGTTAAAGGCGCCGGAATATGACCCTGCCAAGTCCGGAAAGACGGCGGTAATTTCACTGGATGATACCGCTACTGAGGGTGCCGGCGGGCTTGACGGAGCTGTCGGTTTTACCAAGGCCGGAGCTGATGAAAGTGCTACCAGCTACGATCTTGTATCCAAGGGCTTGGCGTTTGCACCCTGGGAAGATCGCATAGATGCGCAGTGGGGACTCCCGGAAAAAGTGCAGAAAGCTGATGGCGAAAATATTGCCGGGGAAGAGGCCAATCCAGAAAAATCAGCTGCGGTGCCAGATGCGGAACCGGCTGTCAGTTCACAATAGTCCTGCCATTACCAATTTGAATGCTTAGCGTGGAAGCGTCGTCGTACCCATCAGGTCAATATCAATCGATCTTGCTGCCTGCCTGCCTTCACGGATACA
This sequence comes from Salaquimonas sp., assembly GCA_028289365.1. Lineage (GTDB taxonomy): Bacteria > Pseudomonadota > Alphaproteobacteria > Rhizobiales > Rhizobiaceae > BOKV01. The sequence continues at coordinate 6,866 of JANQQM010000010.1, read as the reverse complement.
CCACACGACAAGCGACTGGCCGCGGCGCATATCCCCGGCGGCGTAGACCTTATCGACGCTCGTCCGATAATCCATCACATTTGCCTCGACATTGCCGCGACCATCGAGCTTTGTCTCAAGGGTCTCCAGCATGCCGCCATGAACGGGATTGATGAAACCCATTGCCAACAAAACAAGGTCCGCTTTCAGGGAAAATTCCGAGCCTGCCATGGGCTGCATCTTGTCATCGACGCGAACGCAATTCAGGGCCTTTACCGCGCCAGCCTCACCCGAAAAGCTTTGCGTCAATACGGAAAATTCGCGCTCTGCGCCTTCCTGATGGCTGGAAGACGTGCGCAGTTTGAGTGGCCAATCCGGCCAGGTAAGCGCCTTGTTTTCCTTTTCCGGCGGCATTGGCATGATTTCCAGCTGGGTTACAGATAGAGAACCCTGTCTGATCGAGGTTCCGATACAGTCCGACCCGGTATCGCCTCCGCCGATGACCACGACGTGTTTTCCAGATGCCAGTATTGGCCGATTGTCCACTGGCGGTTCTTCGGATACGCGGCGATTTTGTTGTGGCAGGAAATCCATCGCAAAGTGTATTCCAGACAAATCGCGGCCCGGTATTGGAAGATCGCGAGGCGTTTCGGACCCGCCTGCAAGCAGAACGGCGTCGAACTCATCGACGATCTCCTTGATGTCACGATCGACGCCGATGTGGGTATTGCAAGTAAACACAACACCTTCTGCGCTCATCTGTTCCATACGACGGTCAATCAGGTGCTTTTCCATCTTGAAATCGGGAATACCGTAGCGAAGCAATCCGCCCGGCTTTGCATGCTTCTCGAACACTTCAACATGGTGACCGACACGTGCGAGTTGTTGGGCGGCAGCAAGCCCAGCTGGTCCGGAACCAACGATCGCGACCTTCTTGCCGGTATTGGTCAGGGCCGGTTCGGGGTGAACGATGCCGTTTTCCCAGGCCTTGTCGATGATCGCGCATTCAATCGTCTTGATCGTGACGGGCGTATCTTCGATGTTCAACGTACAGGATGCTTCACAGGGGGCAGGGCAGATACGCCCGGTGAATTCCGGGAAGTTGTTGGTCGAGTGCAGGTTCCTTGCCGCTTCATCCCACTTGTCCTGGTAGACCAGATCATTCCAATCGGGAATCTGGTTGTTGACCGGGCAGCCATTGTGACAATAGGGAATGCCGCAATCCATGCAGCGCGCTGCCTGGTCGCGGGTGCCTTCATCACCAAGCGGGATCATGAATTCGCGGTAATTGCGCACACGATCGGAAGCCGAGCGATATTTGCGCTCGCGACGATCAATCTCCAGAAAACCGGTTACCTTACCCATCTAGTTCTACTCCGCCGCCTCTGTTGACTGTGCAAGCTCGATTTCGCGTAGGGCGCGTCGATACTCGACCGGCATCACCTTCACGAATCTGGGCAGGTATTCGGCCCAGTTATCCAAAATTTCCTTCGCCTTGGTTGATCCGGTGAGCTGATGATGCTTGCTGACCAGCTGGAACAGGCGCTCTGCATCGAAGCCGGACATGTTTGCAAGTACATCGATCCGGCCCTTGAATTCCAGATCCCCGCCGTGATGATGAAGTCTCTCGAGCAGGTCATCTTCCTCAGGTACGGGTTCAAGGTCCACCATTGCCAGGTTACAGCGTTCGGCGAAGTCACTTGTCTCATCGAGTACATAGGCAATTCCGCCCGACATGCCAGCAGCGAAATTTCGTCCGGTATGTCCGATTACAACAACGACACCGCCGGTCATATATTCACAACCGTGGTCGCCAACGCCCTCCACGACAGCTACTGCGCCCGAATTCCGGACGGCAAAGCGCTCGCCTGCAACCCCGCGGAAATAGCATTCGCCTTCAATGGCGCCATACAGAACGGTGTTGCCGACGATGATCGATTCCTCGGCGACAATCGTTGAATTTTCCGGTGGGCGGACAATGATTTTTCCGCCTGTTAGGCCTTTACCCACATAGTCATTGGCATCGCCTTCGAGATCAAACGTCACGCCATGCGCAAGAAACGCACCGAAGGATTGCCCGGCGGTTCCTGTCATGGAGAATGTAATCGTGTCGGGTTTCAGACCCTTGTGGCCAAACTGCTTGGCAATCTTGCCGGACAGCATGGCGCCGGCCGAACGGTCGGTATTGCGAATGACAATTTCGTGCTGGACCGGCTGCAATTTCTCGAGCGAAGGCTTGGCCAATTCGATCAACTGTCTGTCCAGGATGTCGTGAATCGGATGGTCCTGCTCCTTGGTATTGTAGATTTCTTCAGGAGCCGCTTCCGGCTTGAAGAACACACGCTCGAAATCGAGCCCCTTTGCTTTCCAGTGTTCGATCATTTCTTCCTTGGAAAGCAGGTCCGACTGTCCGATAACCTGATTAAGTTCGGTATAGCCCATTTCAGCGAGGATCTGACGAACCTCCTCGGCCACATAGAACATGTAATTGATGACATGTTCGGCGGTGCCACGGAACCGCTTGCGCAGAACCGGATCCTGTGTGGCGATTCCTACCGGGCAGGTATTGAGATGGCATTTGCGCATCATGATACATCCGGCTGCAATGAGTGGGCCAGTTGCGAAGCCGAATTCATCAGCGCCCAACAATGCTCCGATGATCACGTCGCGACCGGTGCGCAATCCGCCATCGACCTGAAGCGCTACGCGGCTCCGCAAGCCGTTCAACACAAGTGTCTGATGGGTTTCGGAGATGCCCATTTCCCAGGGAGAGCCGGCATGCTTGATCGAGGTCATTGGTGACGCACCGGTTCCGCCTTCAAATCCGGATATCGTGATGTGATCGGCTCGTGCCTTGGCAACGCCGGCAGCAACAGTGCCAACGCCGACTTCGGAAACCAGCTTTACTGATACATCCCCATCCGGGTTCACGTTCTTGAGATCGAAGATGAGCTGGGCAAGATCCTCAATTGAATAGATGTCATGATGGGGTGGGGGCGAAATCAGGCCCACGCCTGGTGTCGAGTGGCGCACCTTGGCAATAGTGGCATCCACCTTGTGGCCCGGCAGCTGACCGCCTTCTCCGGGCTTTGCGCCCTGGGCCATCTTGATTTGCATCATGTCGGAATTGACAAGATATTCGGCAGTCACGCCAAACCGACCGGAAGCGACCTGCTTTATTGCCGACCGTTCCGGGTTCGAAGAACCATCGGGCAGGGGCTCATAGCGGTCGGGTTCCTCGCCTCCTTCACCGGTGTTTGACTTGCCGCCAATGGCATTCATTGCCCGCGCCAAGGTGGTATGAGCCTCGCGGCTGATCGAGCCAAATGACATGGCGCCGGTGGAAAAGCGCTTGACGATCTCGCTGGCCGGTTCGACTTCGTCCAGGGGAACCGGCTTGCGACCGGCTTCTTCAGCCATCTTGATCTTAAACAGGCCACGAATGGTCTTGGCGCTGGCTGTCGCTTCATTGACCGATTTTGCAAATTCGCTGTAAGTCTCGAAGGATTCGCCGCGTACCGAATGTTGCAGTTTGGAGACGGTCTCAGGCGTCCAGACATGCTCCTCACCGCGAAGCCGGAACATATAGTCGCCGCCCACATCCAGTGCGTCGCGCAAAACCGGATCGTCGCCAAAGGCGGCATGGTGCCTCTTGGACGTCTCGATTGCGATCTCATCCAGGCCCACGCCCTCAATTGTGGTTGCAGTGCCGGTGAAATATTTCTCGACAAATTCGGTAGACAGCCCGACGGCATCAAAGATCTGGGCGCCGCAATAGGATTGATAGGTGGAAATGCCCATCTTGGACATGACCTTCAAAATACCCTTGCCGATGGACTTGATATAACGCTCGACGACTTCGCCTTCGTCGACTTCGGGCGGGAACTCGCCACGGGCATGCATGTCGAGCAAGGTATCAAATGCCAGATAGGGGTTGATTGCCTCTGCACCATATCCGGCCAGGCAGGTAAAGTGATGAACCTCGCGCGGTTCGCCGGATTCGACAACAAGACCAACCGACGTCCGCAGTCCCTTGCGGATCAGGTCATGGTGGACAGCGGCTGTCGCGAGCAGGGCAGGGATTGCAATTCTGTCCGGCCCGACCTGACGGTCCGAAAGAACAATAATATTGTAGCCATTTGAAACAGCATTTTCGGCGCGCTCGCACAATTTCGAGATTGCGCCCAACATGCCTTCGCTTCCCTGGGCGGAGGGATAGGTAATGTCGATTGTCTTGGTATCGAAATTGTCTTCCGTATGGCCAATGGAGCGGATCTTTTCCAGATCACCATTGGTCAGGATAGGCTGGCGGACCTCCATCCGCTTGTGGCGTGAATTGCCGACCAGATCGAATATGTTTGGCCGCGGGCCGATGAAGGAAACCAGGCTCATCACCAATTCCTCGCGGATCGGATCGATCGGCGGATTGGTCACCTGTGCGAAGTTCTGCTTGAAATAGGTATAGAGCAGCTTGGAGCGTGACGACATTGCCGAAATCGGCGTGTCTGTCCCCATCGAGCCGAGCGCTTCCTGGCCGACGATCGCCATGGGCGCCATCAAAATCCGGGTATCTTCCTGCGTATAGCCGAAGGCTTGCTGGCGATCGAGCAATTCGACATCCTTGCGCAGGGCGCGCGGTTCCACCGGGCTCAGATCCTCAAGGATAAGCTGTGTGTTGGCGAGCCAGTCCTTATAGGGATGGCGTGAGGAAATATCCTGCTTGATTTCCTCATCAGAGATGATCCGGCCTTCGGCAAGATCGATCAGCAGCATCCTGCCTGGCTGCAGCCGCCATTTAGTCTTGATCCGTTCCTCATCGATTGTCAGTACGCCGGCTTCTGATGCCATGATGACGTAATCATCCTTGGTGACGACATAACGCGCCGGACGCAGACCGTTTCTGTCCAGGGTCGCGCCGATTTGCCTGCCATCGGTAAAGGCAACGGCTGCCGGGCCGTCCCAGGGCTCCATCAATGCAGCGTGATACTCGTAAAACGCCTTTCGGTCGTTATCCATCAATTTGTTGCCGCTCCACGCTTCCGGGATCAGCATCATCATTGCGTGGGCGAGCGAATATCCGCCCTGCCACAGAAATTCGAGCGCATTGTCGAAACAGGCAGTGTCAGACTGGCCTTCATAGGAGATCGGCCAGAGTTTGTTGATGTCGTCGCCGAACAATTCGGATTCGACTGAAGCCTGGCGCGCCGCCATCCAGTTGACGTTGCCGCGCAAGGTGTTGATCTCTCCATTGTGAGCGACCATCCGGTAGGGGTGGGCGAGTTTCCAGGACGGGAAGGTATTGGTCGAAAACCTCTGGTGAACCAGCGCCAGCGCGCTTTCATACCGGGGATCGTTAAGATCCTTGTAATAGGCTTCCACCTGATAGGCCAGGAACATGCCTTTGTAGACGATGGTCCTTGCGGACATCGAAACCAGGTAAAATCCGTTGTCTCGGCCGTCGGTTTCTTCATGAATCCGAGCCGAAATGACCTTGCGCAAAATGTAAAGGCGCCGCTCGAACTCATCTTCGGTCGCTATATCCTCGTTGCGGCCGATAAATACCTGGCGGTGTCTGGGTTCGGATGCTGCAATTTCAGGTTTTTTCGACAGCGAAGCGTTGTCAACCGGAACGTCGCGGAAGCCAAGCAGGCTCTGACCTTCGGCTTTGATGACCTCTTCGATGATTTCTTCAATGTGCAAACGTGCAGCGTCATCCTGCGGCATGAAAATGTGGCCGACGCCATATTGTCCCGGCTCGGGCAGTTCGACGCCTGAAGCAGCCATTTCTTCCTTGAAGAGATCGTGCGGGATCTGCGTCAGCATACCTGCGCCATCGCCCATCAGCGGATCGGCGCCGACAGCGCCGCGATGGGTCAGGTTCTTGAGCATGGCCAAACCATCGGAGATGATCGCATGCGATTTCTTGCCCTTCATGTGGGCGATGAAACCAACACCACAGGCATCATGCTCGTTGGCGGGATCATAAAGGCCCTGCTTGCCTGGCAGCGTGCCGGGTTTTCTCATGGGTGCTGGCGATGTACCGGCATGCGAAGCTGATGCGGAAAAACTACGTTTTTCGCCCAAAGCCTGAGTAAACAGGCCGCCGCGGTCAGATCTTTGTTGTGCCATCATCCATCCTCCATGACCCACATATTTGCAGGCGCATTTTGATACCGGCCTGCTGTAACACATCGGAGCAAGCAATTCTGCAAATTGTGGTTTTGGTCCTGTTCGAAGAATCTGAATATAGATTCCGGACCATCTGGGTTTTCCGAATTTAACTATCCGGAATTTCTGCTTTGTTCTGCATCGTTCCGAATGTCATTTCTTCCCAACAAATTTGTTCGGCACGGAATTAATTGCAGAACCACAATTGCGTAAATGTATCTTATCGAACCAAAATAGGACAGGACTGTTGTCCCAATTTCACAGAAAATGCCAGAAAGCCGCGGGAAGGGCAAGCGAAACTTGATTCTATGCAAATGCCGAAAATTGCATATTCGCTTTAAAATATTTCTGTCCTGCTCTAACACTGCATCTTTGCCGTTTGCCTGCGGCAGGCAGACGCAATGAAAAAAAGCGCGATAGCGGTCATATTCGATCACAAATGCCGCTCGAACAATTTCTCGATTTCAGCAGTTTCTACCGGAGGAATGATGATATTTGCCAGCGATAACTGGGCGGGGGTTCACCCTGAAATTGCTCGCCATGTTGTTGAACGGACCAGCGGGTTTACGCCTGCTTATGCAAATAGTGACCTTGACAAACAGGTCGCCGAGAAATTTGGCGAATTGTTCGACTGCGACGTTTCGGTATTTCTGGTCGGTACCGGTACGATCGCCAATTCCCTGGCACTATCCGCTGCAGCCAGACCGGGCGGTGTCGTG
>JANQQM010000007.1 GCA_028289365.1 Salaquimonas sp. | reverse complement strand
CTCTTTCAATGCTGTAGATGCCTTGCGCCGGCCGCCACCTTTTGCAGCCTTGTTGGCAATCGCATCGACCGCGCGATTGATCCCCACGGTGAAGACTTCATCGACGGAATCCAGATTTGCGTAGGAGCCATCATGCAATACAAATGGGCCATAGCGTCCAATGCCTGCGGAGATCGGCTTGCCGGATTCCGGATGCATACCAACTTCGCGCGGAAGCGAAAGCAGCTTCAATGCCTTCTCGAAATCAATTTCGGCTGGGTCCCAGCCTTTGGGAATGGAACCGCGCTTTGCTTCCTTGCCTTCGCCTCGCTGCACATAGGGCCCGAAACGCCCGCTGCGAAGCGTGATCTCTTCACTGGTATCGGGATCGACACCGAGCATTTTGGGTCCGTCGGAAACTGTTTCTTCCTCTCCATTCCCATTGCCTCCCAATTGCCTGGTAAAATTGCATTCGGGATAATTCGAGCATCCGACAAATGCGCCGAACTTACCGACTTTCAAACTGAGAGTGCCATCTTCGCACTTTGGACAACGTCGTGGTTCTGAACCGTCTTCGCGCGGTGGAAATGCCAGCGGTGCGAGATCTTCGTTGAGCATGTCCAGAACCTGGCTCACGCGAAGATCCTTGATTTCCGCAACACTGTCGGAGAACAGCCTCCAGAAATCCCGCAACACGTCTTTCCACTCAAGCTCACCGGCCGAAATCCGGTCGAGTTTCTCCTCCAGATCGGCGGTGAAATCATATTCGACATAACGGCGGAAAAAGCTCTCGAGGAAACTCGTCACAATCCGTCCCTTGGATTGCGGGTGGAATCGCTTCTTCTCAAGCTGCACATATTCACGATCCTGAAGCGTGGATAGCGTAGCCGCATAGGTCGATGGCCGGCCTATCCCCAGCTCTTCCATTTTGCGGATCAGCGTCGCTTCCGAATATCGCGGAGGCGGTTCGGTAAAGTGTTGATTGGCCTCGATTGATTTCTGCTTCGGTGTTTCGCCTTCCCGAATAGCAGGCAGGCGGCCACCTTCTTCCTCATCGTCGTCATTACCGACTGTGCCGTAGACACTCAGGAATCCGTCGAACTTGATGACCGAACCATTGGCGCGCAATTTCGCTGTAGTTGCGCCTTCGACTGCGCCAATATCGACGGTCGTCCGCTCGACGATTGCTGACGACATCTGGCTTGCAATGGTGCGCTTCCAAATCAGTTCGTAGAGTTTTTTCGGATCATCATCGAGATACCGGGCGACATCTTCTGGTGCGCGTGAGATGCTGGTCGGTCGGATGGCTTCATGCGCTTCCTGGGCATTCTTCGCCTTTGTCGAATACATCCTCGGTTTCTCAGGCATGTATTGCGAGCCAAACCGATTTTCGATCTCGCCGCGAATGGGGCCGATCGCCTCCGGCGTAATCTGCACGCCATCGGTTCGCATATAGGTGATCAATCCAACCGTCTCGCCGCCGATGTCGACGCCTTCATACAGGCGTTGCGCTGCCTGCATGGTGCGCTTGGCCGAAAATCCAAGCCGCCTGCTGGCATCCTGTTGCAGGGTCGATGTCGTGAACGGTGCCCAGGGATTTCGTTTCGTCGGTTTTGATTCGACCTTCGCCACCGACAGCGCAGCTTTCTCCAGCATGGATTTGATGCGCATTGCCTCTTCTTCGCTGCCAATGTCGAGGCGTTGAAGCTTGGTGCCGTCAAACTCGGTTATGCGTGCGTCGAAGGGCTGGCCAGCCTCATTTTCCAGTTTTGCGATTACTGACCAGTATTCCTGGGCGACGAAGTGCTCGATTTCAGCTTCACGGTCGCAAACCAGGCGTAGGGCAACGGATTGAACGCGGCCAGCTGATCGCGCACCCGGCAGTTTACGCCACAAGACCGGCGAAAGGGTAAACCCGACCAGGTAGTCCAACGCGCGTCTGGCAAGATAGGCTTCCACTAGGTTGCCGTCGATCTCGCGCGGATTGGCCATCGCGTCCAGGACCGCCTTCTTTGTGATCGCATTGAACACGACTCGCTGAACGGGTTTGTCCTTCAGCACCTTTCTGTCGTTGAGAACCTGCAGAACGTGCCAGGAAATTGCTTCTCCCTCGCGATCCGGGTCAGTTGCGAGAATCAGCTTGTCGGCAGATTTGACTGCCTTGGCGATGTCCGAAAGGCGTGTTTTTGATTTGCCGTCAACTTCCCACGACATTGAAAAATCTTCATCCGGCAGCACGGAGCCATCCTTCGGTGGAAGGTCTCGCACATGGCCATAGGAAGCCAGGACAGTGTAATCATTGCCCAGATATTTGTTTATTGTCTTTGCCTTTGCGGGCGACTCGACAACTACAACATTCATCGACATGTTTTTTCCTGATTGGAAACGAAGCAATTTGTTCGGGAAGCATGAACTTCTGAACTGCAATAAGCTGCAATGAATTGGCGTTAGATGCGGGCCGCGTCAAGCCCCCTTCAATATTCGTGTCAATGAAATTTGAATTAATACAACTTTAAGTAGCAATATATAAGAATTGCACGTTTAACAAAAGTCTGTAGTATACAGATATATTTGAAATGGCGTGAAAAGCTTATTGCTTGGGAGGACGCGCCTGACCCAGTTGTGGATTTAGCCAGATATGGGGATCGGCCATGAACGCAAATAGTGCCAAAAAAATTGCTCCCGCTGACGAAAAATCAGGTTCTGCGGCGGAATCCGCTGAAGATAGGGCAACGAAAACCAAACAACTACCCGATCGGGTGAGCAAGGCAGTGACCTTGGAATATGTACGCCAGTTATTGATTGAATTGAGGGGAATAGCGCAAGCACAGGGCGAGGGGACACTGGTCTACTTGCTGGAGATGTCTGCGCTTGAAGCGCAGGAATGCCTGAAGGTACACAGGTTCAACACCGAATTGATCGACTGAGCGGTCTTACTTTCTACCGGTAAATTCCGGACAGCGTTAGTCACGGATGAATGCTCGCTTTTGCGTGACAAACTCAATCCAGAAGGAGCGTGACGCGATTCGAACTGTGACGTTCCAGACGCCCTGCTAAATCAAGTTCCAACAGAACAAGCTGCACTTCTCCCAGAGTAGCAGCTGTCAATCGGACAATGTCATCAATGTCGGTTGGCGTTGGTCCTAACGCTGAGACGATTCGCTGCCGGACATTTTCCGTCAGGTCAGTTGTACTTTCCGGCATATAGTCTTCACCTTCTTCGCCGGCGTCGAAAGGAAGTTGCGGTTCTATTCCACCTACCGGTGATAATGCATCGATTACGTCGTCAGCGCTCGTGACCAGTGTTGCGCCCTGTTTGATCAAGTGATTCGTCCCTGCCGCCCTCGGATCGAGTGGCGAGCCGGGAACAGCAAACACCATGCGTCCGGTTTCATTCGCCATTCGTGCGGTAATAAGCGAACCGGACCTGCGTGCGGCCTCAACCACGAGAACACCAAGTGACAATCCGGCTATCAATCGATTGCGGCGCGGAAAATCAATATTGCGGGGTTTCCAGCCCATCGGCATTTCGCTGATCAGCGCTCCGCCCTTCGCTGCAATTTCATCAGCCAGGGGAATATTTTCTTCCGGAAACGGACGATCAATGCCACCGGCAAAAACGGCAATCGTTCCCGATTCCAATGATGCCTTATGCGCTGCGGTATCGATTCCTCTGGCCAGGCCAGAAATGACAGTCTGACCTCGCTCGCCAAGTTCACCGGCGATTCTGCCAGTCAGTTTCATGCCCGTTATCGAAGCATTTCTTGAACCGACAATCCCGACACCCGTCCTTTGTCCTGGAGCGACATCGCCGCGGATACAGATAAGCGGCGGAGGATTTGCAATACCGCGTAATATGGACGGGTAGTCGGGTTCACCCATGCCGATAAACCGGGCGCCTGCTCTTTGGGCGGCTTCCAGTTCTTTTTCGGCACTGTCGCGCGTCGCGACCCGGATCTTTGCAGCCGTGCCACCATGCTTTGCCAATTCCGGCAATGCCTCAAGCGCGGCACCTGCAGTTCCGAAATGGTTGATGAGATCTCTGAAAGTGGCAGGTCCGACGTTTTCTGAGCGGATCAGCATCAGCCAATTTATCCGCTGCTCATCCCCAAGCGGAAACCTGCGTGCGCTCGAAGGCGTTTCTGTATCCCCCAAAATTTGACCCCCAAAATAAACCTAGGCCTCTTGGCCAATTTTGCTTTCTTCACCGGAACGGAGACGGGATATGTTTGCCCTGTGATTCCACCAGCAGACGGCGGCCAATATCGCAGACATGATGATCGCGCCGACAGAACCGCCATATCCCCAAATCGTAACAGGTGTCATACCGGTGGCAACCAGTGCCGATAGCGACGAATATCTCGTAACGATGGCAACAACCAGCCATATTCCCATGAATGCCAGCGCATAGATCCAGGCGATACCACCCAGGATACCGATATAGGTTGCAACACCTTTCCCACCCTTGAACTTCAACCACACAGGAAAGCAATGCCCGGCAAATGCGCCATATCCTGCTGCCAGAGCTCCTTCAGCCCCGAAATATGAACCTAGCAACACTGCTGCCGTTCCTTTCAGGCCGTCGAGCAGGAGTGTGGCGGCGGCCGCTGGCTTATTGCCGGTCCGCAAGACATTCGTGGCACCAATATTCCCCGAACCGATATTGCGGACATCGCCAAGCCCGAACATCCGGGAAAGCAATAATCCGAAGGGTATCGATCCCAGCAAATATCCAATAACGGCGGCGATAAGGACTGAAACGGGTTCCCCAATCATGTATTACCCCTTTTGCGTGTATATTGTGCGTCCTGCTACCAGTGTCTTCAAGACTTTTCCGCTAAACCTCGATCCTTCAAACGGTGTATTCTTGGATCTTGAAACAATTTCATTTTCCTGAACGACCCAGGGTAATTCAATATCTGCAATAAACAAATCTGCCTTCGCGCCCTTTCTAAGGGTGCCACCCTTGATGCCAAAGATCTCGGCGGGACGCTTGGCTGCGCATTCGATAATCCGAGACAGGCTGATGTCACCGGAGTGATACAGCCTGAGTGCAGCCGCAAACATGGTCTCAAGCCCGATTGCACCAACGGCAGCTTCAGCAAATGGATGTCGTTTGGTGTCGACATCATGAGGGTCGTGACTTGAAACGATGATGTCGATGGTGCCGTCAGATAGTGCTGCGATCATCGCCTGACGATCATCCTCGGCGCGAAGAGGCGGCGATAGCTTGAAAAACGTGCGGTATCGGCCGACATCATTTTCGTTAAGGGAGAGGTGGTTGATTGACACGCCTGCAGTAACCGCGTGGCCGTTTTTCTTGTAAACGGAAATGGCACTTGCCGAATCCGAGGTAGACACATTCGCCGCATGATATTTGGCGCCGGTCAGTGCCGCCATCCTGAGGTCGCGCTCCAGCGGAATAGTTTCGGCTTCACGGGGGATTCCGGGCAATCCGAGATGGGTCGCATTCAAACCCTCATTCATCACGCCGTTGGATGACAGATCCGGATCATTGGTTTCAAGCGCGATCGTCAGGTCGAAATCGCGCGCATAGGTCATCGCGCGGCGCAAGATCAGATTGTTGCTGACTGTGTGTTTACCTTCGCTCAGCATTACGGCGCCGGATTCCTGCAATAAACCAAACTCTGTCAGTTCCGTGCCGTGAAGTCCCTTGGTAACTGTCGCTGATGGATAGACGCGCACTTCCGCCGTATCTGCCGCTGCCCTGCGAACGAAGTCGACCAAGGCAACATTGTCGATAACCGGGTCGGTTTCCGGCATCATCACAAATCCGGTGACACCACCAGCCGCGGCAGCCTGGCTTGCCGATGCGATGGTTTCGCGATGTTCCGCGCCCGGCTCACCGACATAAACCCTTGCATCAATCAGCCCGGGAAAAACATGATTTCCGGAGGCGTCGATCAAATCCGCATCTTCGGGTGCACCGGTTTCATTTCCGCCAACACTGATGTCGGCGATAAGCCCATCCTGAATCAGAACCGATGCCGGCCCGTCAATATCCTGGGACGGATCGACGACATGCCCACCCTTGATCAACAAGGGCCTGGTATTGGTTTCACCCTTGTTCGAAGTGTCAGGCATCGCCGCCACCGGAATTGGTTCTCAACAACGTCTCGATCACGGCCATCCGGACAGCGACCCCCATTTCTACCTGTTCCTCGATGACGCTCTGGGCGCCATCAGCAACACCCGTTGAGATCTCGACCCCGCGGTTCATCGGCCCGGGATGCATCACCAGTGCGCCCGGCCTGGCAAAAGAAAGCTTTTGTGAATCAAGTCCGAAGAAACGGAAATATTCATGAACCGAAGGTACGAGTGCACCAGCCATGCGCTCACGCTGAAGTCGCAGCATCATCACCACATCAGTGTCGGTTAGACCCTTTTCCATCGAGTTGAAGACCTCAACACCAAGTTGTTCGATTCCGGCGGGGAGCAGTGTCGAAGGCGCAATTACCCGGACGCGCGCACCCATCGCATTGAGCAGCAATATATTGGAGCGAGCCACCCGCGAATGCAGGATATCGCCACAAATCGCGACTGTCAGACCAGGGAACTTTCCTTTGTGCCTTCGGATGGTCAAAGCATCCAGCAATGCCTGAGTCGGATGTTCATGAGCGCCGTCACCGGCATTGATGACCGAGCAACCGACCTTCTGAGCCAGTAGTTCGACAGCACCTGCCGAACCATGCCGCACAACCAGCAGGTCAGGCTTCATCGCATTCAGCGTCATCGCCGTGTCAACAAGAGTCTCACCCTTCTTCACCGAAGACGATGCAACCGACATGTTCATGACGTCGGCACCGAGCCGTTTACCGGCCAGTTCAAACGATGATTGCGTGCGGGTCGAAGCCTCGAAGAACAAGTTAATCTGGGTGCGCCCCTGCAGCACCGCCTTCTTCTTGTTCAATTGTCGGGAGACACTGACCGCATTGTCGGCCATATCCAGGAGATAGGTAATTTCCTGCGGAGACAGGTCGGCAATGCCGAGCAGATGGCGTTGGGAAAAAATAGAGTTTGGTTCAACAGCGTCCATTAAAGGAGGTTCTATAGGCGCAGCGTCGTAATTTGCCAAGAAGCGAGACATCGCTTTTCTGTTTAAAATTCGAACTTATGGGTCGTCTGTTGGTTTATTTGGCTTTTTTAGTGCGATTCGATGCAGCTTGTGATTTAAGGTGCCCGGATGAACGACTCGCCCAATAGCACGCATTCCGTGTTCAACCAGTCTCCAGTCTATGCCGGTCATAATGTTTGGCTCGGCGATCCGCTTCTGCGGCGTGTGGCCGGCCAACTACCTGAAAAGCTTGGCAAGGAACTGGAATCACATGGCGCATGGGCTGGTAATGCTGAATCCCTGGAAATGGCACGATTGGCCAACAAATTCCTGCCGACGCTCAAAACCCACGACATCAAGGGAAATCGCGCCGACATCGTAGAATATCACCCTGCCTATCACGCATTGATGCGCAAGAGCGTTTCAGCCGGTTTGCATGTTTCGATCTGGGAGGAAAATGCCGAAGAAAGCGGTCGGCGCAACGCCATCCGAGCGCTTCGTTTCTACATGACATCCCAGGTTGATACCGGGCATCTGTGTCCCGTAACCATGACGAATGCCTCTGTGGCCGCATTGATGAATTCCCAGCAGATTCTCAATGAGTGGCTGCCCCGGATCAGAACACGCAAATACGATTCCTCGCAACGGCCTCCCGGTCGCAAGGCTGGCCTGACGATCGGTATGGGGATGACCGAGAAGCAGGGTGGAACAGACGTCCGGTCCAATACGACCTATGCGGAACCGGCAGGTGAGGGGATCTGGCGGATTACCGGACATAAATGGTTCATGTCAGCGCCAATGTGCGATGCCTTTCTGGTTCTTGCCCAAATGCAGACTGGAAACGAGGAGCATGGTCTTGGATGCTTTCTGCTTCCGCGTATTCTTCCTGACGGCACAGCCAACAATTTCCATTTTCAGCGGCTCAAGGAAAAGCTGGGCAACCGCTCCAATGCCTCCTCCGAGGTAGAATTTCACGGCAGTCTCGGACAATTGATCGGCGAACCGGGTAAGGGCGTCTCCACTATTATCGAGATGGTGACGCTGACACGCCTTGACTGTGCGGTTTCCTCGGCGGGGCTAATGCGAGCCTGCCTGGCGGAAGCGGTCAACCATACCAGGCACAGGAAGGCGTTTTCGAAGAACCTGATCGACCAGCCGCTCATGTCGCGTGTGCTGGCTGATATGGCGCTCGATGTGGCTGCGGGCTCGGCGCTATCCCTGCGATTGGCTGGTTCCTTCGACCGCGCAGCCGCAGATCCGTCCGAAGCCGCCTATGCGCGGTTGATGACACCGATCGTCAAATACTGGGTCTGCAAGACCGCGCCTCCTCTGATCGGCGAGGCGATGGAGTGCCTGGGTGGGAACGGCTATATCGAGGAGAGCAATCTGGCCAGGGGCTATCGCGATGCGCCGGTCAACGCCATCTGGGAAGGGTCGGGCAATGTCATGTGCCTGGACGTCATGCGCGTCGTGGAGAAGGGCGGTCCAATTCTCGATACGGTACTGGAAGTGCTGGAAAAGGATCTAGGCGGGTCTTCCGCGGCAAAGACGGTCGAAGTCATCCGGACCGCTGGCCAAATGGCGCAGACCGATCTGGGTGCAACCCGTATCCTGACCGAACAATTGGCGCTGACCGCAGCCGGCGCCGAACTCCGCAGGCTCGGAATGGGCTCCATCGCGGATGCGTTTATCGAAACCCGTCTTGGCGGGCTTTGGCGCTCGACCTACGGCATGCTGGACAATCGATATGACAGCCGTGCAATTGTGGACGTGCTTTACCCGGAAATCTGATTTCGTGGACCCGGTATAGCCAAAAACGGATGATAGCGCAGATAGTGCAATTGCACACAACGGTTTTCAAAACCCGGTATTATATGCCGGGCAGGAATAAAGCGCCGTGGCTTGTTGCCGGCGTTGCCAGTTTGAAAACGGAGAACCGTCATGCTTCGCGTGATCAGCGCCCTATTGATCGCATTGTTTTTTGTGCTGCCTTCACAGGCATATGCACAAAAGCGGCTGGCGCTCGTGATCGGCAATGACGAATATCAGAACATATTGAAGCTCCAGAAAGCCGTAAATGACGCAGATTCCATGGGCGATGCGTTGGAAGCTCTCGGCTTTGAGGTTACGCGCGCGTTGAACACCGATCTTCGCGAAATGAGCCGGACTTTTGAGGGTTTTGCCCGCAAGATTCAGAAGGGCGACACCGCCATGCTGTTTTATGCTGGCCATGGCGTTGAGATAAATGGCGAGAACTACCTTCTCCCCGTCGATATGCCGGATGCCCAATCCGGTAATGCCGAAACGGTGGAATCTAAGGCTTTGGCGCTGGACAACATCCTGGCCCGCCTGCGGTCGCGTTCCGCACAATTAAACCTTGTCGTATTGGATGCCTGCCGCAACAATCCGTTTACCGGCTCAGGCGCTGCCACAAGAAGCCTGGGAGGCGGGGCAGGGCTTGCGCGTATTTCAGCGCCGCAGGGCACTTTCGTTATGTATTCCGCCGATGTGGGCGAAGCCGCGCTTGATCGCCTCAGCGAGGAAGATGAAGACCCCAATTCCGTCTTTACCCGCACATTGATACCGCTCATGCAGACTCCCGGAATGGACCTGGTCGACACTGCCCGCGAAGTCAGGCGCCGGGTTCGGACGCTTGCACGGAGCATCAGCCACAATCAGACTCCTGCCTATTATGATGCAGTTTTGGGCGATTTCTTCTTCACCCGCGAAGGCGGTGAGACGCCGGTTGCCAAGGACAACAAGACTGACAAGGACGAGCAGAAAGTCGCTTCTCTGGACACGAACGGTACGGGTTCCAAGCCCGAAAGGCCGAAAAATACGCCTGCGCAGATCACCAGAACACCCATCGGAACCGCAATGGTGGTGACCGGCGGTGAACGCGATACGATCCGGCTTTGGGATGCAGGAAAAGCCCAGCTTATCGCAGAACTGGAAGGCGAGAAGATCGACATCTCGACGGTCAAGATAACCGGTGGAGGCCGCACCCTCGCAGTTGGAACCAGGGACGGCGCGCTGTTTTCCTACGCCATACCGCAGTTCAAGAAGCAAAATGCAATGTATCCGGGCTTTGTCGTCACTGCCATTGGTGAAGCCAATGATGGAACCCTCGTAATCGGTGGTGACAATGGCATGATGGCCGCAATTGACCCGATTACCTTCGATGCCCGCTGGCAGAACCAGAGCCATGACGCGGTAATCAGCCCGATTGTCGTGCAACCGGATCAGAAATCGGTGATTACAGCCTCTGGCGACGGCACGATTGCGGTTTCTGACATGAAATCCGGAGATGTACTGGGCCGGGTTTCTACCGTCGACAATAAACCGATCACCGATTTTGAGATTGTAGCGGCTTCAACGGTCGTTGCCTCGCATGAGGACGGGACCATTGCCTACCTAAATACCCGGACGGGGAAGGTCCTCTCTTCGTTCAAGGGCAGTCGCGGCTGGATTTCGTCCGTCGGCATTACTCCCGACGGCGGCCAGGTGGTAACCGCAGGCGTGGATGGAAGCCTTTCCATCTGGGTGCTCGGTACCGATCAGCTGGTGGACAGGCTGGCCGCGCATACCGATGTGGCGGCAGGTGCGAAATTCCTGAAGATAAACGATCATAAGACAATGATATCAACGAGTTTTGACGGAAAACTAAAGTTTTGGGACAGGAAATTCTCTTCAACTTTGGTCACACTCGATCATGGATCAGCGATTTTGTCCTTTGATTACCTCGACGGCTCCTGAAAAACCCAGATCCAACGTTCTTTCTCGGTTCTAAAGCCCTTTTTGTTCGCATTGTGCGCAATGACACGCGCTTATGGCGAATGCGTCCCGATATTAGGGGGGTATTCAACGAACCGTCGTGAAACAACCGGCGAAACTAGGGACGAGAAACAAGGGAGCATGTGATGACTAGTAAAAATCATCTGAAATTCATTGCGATCTTCGGCCTTGCGACGCAAATGCTGCTTCCGGCAGCAGGATCGGCGGAGGCGCAGACCGTATTTACACAACGCCAAATCGTTAACCAGCTGAGATTGCCACGCGCAATGCACAACCAGCCTGTGCATCAAGTCCGCAGAAGGGCGCCGCAAGTCCATGGCGGACAGGTTATGCACCGCAGAGCACCGCCGCCGCAAGGCGCGCCGGTAGTCATGCGCAGGGTGCCTCAGCCGCAGGGTGGTAACCACGCAATCACCAGGGTGCCTCAGCCACAAGGTGGACAGGTGGCACACCGCCGGGTCCCGCCGCCACAGGGTGGCGTTGTCTTTAGCCGGCCGCCACAGCCACAGGGTGGAGACGTCGCATTCAGAAGAGTGCCGCAGCCGCAAAATGGCGCTCCGCAGCAATTCCGCGCACCGCCGCCTTCTGGTGGTGGCGCCGTAGCCAAGAGCCGCGCACCGAAGCCGAAGAAGCCCAAGCGCGTCGCTTCGGTTAGTTCCGGAAACAATTCGAGCACCGTCCGTGGACTAGATGTCCGCCCGGTCGAACAGGCTTCTGCCAAGAACGCCGCTACTTACAACGAAAGCGGCAGGATCGACCTGGAAATCTTGTTTGACTACGATTCAGACCGGATAGACCCGTCTTCAGTCCGTCAGCTTATCGAGCTTGGCGAGGCGCTTAACGATCCCGAGCTGGGCGATGGCAAGTTCATGATTGCCGGCCATACGGATGCAACCGGAAGCAACGCCTACAATAACGACCTGTCATTCCGGAGAGCCTCGGCAGTATCGCGCTTCCTGATCGAATTTGCGGGCGTCAAACCCGAAAGACTGTATCAGGAAGGGTTCGGTGAAGATTACCTGAAATATCCGGATGCCCCGGAATCAGGCCAGAACCGCCGGGTCGAAATCATCAACCTGGGTGAGTCAAGCTGACCATCACTCAATCCCAAGACCAGACTGAACAAAGAGCCCGCCATTTTGGCGGGCTTTTGTTTTGACCTTGCCACTGAACAAGGACAAATTGTTTCCAGCAAATTGATTGTCGCGGAGGAATGATTAATGGCGACCCGAAAAGCGGTTTTGAAACAAGTCGATTTGCCGGATTTCGGCACGTCCAAGGAAATGCCGGAATTGGCCGGCGAAATTTATCGTACCCGGTTTTCCAGGTTGATGGACCGCGCAACCAATGCAGGGTTGGAAATTCTTATCGTTTATGCTGACCGGGAGCATTCCGCCAATCTGGCCTGGATGTCCGGCTTTGATCCGCGTTTTGAGGAAGCGCTGGTAATTGCAGGCAAAGACCGCCATCCCGTTTTATTGACCGGCCCGGAAAACCAGGGGCCGGCAAAGGCGTCCCCGCTTGATTTCGACGTGAAGCTCTATCCGCCATTCGGGCTATTGGGGCAGGAGCGGGGGCATACCCCGGCATTGGCGGACATCCTGGCTGAGGCAGGAATTCAACCGGGTCTGAACATCGGCATATGCGGCTGGAAATATTTCTCTGACCAGGAATTCGATAATCCCGAGACCAGGATCGAGATCCCGGCCTATATTGTCGAAACCATTTCCGCGCTGAGCGGTGCTGGTGCCAGGATCTCCAATGCTGGCGCTCTTTTGATGGATCCGTCAAACGGTCTGCGGGCGACATTAGAAATTGATGAACTGGCAAGGTTCGAATTTGCAGCCTGCCATACATCGGAAGCCGTTAAGCGCGTTGTCTTGGGTGCCAGACCCGGTATGAGCGAGTTTGAAGTTTCGTCCCTGATCAGGCCTATCGGGCTCCCGCTCTCCTGCCATACAATGATGTCCAGCGGCGAGCGAGCCTGGTATGGATTGCTCAGCCCGACTTCGCGCGTTTTGGAAAAGGGAGATGCTGTCACTACAGCCTATGGCGTCCAGGGCGCGCTCAACTGCAGGGCGGGCTGGTTGGCAAGTGATGAGGGCGATTTGCCGGAGTCTATTCGCGATTACATCGATGTCCTGGTCAGCCCGTATTTCGAGGCGGTGGCAAACTGGCTCGAAACCGTAGGGATCGGCGTAACCGGTGGTGAACTCTTTGCCGGGATCGAAAAACGGATTGGGGACGAGTTTTTTGGTGTCGGGCTGAACCCCGGCCATCTGATCCATCTGGATGAATGGATAAACTCGCCGATCTACAGTGGTTCCGATCAAAAATTGCAATCGGGCATGGCATTGCAGGTGGATGTAATCCCGGCAACCGGTGGGCCTTATTTCACGACCAACATGGAGGACGGCATCATCTTGCTCGACGAACGCGGTCGTGCCGAGTTTGCAGATAGATATCCGGATGCTGCCAAGCGCATTGCGGCAAGGCGCGCATTCATGCGCGATCATCTTGGCATCGCACTCAAGACGGAAGTCCTGCCAATGTCCAATCTCGCTTCGTTTCTGCCGCCATTCTGGTTGTCGCCCGAAATGGCCATGGTTTTGGAATGACTGCGATTAACCATTACGGTTAAGGTTAACAATCAGTAAACGTTGCGACCGCTGGTCTGCAGGGGCAATATGAACTTGCTAACAGGCGGAGACTCATGCGGTACATACTCTTATTGTGGTTTGCGCCATTGGCGCTTTTCTGGGGCTGGTACGGCCTCAGCGCCTATGACATCAATATGGGCATGGTATTCTTTTCGCGTAATCTCCATGACGCGGTCTTCGCCATTTATGGCGACACGCTGGGTGTCGCACCTGAAAAAATTCCGCCAATGATCGCAGGTGCAAGCATTGTGGACTCCGCAATTATCGGTGCAATCGCAGCGTTCCGCTGGCGGGCAAACTGGTATCCGCAGACAAAGGCGTGGGTGGCCGACAAATATTCGCAGCATTTCCGCGAAGAAAACACAACCCAGTTCATTGCGGACGATGATGTCGCTCCGATTGATGAAGCGCCGGAATTCATTGATGCCGAACCAGAGCCGACGCCTACAAATTTGAAAGTCGGTCCAGCGCTCCCTGCAGAATAAAGCTCGCCGCTGCCGCATCGATTCGTTCCGCCCGCTTTTTTCGCGATACATCCGCTTCAATCATGGCCCGTTCAGCGGCGACCGTAGACAGCCGCTCATCCCAGAAGACCACAGGCAGATCGAGTTTACCTTCCAGATTGCGAACGAATGCCCGGCTGGCCTGGGCGCGCGGACCTTCGCTGCCATCCATGTTCAGCGGTAGTCCGACAACAAGCGCACAGACATTGTGCTCTTCTGCCAACTGCGACAATTCCTCGACATCATTGGTGAACTTTTTCCGGCGGATGACGGTAAGCGGACCGGCGACCGAGAGCCTGCCATCGCTAATTGCCACCCCGATTGTCTTCGTACCAAGATCAAGCCCGAACACCCGCATTCCGGGTTCGTGCAGTTTTTTCAGGGTTTCCAGATCGGTGACCAGCGTCATGGACAAATCAGCAATTGAACTTTCTCGACTGGTGATCCTAATATCGGTAGACGCGACAAAATGATAGCGCTGGCGGGCAAACAGATCGATTACCCTTCCAGCGTCCCCGCGCAAATGGAGGACAATATGAAAATTACGTGGTTCGGACATTCCGCTTATCGAATTGACAACGGTTCGGATGTCATTCTGATCGATCCGTTTCTGAGCGGAAATCCTTCCTTTGATGGGGATGTGAAGGAAGCCTCTGCAGGTGCAACACATTTGCTGCTGACCCATGGCCATGACGATCATCTTGGCGATTCAATCGATATTCTCAAGGATACCGATGCCATGCTGGTCGCGAATTTTGAGATCTGCATGTATCTGGTGGGCCAGGGTGCAAACGCCGAAAAGATCAATCCGGGCAACCATGGCGGAACGCTGGATTGTGGCGGTTTCACCACGACCTTCGTCAAGGCGGAACATTCTTCGTCCTCACAGACCGAAGACGGCCGGAATATCTATCTGGGCAATCCGTCAGGTCTCGTTCTTCATTTTCCGGGAAAACCGACCTTCTACCATATGGGTGATACCGATATCTTCAGCGACATGTCGATCATCAACGAACTGCACAGGCCCAAGATCGCATGTGTGCCGGTCGGGGATCGGTTCACCATGGGTGGCGCGGTAGCGGCATTGGCCTGCCGCCGCTTCTTTGATTTCGAAACCATCCTGCCATGCCATTATGGCTCGTTTCCAATCATCGACCAGACTGCCGACATATTCATCGAGGCACTTGGCGAACAGTCGGATCGGGTGAAACTCCTGGAACCGTCGGGTTCATTCGAGGTCTGACCGTTCCCGAAATGAAAAATTCGACTTAATTGGCTTCCTTGAAGGGATGCGACGTTGAATCTGGCGCCAGAGGCGTTTATAGCGGTTTATTCCTTATTTCTCGAAGGTAGTCCCGGAAATGTCAGTCGATCTAAAAACCGTTAAACGCGTTGCCCATCTCGCTCGTATTGCGCTCAAGGATGAAAATGCCGAGCGTATGCAGGACGAACTGAACGTGATCCTCGGCTTTGTCGAGCAGTTGAACGAAGTCGACATCGAAGGCGTCGAGCCAATGACCTCGGTCATCGAGATGGAAATGAAAAAGCGCCGTGATGTTGTCACTGAATCCGGCAATGCCAAGGACATAACGGCCAATGCACCGCTAAGCGAAGACGATTTCTTCATGGTTCCCAAGGTTGTGGAGTAAGGGGCACTTCATGCTCACAATCAAACTCGAGACACCTTTGCAGCCCGATGTGCGTGATATGATAGGTAAACTGAACGCCTATCTGAACCCATTGTCGCCACCGCAATTTCAGTTCCAGATGTCGGCTGATGATATGGCGGAACCAAATACTTCCGTATTCGTGGGGCGCGATGAAGCCGGCAAGGCGGTCGCCATGGGCGCCCTGAAAATCCATGACCAGTCGCTGGCCGAGGTAAAGCGCATGTATGTCGAGCCGGGGCTGCGGGGCAGCGGCGCAGGATACCAAATCTTGGCCGCCGTCGAGGCGTTGGCCAACGAAAAACGCATTGATGTTCTCAAACTCGAGACAGGTAACACCAAGGGGTTCGAGAAGGCGTGGCAGATTTACGAGCGAAACGGATTTCGCCAATGCTCTGCGTTTCACGAATATCCCGAATCCGAATATTCCAGATTTTACGAAAAGAAGTTGAGTTAAATGTCCGATCTCACCCAATTCACGATTGCAGAAGCGCGCGCGAAACTGGACGCCGGAGACTTTAGTTCGCAGGAGCTGACAGATGCCTATCTTTCGGCAATCCGCGCATCGAACGAAAAGCTGAATACCTACATCACGGTGACCGAAGACAAGGCCCGCGAAATGGCAAAAGCCAGCGATGATAAACGGGCAAAAGGCGAGGTGGGTCCGCTTGAAGGAATCCCCCTGGGGATCAAGGATCTTTTCGCAACAAAGGGCGTTCACACCCAGGCCTGTTCCCACATTCTCGACAGCTTCGAGCCGACCTATGAATCCACTGTCACCACCAATCTGTGGAGCGACGGGGCGGTCATGTTGGGCAAGCTGAATATGGATGAATTCGCAATGGGTTCCTCCAACGAGACTTCCTATTACGGGCCGGTGGTCAATCCCTGGAAGTCGAAGAATTCCAACGCTCCGCTAGTGCCGGGTGGTTCATCCGGTGGGTCTGCCGCTTCCGTGGCGTCTTATCTTTGCGCCGCAGCGACCGCGACTGATACCGGCGGCTCCATTCGCCAGCCTGCCGCCCTGACCAGTACGGTCGGAATAAAGCCGACCTATGGCAGATGTTCGCGCTGGGGCATTGTCGCCTTTGCGTCGTCCCTCGACCAGGCCGGCCCGATCACGCGCGACCTCCGCGATTCAGCGATTATGCTGAAATCCATGGCATCGGTGGACGACAAGGACACGACCTCGGTCGACCTACCGGTACCGGATTACGAGTCCGCTATCGGCAAGTCCGTCAAGGGCATGAAGATCGGCATCCCGAAGGAATATCGCATGGACGGCATGCCGGACGAGATTGAGGATCTCTGGCAAAAGGGTATCGAGTGGTATCGCGATGCCGGAGCCGAAATCGTCGATATATCGCTGCCGCATACAAAATATGCTCTACCCGCCTACTATATCGTAGCGCCAGCCGAAGCTTCCTCGAACCTCGCAAGATATGATGGTGTCCGCTACGGATTGCGCGAACAGAGCACAGACATTGTCTCGATGTACGAAAATACCAGGGCGGCCGGTTTTGGCGCCGAAGTGCGCCGCAGGGTCATGATTGGGACCTATGTGCTTTCTGCTGGTTATTATGACGCCTATTATCTTCGCGCACAAAAAGTCAGAACACTAATCAAGCGGGATTTCGAAACGGTGTTTGCCGAAGGCATCGACGCCATTCTGACACCGGCAACACCTTCAGCAGCATTCGAGATCGGCGACCAGGAAATGGCAAACGATCCCGTCAAGATGTATCTGAACGACATCTTTACTGTAACGGTCAACATGGCAGGGCTTCCAGGTATCTCGGTGCCAGCAGGTCTGGATGCCAACGGACTGCCGCTTGGTCTGCAGTTGATCGGGAAGCCTTTTGAAGAGGAAACCCTGTATCAGGCTGGCAACATCATTGAATTGGCAGCAGGGCGCTATACGCCCGACAAGTGGTGGTGAATGGAAATGGGGTTTTCACAATATGGATGATATTCTCTCAGCATTGAATGATCTGGAAAAAGAAAACTTCGCCATGGGGAAGGCTTGGGAGAAAGCCCACATTGTTTCACAGGCCCATGAAGGTGTGCCCGCTTATGACCGGCTGCACGCGCTTTGCCACCGGATTGAGGGTGATCTCGGCAATGCCGGATACTGGTACCGGCGGGCAGGGGTAAGCGCCTTTTCAGGCAGTTTTGCAGAAGAAAAACAGTTGCTCGAAGGCGAGTTGAACGCAGCTTCTTCGAAAAACAGCCCGTCTTAAAGGGGCTGCAATCTTGACCAACGCGCAGAGTAACGGCATATCGGAAGACAGAATTACAGGCTAGATTAATGACGATTGTAGATACGCGTACACCTGACCCGTCTGATTTCATTCCTGGTGCAACAGGTGACTGGGAGGTCATTATCGGCCTGGAGGTGCACGCCCAGGTCACTTCCAAATCCAAGTTGTTTTCCGGGGCTTCGACCGAATTCGGCGCCGAGCCCAATTCCAACGTTGCCCTGGTTGATGCGGCCATGCCTGGCATGTTGCCTGTTATCAACGAGGAATGCGTCAGCCAGGCAGTGCGGACCGGCCTCGGATTGAAGGCAGAGATAAATCATCGCTCAGTTTTCGACCGCAAGAACTATTTTTACCCGGACCTGCCTCAAGGATACCAGATCTCGCAATACAAGGACCCGATCGTAGGCGAGGGCGTTGTCAGCGTCTCCATCGGGCCGGATGCGAAAGGCGGTTTCAGGGATATCGAGGTGGGCATTGAACGTCTGCACCTTGAGCAGGATGCCGGAAAATCCATCCATGATCAGCACCCCGCGATGAGTTTCGTCGATCTCAATCGCACCGGGGTTGCCTTGATGGAGATCGTTTCCAAGCCGGATATGCGTTCTTCCGAAGAGGCAAAAGCCTATGTCACCAAGCTGCGCACGATTTTACGGTATCTGGGAACGTGCGATGGCAATATGGAACAAGGCTCGATGCGTGCTGATGTAAACGTATCTGTGCGCAGACCCGGCGAGGATTTCGGTACGCGATGCGAAATCAAGAACGTAAACTCGATCCGTTTCTTGGGACAGGCCGTAGAATTTGAAGCACGGCGGCAGATTGCGATCCTGGAGGATGGCGGAACCATTGACCAGGAAACCCGCCTGTTTGACCCGGTAAAGGGCGAGACAAGGTCCATGCGTTCCAAGGAAGACGCGCATGACTATCGCTATTTCCCGGATCCTGATCTTCTGCCCCTGGAATTTGACCAGGCCTATGTTGACGCCCTTGCCAGCGACTTGCCTGAATTACCCGACGACAAGCGGAACCGGTTTATCGGCGATATCGGCCTGTCGGCCTATGACGCCTCCATCCTGGTTTCAGAGAAGGCCATCGCCGACTATTTCGAGGCGGTTGCGGATGGACGGGATGGCAAGACAGCGGCCAACTGGATCATCAACAACCTCCTGGGCAAGTTGAACGAAACCGGACAAACCATTGAAGAGACTCCAATTTCCCCGGACCAGCTCGGTGGTGTGATCGATCTGATCAAATCGGGCGATATTTCCGGTTCCATTGCCAAGGAGCTGTTCGAAATTGTCTGGGCAGAGGGCGGGGACCCGGCGAAGATCGTTGAAGACCGCGGGATGAAGCAGGTCACCGACACTGGCGCAATCGAGGCTGCCGTGGATGCTGTAATTGCTGCAAATCCTGATAAGGTGGAGCAGGTAAAGGAAAAACCCAATCTTGCCGGTTGGTTTGTAGGGCAGGTAATGAAGGCGACAGGCGGCAAGGCCAATCCTCAGGCCGTGAACAAGCTTGTCAGACAAAAGCTGGAGGTGGAAGGCTAGAACTATGTGGCTTCGTTCGGCTACGCGCGATGATCTGGAAACTGTCAGTACAATGTTGTCAGAGACCTGGCACGATACCTACGACAAAATATATGGTCATGAGAAAGTTGAAGAACTGACAAAGGCATGGCACTCGGTTGATGCGCTGAAACAACGACTTACCAAGCCAATGTCGGAATTTGTACTGGCAGATGACGGCGCTGAAATCTCGGGCATGGCCTATGCCAGCCAGACCGACCAAACCGAGGCAATGCTCCATCAGCTCTATGTAAGGCCGACCATGCAGGGCAGGGGTGTCGGCAAGATGCTCCTCGTCGAAATAGAAAGCTCCTTTCCCAATATTCGACGCTTCCGTCTGGAAGTGGAAAAGGCCAATGATCGAGCTGTCGAGTTTTACTCGGACAATGGATACTCCAAAATTGATGAAACGCCGGACTGTGGCGTGAAGGGCTCGGGCATTCCGGCTGTCATCATGGAAAAAGTGCTTTGGTGAACAATTGCTGGTTCCGGCAGTCTGTGGGCAAAACCCGCGAAGTGCTTTTCGTCACCTGACGCGCCGAAATTTGACGATCTCTTGATTTTTCAAGCCCAAAATTGCTCATTTGCGCAAATTTGAGCGCAATTGATCCATGATTCCTTCTCGTATCGCCTTTTCTGTGCAAAGCTCGCAGTGGAGAGAGTTCAAATCGGTGCACGGAGGAGACGCCCATGAACGAGATGATGACCGAGCCTAGTTTCAGGGATAGTGTCGATCGGCTATTCAACCGGGCTATTGGCCATATGAGCTTGTCACCCGGCCTTATCGAGAAAATCAGGGTGGTCAATTCCACTTATACCGTCCGGTTCGGTGTGAAGCTTCGCGGCGACATCTTTACCTTCACCGGCTATCGTTCCGTCCATTCCGAGCACGCCGAACCGGTCAAAGGCGGCATCCGGTATGCTTCCAGTGTGAATCAGGACGAGGTCGAGGCGCTTGCGGCCCTGATGACCTATAAATGTGCCTTGGTAGAAGTGCCCTTCGGCGGTTCGAAAGGGGGGTTATGCATTGATCCGCGTGAATGGGAGCCGGATGAGCTTGAGCGTATCACCAGGCGCTTTGCCTTTGAGTTGATCAAGAGGGACTTGATCGATCCATCGCAAAACGTTCCCGCCCCGGATATGGGCACCGGTGAACGTGAAATGGCATGGATTGCCGATCAATATCACCGCATGGCGACGACCGACATCAATGCCCGCGCCTGCGTGACAGGCAAACCGCTCAATGTCGGCGGTATTCGTGGCCGGACCGAAGCCACCGGCCGCGGTGTCCAATACGCACTTCGCGAGTTTTTCCGGCATAAGAAAGACGTGAAACTGGCCGGCTTGTCCGGCGACCTGAGGGGTAAGCGTATCATTGTCCAAGGCTTGGGCAATGTGGGTTATCATGCTGCGAAATTCCTGTCCGAAGAAGACGATGCGAAGATTACAATCATCATTGAATACAATGGTGCGCTGGTTGATGAAAAAGGGATCAATATCGAGGAAGCCAAGGCGTGGATGAACCGTCATGGCTCATTTGAGGACTATCCGCACGGAAAATTCCACAAGGATACAACCGGCCTGATCGAGAGCGAATGCGACATTCTCATTCCCGCAGCCATGGAAGGCGCCATCAACATGACCAATGCCGCGAGGGTCAAGGCGCCTTTGATAATCGAAGCTGCGAATGGTCCTGTTACCGCCGGTGCCGATGAAGTACTGCGCTCTCGCGGCACTGTCATCATTCCGGATCTCTATGCAAATGCCGGTGGTGTGACCGTATCCTATTTTGAGTGGGTCAAGAACCTCTCGCACATTCGCTTCGGCAGGATGCAGCGTCGCGAAGAGGAAGCTCGTAGTCAAATGTTGATTGCCGAGCTTGAGAGCAATGCCGGGATCAAGCTGACCGAGGACTTCAAGGCCAATTTTCTTGGTGGTGCCGATGAGTTGGCGCTTGTTCGTTCCGGGTTGGATGACACCATGCGCGGTGCCTATTCCAACATGCGGGAACTCTGGCATGAAAAACGGGAGAAGGAACCGGACTTCGACCTTCGAACGGCGGGCTTGATTATCGCAATCGATCGTGTCGCCGAGACTTATAAGTCCTTGGGTCTATAGAGCTGATTTCGGAACGAACATTCACCGTCAGGCGATTGCTGCCTGGCGGGCTCGGCCGCGCAATAACAACATCACCATGATGGCAATGTTCAGGAAGTTCCAGGCGATCCCATTCAGGAAGGCTGCCTGATAGGATCCGGTCAGGTCGTAAATCAGCCCTGACAGCCATCCGCCAAGCGCCATGCCGAGAACCGTTGCCATGATCACGACACCGACCCGCCGCCCGGCTTCGTGCGCCGGAAGATATTCCCGAACAATGATCGCATAGGAAGGAACAATGCCGCCTTGGGCGAGGCCAAACACAAGCGAGACGATGTAAAGCGACATCAACCCGTCAAATGGCATGTATAAAAAGAGTGCCAGGCATTGCAGGACAGAACCGATCAGCAGGGTTCTGACACCGCCAATGTAATCTGCGACAAATCCCGAGGCCAGCCGGCTGACGATACCGCCTGCAAGCATGATCGACAGCATTTCAGCACCAACCGTCACGCCATATCCCAGATCGGAACAATAGGCGACGATATGAACCTGCGGCATCGACATCGCGACGCAGCATGCAATTCCGGCAATACACAAGAGCAGTTGAAGCATGCGCGGTGACAGCCCGATATCAATCGTGTTGAAACGGTTTCCCTGGCCGGTAGCTGTAGCGATAGAAACTTCTTGTGGCGGTCGCCTGCGAAGCATCAGCGCCAGCGGAACGACCATCACAATGCTGGTCGAGGCGATTACGATAAACGCCATTCTCCAGCCCTGCGTATCGATAATTCCCTTGAGGACAAGCGGCCAGATCGCTCCGGCCAGATAGTTCCCGCAGGCAGCGCTTGCGACCGCAATACCCCGCCGGCGCAGGAACCAGTGCGATAAATCGGCAATCAGCGGGCCAAAACCGGCAGCCGCTGAAATTCCGATAAATAATTGCAGAACCGCAAACATCCACATGGAATTCACAAAAGCGCTCAACCCGAAAGAGGCGGCAAGGACAATCCCGGCGCCGAGAAGAACCGGGACGATTCCAAATCGGTCGACTACTCGGCCCAACCACATATTGCCAAAACCAAAACCGACCATCGCGGCGGTAAACGCAATAGATGCGTCAGCCCGTGAAATTCCGAATTCTTCCTGGACAGCCGGCAATACAAGCACAGTAGCCCACATGCCGACACTCATCACTGTACCGGCCAGGACGGATACCACCAGCCGGAACCAGGAATAATTGCTGTCGAGATAATCTGGCTGCATGGGGACGATCCAGATGGATTCAAACGCGTGCGATCCTATTGACCCGCAGAATCTTCGGCAAATCATTTATTTTGGTGGGATGATCAAGTTTTTGCAGTCGAATGATCTTCGATAGGATTTAATTCGGTGTAGGCTTCAGACTTTTTCTGGACAAATAAATCGGCAATGGCCTATATCAATTTGGGCAACCAATGGCCGATCTCTCGCCCATTCAGACTGGACGTGGCAAATGAAACTGCTTTTGCAATTTTTTACCTGGTGGAATGGTTCGACATGGGGAACCCGCTTCTATACATGGCGCCATGGAGAGCGCGTGGGCGAAGACGAGATGGGTAATGTGTATTACAAAAATGGCGATCGCCGGTGGGTTCAATATAACGGATTGGCGGAGGCCACGGCCATCCCGCCGGGTTGGCACGGCTGGATGCATCATCGCACGGATATACCTCCATCCGAAGAATCATATGTTCCACGGGACTGGGAACTTCCGCACAAAGCAAATGCAACCGGTACGGTGAATGCATATTTCCCCAAGGGGTCGATGGAAAATCCGGAGGATCGTCCAGCTGTCACGGGCGACTATGAGGCCTGGCGTCCCTGAAGCTCGGATAGTGTAATGTTTCTGGGCATGGCAACCCTTCCAGCTGGCTCAAGAATTTATGCAATAGGTGATGTTCACGGTCGTCTGGACTGTCTTGAGCGCCTTTTCACCGACATCCAAAGTGATATTCAGGCCAGGCCGGTCAGCTCATCGAAAACTGTCATGCTGGGCGATTATGTGGACCGTGGGCCTGATTCGCGCGGCGTTCTTGACTTCCTGATAGCGCAATCCGACAACCCGGATGTGATCTGCCTTCGCGGCAATCACGATGACCGCCTGCTGGAATTTGTTGAAGCCCCGGATGAATTTTCGGAAGGCTTTCTGAGATATGGCGGATGGGAAACGCTCGCATCCTATGGCGTAACCGCTTCCCTCTTTCGAAGGAATGTCGCCAACCTTTCCAGGTCCATGGCAAAAAGAATGCCTGGCAGCCACAAGAAGTTTCTTTCAAGATTGCCCCTTTTCTATGAGGAGGGAGACTATTTCTTCTGCCATGCCGGTGTGCGTCCCGGCGTCGCGCTACACAATCAGGAAAAACACGACCTGATGTGGATACGTGGGGAATTTCTGGGTTTTGAAGGTTCGTTTGGGAAAGTGGTTGTTCATGGACATACGCCCGGCATTCAGGTCGAGGTAGTGCCCAACCGGATTAATCTGGACACAATGGCTTTTGAGACCGGACGTCTAAGCTGCGCCATCCTTGAGGGAGACAGCTATAATTTCATGCAAACCGGTTTATAGATTCCCATATCTTGTTTATCGGCATTGACTTGCCTAAATCGCGTGTTACACCCCCGATTCACCGCAATGTTTGGAACATGGATCCCATGAAACTGCTACGCATAATGGCATTGTCGTCAATTCTGCTTCTTGTCGGAAATGCCTTTACCGTCGCTCAGGACAATTCCACGCGAATAGAAAATCGCGTCGCGGTATTTTATGGCCTGGACAAGATCACCGGGCGGATCATTTCGTTTGATGTGTATATAAACGAGACCGTGCGTTTTGGCGCATTGCAGGTTACGCCAAGGATTTGCAATTCAAGGCCTCAGACAGAGGCACCAAAGACCACGGCATTTATCGAAGTTGATGAGATGACGCTGGACCGGCGCATTCGCCGGATTTTCTCCGGCTGGATGTTCGCAGATTCACCAGGGCTGAACGCGGTTGAGCATCCGGTCTATGATATCTGGCTCAGCGATTGCAAAATGGATTCAGACGAGGCCCCACCGCCGAGCGAATCATAGGCAAAAAAGTCTGCTTCACCGTGAACGGCGTCGCGTAACAATTCTGTATATTCTTCCCTTGGAATATCAATTGCTCCGAATTTTTGAAGATGTTCGGTCGTAAATTGCGTGTCCAATAGTGCAAAACCACCGACCTTCATCCGGGCAACAAGATATGCCAGGGCGATCTTGGATGCGTCCTTTCGGCGTGAAAACATGCTTTCCCCAAAAAAGGCAGCGCCCAGTTTCACGCCATACAGTCCGCCAACCAGTTCATTGTCCTGATAGCATTCCACACTGTGACAATGGCCCAATTTGAACAGCTCGGTGTAAAGATGCCGTATCTTGTAATTTATCCACGTACTGGGTCTGTCTGGTGTTGCCTCTGCGCAGGCTGCGATCACGCCTGAAAAATCGTGATCCACCCGCAATTCAAACGGTTCCTGCTTTATGGCTTTACGCAAGGAACGGGGAATGTGGAACTCGTTCAGCGGAATAATCCCGCGCAATTCCGGTTCCACCCAGAAAATTCCGGGATCATCCGCGCTTTCTGACATCGGGAATATTCCGCATGCATAGGCACGCAACAAGGTTCTTGGTGTGATCTCGAGCTGTTGTCGGCGTGGGCCGGTCATTACAATTCGAAGTCCCTTTTAACTCCGGTCGGCAAGATAATGCTCAAGCCAGTGAATGTCGTAATTCCCATCAAGCATGTCGGGATTTGAAACCAGTTCACGAAACAGCGGAAGCGTGGTGTTGATACCGTCAACGACAAATTCATCAAGCGCCCGGCGTAAACGCATCAGGCATTCGACCCGGTTACGTCCATGCACGATTAGCTTCCCGATCAGGCTGTCATAATAAGGCGGGATCGAATAGCCCTGATAAACGCCGGAATCGACGCGCACACCCAACCCACCGGGAGGATGGTAATAGGCGATCTTGCCGGGTGAGGGCGCAAATGTCACGGGATGTTCGGCATTGATCCGGCACTCAATCGCATGGCCGGTAAACGCAATTTCTTCCTGGGTCACCGACATGCCGCTGCCCGATGCAATCCGCAACTGCTCGTTCACCAGATCGATCCGGGTGATCATCTCGGTCACGGGGTGTTCGACCTGCAGCCTGGTATTCATCTCGATGAAATAGAATTCACCGTTTTCATACAGAAATTCGACCGTACCGGCCCCCGAATAGCCGAGGCCCTGTACGGCACGAGCGCAAATGCCGCCGATCTTTTCGCGCTGTTCCTCATTAAGGGCAGGGGAGTTTGCCTCTTCCCATACCTTTTGATGCCGCCTTTGCAACGAACAATCACGCTCGCCTAGATGGATGCCACCACCTTTGCCGTCACCCAGAACCTGGATTTCGATATGCCTGGGTTTCGCCAGGTATTTTTCGATATAAACCGCATCATCACCAAAGGCTGCTCCAGCCTCGGATCGGGCTGTTTGCAGGGCTTCCCCGATATCATTCTCGGTCTGGGCAACCTTCATGCCCCGGCCGCCGCCGCCAGATGCCGCCTTGATCAGTACAGGATATCCAATATCTGCGGCGATTTTCTTGGCATCCGCAATTGTATTGACTGCACCTTCGGAACCGGGAACGACCGGAATGCCAAGCTCTTTGGCTGTTTTCTTGGCCTCAATCTTGTCGCCCATGATCCGGATGTGTTCGGCGCTCGGACCAATGAAGGTGATACCGTGCGCATCCAGTACATCGGCAAACTTCGCATTCTCGGACAGAAAGCCATAGCCGGGATGGATCGCATCCGCGCCGGTAATCTCGCAGGCCGCAAGCAATTCATGCATGTTAAGGTAGCTGTCACGGGAGGGCGGCGGCCCGATACAAACGCTTTCATCCGCCAGTCGCACATGCATCGCCTCGGAATCGGCAGTCGAATGCACGGCAACCGTCGAGATACCCAGCTCCTTGCATGCGCGCAATATTCTGAGAGCGATTTCGCCTCTGTTTGCTATCAGGACCTTGTTAAACATCGTCACTCGATGATCATCAGAACTTCGCCATACTCAACCGGTTGGGCATCATCAACCAGGATGGCAGCAATCTTGCCCGCATGCGGAGACGGTATCTGGTTCATTGTCTTCATGGCTTCGACAATCATGATCGTCTGGCCCTTGGCAACCGTATCTCCGACTTTCACGAACGGAGATGCGCCGGGTGCCGGAGAATGATAGGCAGTACCGACCATGGGTGAAGGAACCGCTCCAGGTTGCTTCGACGGATCAGCCGGTGCTTGCTGGGCGGGAGCGGTGGATTTGACCTCAAGTTCGGCCGGTGGCGGCGCTGCAGGCGCTTCCACATGTACCGGAGCAGCCGAAACATTCCGTGCAACCCGAATTCGCAAATTATCCTGCTCGACTTCTATTTCGCTCAGGTCGGTCTCTGTCAGCAATGCGGCCAAATCCCGTATAAGATTCTGGTCGATTGATGATTTTCTGGAAGCCATGTTCTGTATGCCTAGCCGATTATGAATTGTAAATTTTCATTGGGCGCCATCGGTTAGCGCCTGTAATTGCCGCCCTTATAGTGACTGAATCCGCCGCTGAAAAGGTTGGAAACGATTCATCGCAAACAAGGGGCAGGCGGTCATCCCACCCGACCAATTTTCCACAGAAACAATCAGCGCGGCCTTTGCACGACAAAACTGTTCAAATTGTGTGTAAGTGGATACCTGCCGAACTATTCAGCAGGTGGCCTTGCCGCACTCCTTGATCGCCGCAACCTTGGTATTCAGCGCAGCGTGACCCACCGCACCGAAAACTACTTCGTCACCAACGACATAAGAAGGTGTGCCCGTGATACCGAGACTGTCGGCCATCGCATACACTTCCCTGATTGCCTCAAGGATATATGGTTTTTCGATTTCCTCGGTCATGGCTTCCCTGTCTGCCCCGAGTTTTACGGCCAACTCGAGTGCCATCGTTCCGTCCTTCCTGCCGGGCGCATTAAGTAAGACCGTATGAAACTCTGCTGCCTTTTCCGGCACAAGTTTGGAAAACGCCAGACTGACCTTGTGTGCATCAAGTGACGCCTCACCAAGGACCGGAAACTCTTTCAGGATAAACCTGACATCCTTGTCTTCATCGACAAATTTTTGCATGTCGGCAAGCGCACGCTGACAAAACCCGCAATTATAGTCGAAGAATTCTACAATAGTGATCGGGGCATTCGGGTCGCCGATTTCTACCTGGTATTCCGACCCGAATATCTTGTCCTTGTTCTCCGTTAGGGCAACCTGCTGCGCAAGGGCCCGTTCTTCATCCTGCTTTTTCTCAAGCGCCTGCTGGACTTCGACCAGCGTTTCCGGGTTTTCCAGAAGGTATTCGCGGACAATCTTCTCTACGTCCGGGCGCTCCAGTGTTTCGACCACGGGTTCTTCAACAACGACCTCTGGCTCGGGCGGAGGTTCAACCTGCTGATTTGACCAATAACTATAGCCGGCTACGCCGAGCGATATCACGATGGCGCCAATAGACAGCACGTTGGAAACCGGCATTGCGGTCATAATGTTTTCTCCGTAGGAAAATTTCTATTTCTTTGGTGGCTTATAGTCGATTATGTCCTGCATACGAAGCCATTCCGGCGATCCCTGCTTCAATTTTGGTTGAGCGAGTTTTGCCAGCCTTTTGGCATCCTTCATGCGCATTGCATAGTAGGCTTCCTGTGCAGCTGCCGCGCGCGCCATGTCGCCATCTCCCTTTTGGCCATAGGCACGCGCCAAATGGCCATATCCACGCGGCGTTGTCGGGTCCCGTGACAATCCGTTCTTAAGTTCCTTGATCGCTGCATCGACCAGCTTCGGGTCGCGCGTCTCGAGATAGGCATGGCCCAATGCTACACGAAGCAGTCCAGATTTCTTCTTTTCAAGCGATATCGCTTTTTTCAGATCTTTGACCGCTGCACCTGCCTGGCCGCCGCGCATCAGCATTTCAGCTCGCATTTCGTAAAGATAAGGATTGTTTGGTTGTTCTTTGATTAGGCGGTCCATGATTGGAATGGCATCCCGGATCGAGCCGCCCAGAAATAGTGCGATCGCAAGACCGTATCTTGATGCTGGACCGGTCGGATCATTCTTGAACATGCCCCTCAATTCGTTGCCGCGACCGCTATAGGCTGCAATCTTTGCCCTGGCCATGTCATGGCGCAATTGCAATTGCGGGGAATCTTTTGCGTTGAAACTCGGGCTCTTACGCGCAACATCTTCCAAAAGCGCGATACGATCCCGCGGCATCGGATGACTGCGGGTATAAGGGTTGGATCCACCACCGCTGAACAACAGCGCTTGGCCAAAGCGTTCGAAGGTGGTGATCATGCCTTTTCCGGACTGGCCGGTTTTCGTCAGCAGGTCGATCGCTGCGTTATCGGCGGCGACTTCCTCCGACCTTTGATAGGCTAGTAGATCTCGCCTGATTGCCGATTGGCCACCCATCACGATCGCTTGCCCCGCAGCAGAACCGGCATCTCCGCCTGCTACCATGGCACCGGCTCCGGCAAGCATGGAAAGAATGCCGAGTATATTGGCTCGATCAATTCGGTCGCGCAGACGGGTCAGATGCCCTCCGGTAATGTGCCCGGTCTCATGCGCAATAACACCGATGATCTCATTCGGCGTTTCGGCAATCATCAAAGCACCGGTATTGATGAACATCCTGCGTCCGGTGACAAACGCATTGAACCGCCGGTCATTCAAAATGTAGACGTCAACCGCACCCTTGCTCAATCCAGCCGCGTTGAATATTGGTGTCGTATAATCCCGCAGGAGCGCTTCGATTTCCGCATCCCTGATCAGCGGCATACGGCCTTTTTTCTGCGCCATTGGAGAGCCGACGTCGGTCACCATGACCAACGTCGCGACAAATACGATTACAAGAAAACTGCAAAGCTTTTTCAATTCACCATAGCCCTTGGGAAATGTGCCGTCACATCTGTCGAATTTCGCGGGTTTTGAATTCGGTCAAATCAATGATACCGAATTGAATACGTCAAACGCAAATTGGTCCAGATATGTTCCGGGTTCAACCCACCAATGGGGCGTAATTGGGGCATCAACCGGGCCAGGCAATCATATTTATGTGGGATTATCATGAAATTCGCCGATAACGGCCAAAAAAACCGTTTTGGTCCGTCTTTGCGCAGCGCAGTCGAACCTTTCCGGGCAATGGAAATTGTTGCAAGAGCAAAATGGCTGGAGGATAAGGGTCATGATGTTATTGCTATGAGCGTCGGCCAACCGGCGGCACCAGCGCCAATCGCCGCCAGAAACGCAGCAATTGATGCCGTTAAGGCAGGAAAAATCGGCTATACGCCGTCACCGGGTATAGCACCCCTCAGAAAGCGTATCGCAAGCTATTATGGCGAGCGGTACGGGTTGGAACCCGATCCCCAACGAGTCTTCATTACAACCGGGTCTTCGGCCGGATTTGTCCTGGCGTTTTTGTCCTGTTTCGATGCAGGCGACAGGGTTGCAATTCCTTCTCCCGGCTACCCGGCCTACCGGAACATTTTGCGCGCACTGTCGATGGAACCGGTTGAAATCGCCACAGTGTCCGCTGACCGCTGGGTTCTGACGCCTGAAAAACTAATGGAAGCTCATAGGCAAAGACCGATTCACGGTGTTCTGGTCGCCAATCCCAACAATCCAAATGGCACCATGATGCAGCCGGAAGCATTTAGAAATTTGTTCAATGCCAGCCAGGAAGCCGGAATCCGGTTCATTTCCGATGAAATCTACCATGGCCTGACCTACGGGACCCCGGAATTGACCGCGCTCTCGCTCGGGGATCATGCATTCATTATCAATTCTTTTTCAAAGTACTTTTGCATGACCGGTTGGCGGGTGGGATGGATGATAGTGCCGGAAAACATGATCGACACCATCGATCGGCTCCAGCAAAACATCTTCATCTGCGCACCGGAAATTTCCCAGATTGCGGCAATCGCGGCATTTGAGGGGATTGTTGAGCTGGATGCGGTTAAGCACGGTTACGAGAAAAATCGGGAATTGTTCCTGGAAAGGCTCCCACGGCTTGGGTTCAAGACGATACAGCCGATTGACGGCGCGTTTTACGCCTATTGCGATGCGACTGCGCTAACGAACGACAGCTCTGACTTTGCGAAACGACTATTGGAGGAAGCAGCAGTTGCCGTCACGCCAGGTTGTGATTTTGACACCGAAAGCGGGGATTCCTGGTTGCGATTCTCATTTTGCGGCGAATTCGAACGGCTGTCGGAAGGATTCGACAGAATTGAAACCTGGCTCAAGCAACGCTGAATTGCGCTCGTGAAAATTGCCCCGCAACTGAACAATCCAATGTGCGAGGCGATATTGTCGCTGGCCTAGTTGAAAAACCCG
>JANQQM010000004.1 GCA_028289365.1 Salaquimonas sp. | reverse complement strand
GGACGGAGTCCACGACATGGGTGGTATGCATGGTTTCGGCCCGATCAATCCGTCGCATGACAAGCCATTGTCAAAGACCGATTGGCGCGCTCGCATGTTTGCCCTGGAGTTGTCCTATACGCAGCCTGGCGGGTTCAACGTCGACTGGCTGCGCCACGTTCTGGAATGCCTGCCGCCAAACGTCTACCTGACAAGCGAATATTTCGATCGCTGGTACTGGCGCGATGTTGGCGTTCTGGCCAATGCGGATTGGGTCAGTATCGAGGAGTTGAAAAGCGGTGTGGCAACCAGCCTGCCAAAAGACGTGGGCGATCCGCTGCCACCAGAGGCGGTGTCGGCAATGCTTGAACAGGGTCTCGACAGCCGTCGCGCAGTCGCTGAAGCACCGGCATTCAAGTCTGGTGATCGGGTCCGCGCCCGATTTCAGTCGACACTGGGAGCAACGCGCCTGCCACGCTACGTACGTGGTCATGTCGGTGTGGTGGAGCGCTACCACGGCTGGCATGTTCTGCCCGACGCCAACGCTCTTGGCGATGAACGATCTGAACCGCTATACAGTGTCGGCTTTCTCGCTGAAGAATTGTGGAGCGATGCAGAGCATTCAGGGGACATGGTTTTTGCCTGCCTTTGGGAGAGCTACCTTGAAAGAGAGTGATGCATTGCGACCCGCCGGCGCTAAATTAAACGAACCCTGGCAGGCTGAGGTACTTGCCTTGTCAATCGCTCTTCAGGAAACAGGGCATTTTTCACCCGCTGAGTGGTCGACAATCCTGGCTGACGAGATCGAAAAAGCGCGCGCAGCCGGCGATCCGGCAGATGGCAGTACATACTACAATCATGTCCTTGCTGCACTGGAACGCATCGTTGCTGAAAATGCGCTCCTTCCCATCGAAGCGATTGCGCAACGACGTAGCGACTGGGAAGACGCCTACCGGCAGACTCCCCATGGCCAGCCAGTCTCCTTACCTAAGGACCCAGCAACGGACTAGGAACTCCGAATTACAAAGCAATTGGTTCAACGGATTGAAGTTCAGCTTGGATCCCGATAGCAGACATCATTCGCGCTGACGAAGTGCGACTGCATTTGGCCCATGACGGACTATCTATTCGGCCGGGTCAGCGTTCATTGCAGGCTCAAATTTGTTGCTGGATTGTTTTCATACGCTCAACACACCGCCTGTTCTTCGCCATCCATCTAATTACCTTTTCCTTTCGAAGGCATGGCGATCTGTCATTGTTGAATGGAGACCCTAAGTCAGGATTGAGAACGCGTCTCGGATCTGAGTGTCAACTGCCTTCGAGATGTAATCAGGCCTGTGATCAGACAGTATTTCCCGTGCTCTGGCATTTGCGCGTTGCCATGCGTCCGGTGCTCCCTTGCTTGCCCAAATATCGGGATCATCTCGATCTGCGAGCTTAGGATAAAAATAGTCTCGTTCCATCGCTGCGTGGGTTTGTGCTGCTCCCAGAAAGTGTCCTTCTCCGAGTATGACGTCGCGGATATCATCAAATGACAATGTCTCATCGCTGACTTCGATCCCGCGCATGGTCCGGTAGATTGCAGCATGCATTTCATCATCTAATACAAAAGCCTCGAAACTCACGCCGAGAAGCGACGCCATCATACCAGAACTTTCATAAACAAGATTGCCGCCCGCAAGTCCCGCGGCTAAGGCTGTCATCGCCTTTTCGGCACCATATTGGGCGTCAACTGCCTTCGCATCCGTCATTGATGCGGCAACGCCAGACGGTAATCCTAGCCAATTGGAGATTTGAGCAGACGCTGCATTCATTACAGCCACTTCACCGCCACCGCCGGCAAATGCTCCTGTCCTGAGATCAATCACAAGTGGCCAGTTTGAAAAGATCATCGGATGACCTGGCCGAATGGCATGGATCATCACAAGACTGGCGAGGGTCTCGGCCAGTGATTGGGCGAGAAATCCCGCCAGGGTTGCCGGCGCGGTGGCACCAGATTGCGCTGCTGTAATACACGATACTGGAATGTTATGCCGCAAGCATTCATACACGACTTCAACGGCATCCTCTCCAAATCGC
Source organism: Salaquimonas sp. (assembly GCA_028289365.1). Lineage (GTDB taxonomy): Bacteria > Pseudomonadota > Alphaproteobacteria > Rhizobiales > Rhizobiaceae > BOKV01. Next base: position 4,189 of record JANQQM010000004.1, on the reverse strand, counting down.
ATGGGGGAAATAACCGGACTGATATGGGCTTTGACGAAGGGGCGTTTCGAAAATGAGCCATCCCCGCCGGCGATTAGGTCGAACATTTTCACTATTGGCGAAACATGTTCGGCAAGTGTGAACGCGGTCGCAACCGGCTTGGTTGTGTTTTTCAGGAGTGCGTATGCTGTGTTCAGATCAAGTTGAAACGGATCTTCGATGTCAGTTGCGATACAACAGCGCGTAAACCAGCTGATATTCGTCAACGTGTCCTGCAAGCGGGTGAAATCATGCAGATCAGCTAAAGTGGAAGGACGATATCGCCTGGATTCAAGGTCAAGCGTTTGAACTGCCGCACCGCCTGTTCCGAAATGAACTCTGTCACCCCCAATCTCGATCGACCGATCAGGATCGCGCCCATGCAAGACGAAGGATTTAGTTGCCTTGGAGATTGCATCCTCGACCAGCGAAACCGGAAAACAAACCCTACCATCCGTTGCATCAAACGCACCTGCTTGCTTAAGGTCTTTTTTCAGCCTTTCGGGAACTTCACCCATTCCAAATTCTGACAGAAGGCGCAGCGCTGTCCTGTAGATTGCTACAATGTCCGCTTTGGACAAGGGACGATATTGTCCACCTTGCTGACCAGGCGGGCAAGGATTTGCAGGTCCTAAACGCCGCTGAAGGAGCCGGTCGCGACGTCCACCGGCGCGTTTACGCAAATCCGTCATGGCCTCAATCCTTCCCGCATATGGTATTGAATAATTCCGAGACGCAAAAACGTATACGTCCTCCTTGGTACAGTTCAAATACCAAGTTACTTCATCCTTGAGATCCAACACGGTAACGCCTGTGCGCGACAGCTGGAGTTGAACGGCGTATCTTTGTGGTAGCCTGCATGATGATTGGCATCCGTCTGAAACTACATGGGAGTTTATTTGGTCGTGGAATTCTCAGATTTGCTCATCCTCTTGGCAGCGGGGATAGTTGTACTTGGTTTTATATGTGCGGGCTTGGCGATTTGGGAGACACGGACTAGCCAAGGTGCGATCGCTTGGGCAATAAGCCTGATCACGGCACCTTACATAGCACTACCCCTGTATATGGTATTTGGACGGCGCAAATTCCGCGGATATGTGACTGCCCGACGTGCGGCGGAGATCGAAGCAAATCAAGACCCTCAGATATCCAAGGCAATTCATGCAGATAAAAGCCTGCGAACAGCACGTGAGATTGGCCAAATGCAGGTACTGGAAACACTTGCTGATATGCCGTTTACCAAGGGCAATGATGCAAAACTTCTGATTGATGGCCAGGCGACATTTGATGCCATTTTCTCAGCAATTGATGCTGCACAAGACTATGTTCTTGTTCAATTCTACATCATAAGGGATGACGGGTTAGGTACTGAGCTTTCCAGGCGGTTGATTTCAGCCACAGAGAGAGGCGTGCGCACCCATCTCATCTACGACGAAATTGGTTCGGCATCGACAAAGAAGACATACTTCAATGCAATGCGGGATGCTGGCGTTCTGGTATCAGCATTCGGTTCGCGTCGCGGGCGATTTAACCGATTTCAATTGAATTTCCGAAATCATCGCAAGATCGTCGTCGTCGATGGACAAGTTACCTATATCGGCGGAAGCAATGTTGGGGACGAATATCTTGGATTGAACCCGAAGTTTGGTGACTGGCGTGACACACATGTGGAGTTGCGCGGGCCTATCGTTCAAGCCGCTCAAATTTCCTTCCAAGAGGATTGGTATTGGGCGACGGGAAACAAGCTGGAACTTAACTGGGAACTCCGAATATCTGAGAATAGCGATAAAGTTGCATTGACCTTGGCAACCGGACCGGCCGATCGCTATGAAAGCTGCAGCCTGTTCTTTGTGCTGGCCATTAACGCTGCGGTGGAACGGATATGGATCGTCAGCCCATATTTCGTGCCGGATCTCGACGTAATCCACGCACTTAAACTGGCAGCGCTACGCGGAGTCGATGTCCGCATTGTGATTCCCGATAAGGCGGATAGTCTCATTGTATGGTTGGCAGCCTTTTCATACTTCGAAGACATGCATGATGTAGGAGTTCGGATTTTTCGTTACACCGAGGGCTTTCTTCACCAGAAGGTGTTGCTGGTAGACAATGAAGCAGCGGCTGTTGGAACTGCAAATATGGACAATCGATCATTCCGACTAAACTTCGAGATTACGGCTGTAATCATTGATCGAGCGTTCAACAAGCAGGTCGCCCAAATGATCGAGAACGATCTGACCAAGTGTTATGAGAATGACGAAAACAGTTATGCAGACCGTCCGATTTGGTTCAAATTGGCGGTCCGTATCGCCCGTCTAGCGTCGCCGGTGCTTTGATCATAGATTTGACCTGCGACCGAAACTTGTTGCCGTAAAGCATAGCGTTACCAAACGGGTATGGTAACCCCGGCATACAAATCTTGGCTGCAGCTGGCAGTTTGCTGGCATTGGCCCAAATCAGACAGCTCTGTTGTTTTTCCAGAACATGACGTAAAGCAGCTAGTATTTGATGGGGGAGACATCCACATTGCTAAAGTCTAATCCGCGATGGAGGTCTATCGTGAAGGCCGAGTTCGAAGTGCTAATACGAAACGAAGATTAGCTTCCATCTCAATATTGGAGCAGATCGGTAAACAGGCGAAATTCAGTATCGTTGAAAGTATCCGCATTTGGCACTAAGCAGTACGAAGGCTCTTGGCACAAAATGGCCTTTGAAGATCGTTTGGGCCAGATAACCTTAGGCAGCGATAAGGATCATCGTCCGCTCTACAATCCAGTAGGCTGCGATGACCGAACAAGCTGCAGCGACGCCAAGCTTGGCGAATTGCCAGGCGCGCTCGTTAAATCTTCGCATCAGAATGAACAGCGGCCAGACCAGTAGGATAATCAACAGCTGACCGATTTCCACCCCGACATTGAATGCGATCAGGCTCTGCCACAAATTTGGTGAATCCACTCTCAAGATCTCATGCAGGACAAACGAGAATCCGAAGCCGTGCAACAATCCAATTGCCGTGGTTATCAAGAACATCTGCAGGGTGTCGGCACTACTGCCGCTGCCGGGTTTGACCGCCATCCAGGCTGCATAAACGATGGTAATCGCAATCCCTAATTCGACCGCGGGAACGAACCAGGCACCTGAAGGCACATATCCCATAAAGCCGGCAATCAGCGTAACCGTATGCCCGATCGTAAATCCGGTCACCCGCTCCACCAATCCAAGCAGGGTGGTTGCGCCGATTATCAGGCACAGAACAAACAGAACATGATCGGTACCTTCCAATATGTGAAGTATACCCTGTTCGATGAATGTCCGGATCGCCGAAAACTGGGACGCTGAAACCGGCACCGGCTCCAGCATCAGACCGCGTGATCTGAAGATCTTCGGCTCGTCCGATCCATAGTCAATAATCAGATTGGCGGTCTCCTCCTGCCCTGGCAGGCCGGGATCAAGATCAGAGCGGACCGTGTATTCATTGACTGAAGCGTCAGTGCTGTAAATTGCGTGGACATCAATTACCGTGTCGCCGACATAAGGTGCCGGGTCATCGGGAAAATTGCCATTCCCGGCAAGGGAAGCCTTCGCCTCTTCTAGGGTCGCAAAGGAAGGCTCCTTTCCCCGCTTATGGGCAGCGACGGTTACAATATTCGGTGTCAGATCCTTCCCGCCGAAATTGATGATATGGCCATCTGCCGCGATTGCACCCAGCCCTGCCGGGTCGTCCCGCAACTGTTCCGGATCCAGATAATGAACTAGTTTTCCGTCTTCTCGGGCATTGATCGTATATGGCGCAGGTTCGGGGTCTCCATCCGTACCCACTGGTCCCAATTTGTCTGCTACGAGATATGGCATCGGCAATCGCAGATAGACCGAAAGGCCATCATCAACATGTTCGATATGCAATATTCGAACATTCAAATTCAGCAAAAAATGAGCTGCCGCGACACTCGCGGTCAGCAGGCTTGTCACGATCACGATTAAAAACAATAGACGGGAAATCATTTCAGTTCCTGTTCGTGATTGTCAGACCGGCCAGTTTCCAATTGCCGGCATCCGGCACTATGTCGACCACTGCCTCGAATTTGACATTACGCTTATGCGCATGCCCCCAATGACCGCCGGACACATCTGCATCCCAACCTGGCGGCGTGTCACTTGTCGCCAGTTGGGATGC
>JANQQM010000216.1 GCA_028289365.1 Salaquimonas sp. | reverse complement strand
GCATCCCCCCCTAGCCCCCTGAAGAACGTCGCCAACCGCCCTGATACTTCAGACAGATCAACGGCAGCGCTCTCATGGGATGCAGGAGCATCAAGCCGGCTGGCAAAATTATGCCACAGCTTGCCTATGGTCTCTTCGGGTTCCCATGGTTCGAAGTCGATCTTCAGCGTCAAATATCTTTACCCCAGAACCGCTGCTACAATATCTAGAAGTCCGAGTTTGACATCTTCATCATCCGTCAACGGTTCTACCATAGCTGCCCTGATTGCGCGATCCACGTTCATACCCTGGGCAATCAATGTTGCGGTATAAACCACAAGTCGGGTGGAAACACCCTCCTCGATATCCTGGCCCTTGAGGCTACGGAACTTCCCGGCCAATCTCACGAGTGGTTTTACACGGTTGATTTCCAATCCGCTTTCAGCGGACACTATTTCGGCCTCGAGATCCGGTTTGGGAAAATCGAATTCAACCGATATGAAACGCTGGCGGGTAGACGGTTTCAGAGTTTTCAGAATGTTCTGATAACCAGGGTTGTAGGATGCGACTAGCATAAAGCCTTCGGCGGCATTTAGTTCTTCTCCGGTTCGGTCGATCGGGAGGATACGACGATCATCCGTCAAGGGATGCAGGACAACGGTCACGTCTTTTCGTGCCTCGACCACCTCATCCAAATAACAGATCGCTCCCTCGCGCACAGCGCGAGTCAGCGGGCCGTCTATCCATACAGTTTCCCCGCCCTTAAGGAGAAACCGTCCGATCAGATCCGCGGCTGCCAGGTCATCATGACAGGCAACCGTGTATAGCGGGCGGTTCAAAAGCGCGGCCATATGCGCAACGAACCGTGTCTTGCCGCAGCCCGTCGGCCCCTTCAGCAGCACAGGAAGCTTGTTTGCATGTGCTGTAGAAAACACGCTGCATTCATCGGCTTGCGCCAGATAAAAGGGGGCGCCTGGCGCCCCGATTTCTTTTTCTAATGTACCCTGCATTTGACTTACCCTGCAGGCGCCTCTGAAACTTCGCCTGGTTCAATTATTTCCTTGCGGGGTACGCTAATCGCATAGACGAACAGTATTGCGCCCAATACGACTACCGCACCTGCGCCGAACCGCATCCAATAAAAGAGCGCCAGTTGATCCTGCACATCCATGAAGTAATCGCCCAGCACCCGTTGCAGATGTGTCTGGATCGTGCCGGCAAATGTTAGCACGAAAGTCATGAACACCATACCACTCGACATTAACCAGAAGCTGGCCATGTTCAGCACCTGATTGTAGGGATCGCGGTTGCGAAGGATTGGCATTGCATAGGAAAACACCGCAAGATTCAGGCACACATAGGCGCCGTAGAATGCCAAGTGGCCATGTGCTGCGGTAATTTGTGTACCGTGCGTGAAAAAATTCACCCCGTGCAATGTATGCATGAAGCCCCAGACGCCGGCACCGAAAAAGGCAAGCGTGGCGCAGCCAAGCGACCATAACAAAGCAGCCTTGTTGGGGTGGTCACGCCGACCTTTCCAGACCATGACGAAGGCAAATGCCATCATTGCGAAAAACGGAATCACTTCCAGCGAACTGAAGATTGAACCTATCCACTGCCAGTATGCCGGTGTGCCTATCCAGTAGTAGTGGTGGCCCGTTCCAAGGATACCGGAGAAAAGCGCTGTGGCGACGATGACATAAAGCCATTTCTCGACAATCTCGCGATCCACACCCGTCAACTTCAACATCAGATAGGCCAGAATTGAAGCCATGATCAATTCCCAAACGCCCTCGACCCACAGGTGGACAACATACCACCAATACATCTTGTCGAGCGCCAGATTGCCCGGATTGTAAAATGAGAACAGGAACAGAAGCGCCAATCCCCACAAGCCCAGAAGCAGGATATTGGTAATTGCCGTCTTCTTCCCCTGAAGGACAGTCATGGTGACGTTGTAAAGGAAGATGAGTGCGGCCACCACAATACCCGCCTTGACCCACTTGGGCTGCTCGAGAAACTCACGGCCTTCCTTGCCTAATAGCCAATTCCCTTCAAACAGATTGAAGAGGTAGGTTACGACAACACCAAGCGTTCCAATGATCAGAATGGCAAGCTGGAGATAGGCAAGCTTTTCGGAATAGATTTCACGCTCGGCTTCTTCCGGAATCAGAAAGTAAGCGGCACCAAAAAATCCCAGCAGGAGCCAGACAATCAATGAGTTTGTATGCAGCATCCGAATGATGTTGAACGGCACAAGATCGGACAATGTGTTCGGTGAAACATATATCCAGCCAGCGAGCAATCCGCCGGAAACCTGTACCAGGAACAGCGCCATTGCGACCGAGAAGTAGGCCAGAGCGATTTTTTGTGATTGATATTTCATTGGACAATCCCCTTAGCCCGCCTCGTTCGGCGGCCACCCTTGCGAATTGATGTTACCGGTCCAGATCAGGAAGTCGGCAAGGTTGCGAATTTGTTCATCAGTCAGGTCGAATCTTGGCATCTGGCGGCGGCCTTCGACGCCGGTTGGTTGCGCTTCCATCCAGCCCTTTAGCGTTTCAAAGGCGGCTTCGTGATCATTCTGAACACCCCAACGTTCCATCACGTTGGCGACCTCCGGAGCAAAATATGCCCCTTCACCCAAAATGGTGTGGCAGTTGACGCAGGCATGGTCTTCCCAGATCCGTTTACCGGCGACGACACTGTCCGTTAGTTTGTCGGCATCAGTGGATGTATTGAGAATATAAAGATGCGAATGGACCGAAAGTCCAAGGAATATAATTAGGAAAAACAGAGACCCACCATAAAAGATATTTCGGGTCATGCTCTTCGTCATGACTTCGCGCATTGGGCTCTCCTTTGCCCCCAGTTATTATCGGTTGCCATCTTGCGTTTTCCCGCGGCAAATCTCCTTAACGAAAGTCAAGAGAGAAGAAATTTGGCGTGGATAGCTGTGATTTTGTGAAACAGGTGCGCGGGCCATCAATACGGTGGAAACGGTCAAATTTCATTTTCATCGTTGACGAAAGTCAAGGATTCCGGCGGCCGCATGCGCTTACCTTGATCAGCCTCACCATGAATTGGAGTGTGATCATGCTACCTGGAATTTCCGATAAAAAATCTTACCGCGCATTGGGTGTTTGCGCTGCTTTTTTGCTTGGAACCGCCACTTTGCCTGCTTCCGCTGAAGGACCGACTTTGAGCGAAGAGGCTTTCGAATCATCCAAGCAACTCTACTTTGAACGTTGTGCCGGATGCCATGGTGTTCTGCGCAAGGGTGCCACGGGAAAGGGCCTGGAACCTTCCTGGAAAAAGACGGCCAAGGATGGCACGGTCACGGAAGGTGGCACGCTGAAACTTGGTCAGGAACGCCTTGAGAAGATCATCTCCTTCGGTACCGAGGGTGGCATGAACAACTTCTCGGACATCATGACCGAGCAGGAAATCAAGGACATGGCGACCTACATTATGATGGAGCCGCCTACGCCGCCCGAGATGTCGCTGGAGCAGATGGAAGCTACCCGCAAGGTCTATGTCGAGCCGGCCGATTATCCGACCGAACCGCTGCATGGCCGCAACTGGGAAAACTTCTTTGTCGTTATCGAGCGTGATGTCGGCAAGGTGGCCGTGGTTGACGGGGACACCAAAGAAGTGTTGGCGCATATTCCGACCGGTTATGCGGTGCACGTCCTGAAAGCCTCCGAGCATCACAGCATCAACGAGCCGGAGAACCCCGGCCGCTTCTGGTACACCATGGGCCGTGACGGCAAGATGACCAAGATCGACCTCTGGCAAAATCCCGAAAACATGCTCGTGGCCGAAGTCAAAATTGCCTATGACGCCCGCGATGTGGCGGTCTCCGGTGACGGTAAATACGTTATTGGCGGTGGATACTGGCCTCCGCATTTCGCTATCGTCGATGCCGAAACCATGGAACCTAAGAAGGTCGTCTCGACCCGTGGCGTGAATGTGGATGGCGAGTATGTGGAAGAAAGCCGCGTGGCCGCAATCTATACCACACCGCACGAGCCTACCTGGATCGTCGCCGTCAAGGAACTGGGCCAACTCTGGCAGGTCGATTACACCGACCTGGAGAATCTCCAGATCACCAAGATCGACTCGGCAAAATTCCTGCATGACGGATTCTTCGATCCTACCGGCCGTTACTTCCAGATTGCAGCGAACGCCTCGAACAAGATGGTCGTAGTCGACACCGACGACTACAAACTCGAAGCAATGATCGACACCGGCCCACTGCCGCATCCCGGCCCCGGTGCCAACTGGATGGATCCCAATTGCGGTCCGGTTGCCGGCACCACACATTTGGGCGAAGGCCTGGTGACCGTCTGGGGCAACGATCCTGAAGGTAACCCGGATAAAGCCTGGAAAATCTGCTACGAGGTCGAAACCGACGGCGCGGGGCTGTTCATCCGGACGCATCCGGAATCGGACTATGTCTGGGCTGATCAGACCAAGCACCCCGAGCCGGAAGTGCAGCAGTCTGTACAGGTAATCTCGAAAGAGACCGGTGAAATCGTCGAGACCATCCAGATTACCGAGGAAGAAGGTAATGTGGCGGTCCATATCGAGTTCAACCAGGACGGTTCAGAGGTTTGGGTTTCCAAGTGGAACCGGGCGACTTCGAAAGAGCCAAATGGCGAGATCGTAATATTCGACGCCAAGACGCTGGAAGAAAAGGCGCGGGTTAAAGGCCTGTTTGCCCCAACTGGCAAATTCAACGTCTACAACCGATCAAACCATGTCACTTGATATGAGTTGAGGCATCATCGGAAGGGCGGATCGAATTGCCGCCCTTCTTTAGTTGGCAGTGATGTTGTGACTGCGAAATCTGGTGGCTTGCAGTTACACCAAAATCCAATTTCGCTTTTGGTCTTCGACACAACGTCTTGGGGCCCTGCCGGCAGGATTACCTAATCAAAGCCGAACCGGAATCTGGTCATGACTGAAAGTACTGATGACAACAAGAAAGAGCCAATCTGGCGCCGTTATGTTTTTTGGGGAATGCCGGTCGCTGGCATCGCTGTGGCATTTGCTGCCGGAATTATATTTTGGGGTGGGTTTAACACCGCCATGGAGGCGACGAACAAGCTGGAGTTCTGCGTTTCCTGCCATGAGATGAATGATTTCGTTTACAAGGAATATACTGGGACTATTCATGACGTAAATCGCTCAGGCGTGGGCGCGACTTGTTCGGATTGTCACGTTCCGAAGGACTGGACCCATAAAGTCATTCGCAAGGTCAAGGCATCCCGCGAATTATGGGGTAAAATCACCGGTTCAATCGCCACAAGGGAGAAATTTGAAGACAAGCGCATTCACCTTGCCATGAATGAATGGGAACGCATGAAGTCCACGGATTCCATTGAATGCCGGAATTGCCACGGTTTTGAATCGATGATGCCGGAATTTCAAAAACCACGTGCACGACAGCAGCATCTAAACGCGATGGAGACCGGACAGACCTGCATCGATTGCCACAAGGGGATTGCACATCAAAATATACGCGATCGTGCGGACCCTGATTACCTTGAAGAAATTGAAGCCCCAAATCCGGATTTCATACGAGAGGTACCCGAGGAGTATCTTGTCAGTCTTGCCTACATCACGGAAAAGGAAGCCAAGGAGGCAGCAGAGGCAAAGGCTGCGCAGGCAGAAGAGCGCAAGGCTCTGGAGGAGCTTATTGCATCTGCAGTCGAAACCGCTCGTGCCGATGCTCTTGCAGAAGCTGGAAACAATGACGCCGGTGACGCAAAGTCAGAGGCAGGCGGCAGCGGAGCTGGCTTTGATATCGACTGGACCAAGGCACCAGTTGCCGATGTTACCTTGTTTTACCCTGGACAGGCATCCTTTGAGTGGGTGCAAAATGGCAAGACCCATGGTGGGGCTCGACCACTGACCAAAGGTGGTGATGCCTGCTCGACCTGTCATGCCAATGAATTGGAGGCGATTGGCAACAAGATCGTTGCCGGTGGCGAAATCGAACCGACTCCCATTCCCGGCAAGCGTGGAACGATCGATGCGACCGTTCAGGCAGTTCATGACGCGGATAATGTCTACCTGCGTCTGCAATGGCCGGATGCCGGGCATAATCCAGCCCCCTTTGTGGACGGCGGTAAAATGGATCCCGACAACCAGATCAAGGTTGCAATGATGATCACCGGCACTGGAATTGAGATGGGTGATCAAGTTGGATGCTGGGCATCCTGTCATGCCGACAACACATATATGCCCTTTGCACCCGATGCAGAGACGATAGCGGCAAATTCCGAAGTGGCAGAACAGTTGTCTGCCACAGAAACAATAACGAAGTATCTGACCGAGAGCCGTACAAAGGTTGAGGTCAGAGGCAGGCGCGGAAAGGCGCAGGGTGGCTGGGACAAGCTGAAAACGGCTGAGGAAATGGACCAGTTTCTTGCGGACGGTACAATTCTCGACTTGTTGCGCATCTATGCAGACGGGTCAGCCACCAATGGCTATCTGCTAGATCGTCGCGTTGCCAATGACGGAGAGATCGCTGCTTCTGCGAATTTGTCAAACGGCACCTGGACAGTAGAATTTTCGCGACCCTTGAATTCGGATGCCGGTGGCGATGTTCCGCTGGAACCCGGCAAGACCTATACCGTCGGATTTGCAATCCACGACGACTATGCGGCAGCGCGCTTTCATCATGTGACGCTGGATCTCAAGATGGCGCTGGATGATCCGGGCGCTGCAATCAACGTCGTCAAAAAATAAACTTGCATGGCGGTGCGTTTTCATCGCGGGCATTTCACGACAAGGAGATAGGCATGTTCAAAAATACATTCTGCTTCTACTTTTCGACTTTTGCGATATTGATGCTGACTGTTTCCGACGCAACGGCACAGGATGACAAAACAGCTGCGATCTGCGCCGAGGCGGAAGAGCGGTATGCCGATATGTTTGGACATGCTGCTTCTGAAGCCGACGATGTTACAGTCGTCACGATGTACAAATACAAGTTTTGCCCAGCAGATATTTCAGTCCCAGTAGGAACAACCGTACGTTGGGTAAATGTAGACAAGCGCACAAGCCACAGCGTGATATTGAAGGGGACTGACATCCCCGAATCCGATCGGCTTTTCCCGGAGGAATTTTACGAATTCACATTCGATTCTCCTGGCCGCCATGAAATTCACTGCGGACCACATTGGGACACCCAGGAGATGGTAAGTGTGATTACCGTTGACCCCTGAATTGATGTCCAGACCGCGTGAACGCCGGACCTGAATAAAATTTCTGTGCCTTAACATAAATCAAGGAAGTGATCGGATTGGGCATTCATTCTGCCCACATGAAATGTTCGGTTCTTCCATTGCAGGCAGTGTGCATCAAGTGCAGAGCTGACCATTGGGCACGGATTCCCAGCATATGGCAATCGGCCGAACCTCCCAGACCATTCAATGCAAGCGAGAATTATCATGAAAGGTAAGGTTTCACTGATTGGGGCGGGTCCGGGAGATCCTGAACTGATGACACTGCGAGCGCTGCGTATGCTGCGTGAGGCTGATGTGGTGGTGCATGACAGGCTTGTCAGCGCAGAGATTTTGGCACTGTCTCCCGAAAAAGCGCGAATGATACCTGTCGGGAAGTTTCCGAAGTGCCATACCGTTACTCAGCAGAACATTAACGAAATTCTTCTCCGCGAAGCGCGCGCCGGCTGCAATGTAGCCCGGCTCAAGGGAGGAGATCCGTTGATCTTCGGGCGCGGCAGCGAAGAGGCCGCCTATCTCAGGCAGCACGATATCGCGGTTGAATACGCTCCCGGAATTACTGCCGCACAAGGTGCAAGCAGTTCGACTGGTGTGCCCTTGACGCATCGCGGTGTCGCAACCGGCATCCAGTATGTCACAGGTCATCGAGAGGCCGGAAAAGTCCTGGATCTTGATTGGAAACGTCTGGCGGACCCGAACACAACGCTCGTAGTCTACATGGGTGTCGCAAATATTGGGCAGATTGCCATGGGCCTGATGACCGAAGGCCTTTCCGGATCGACCCCGGTAATGGCAGTTGCCTGCGCGACAACAATCCAGGAAAAACGGCTGATCTCGAGGTTGGACACGATAGCCCAGGACATTCGAGAATCCGATTTCAAAGCACCCGTTTTGTTCATCATCGGCGACGTTGTCTCATTTTATGGCGAACAATCCGTAACGGACATTGCCGATCAGGTGCAACAGGATGTCGCCCATGGTTAGGCTTGTCGCGGCGGCATTGTTTTTTGCAAACGCCTTGCAAGCGGCGTCGGCGGGCGGAACGGCTGATACCAAGGCTTTGAAAAACCTGGTGCATCAGGATTGCGGAAGCTGCCACGGATTGACCCTCAAAGGAGGACTTGGACCGGATCTGCGCCCGAAAAATCTGGAACATTACGATGTGGAGGCACTAGCCGACGTGATTCTTAATGGCATTCCGGGGACGGCAATGCCGCCGTGGCATCCATTGATCTCGGTAGAGTCCGCAAATTGGATCGCTCAATACCTTTTGAAACCGGAGACGAGATGAAGCATCTACTGGCCGGATTTGTTTTCTTCCTCCTGTTGTCAGTCGCGAAGGCTGAGCCGACGGCAACCGGCGATCTTGGTCTAATTGTTGAGCGAACAACAGGCTCCGTCCTGCTAATCGACCAGTCGCAACGGTCCGCCCTGAAACGGATCGAAGGATTGGGGGATCTCAGTCATGCCTCCATCGTCTTTAGTCCAGATGAGCGATTTGCCTATGTTTTTGGTCGCGATGGCGGTTTGACCAAAATCGACATTGTGACGGGCAAGATCGCCAAGCGAATTATTCAAGCAGGCAATTCGATTGGCGGAGCGATTTCAGACAATGGTCGCTTGGTTGCTGTCTCGAACTATGAGCCTGGAGGGGTACGGGTATTTGACGCCGATACGCTGGAAATGGTTGCCGATATTCCGACCGGATCAAAGACCGTGGGATTGGTGGACGCGCCAGGGCGTAAGTTCGTGTTCACGATGTGGGACACAGGAGAGACCTGGATCGCCGATCTGTCGGGCGAGGCTGTGGAAATCACCAAAATTCCGGACATGGGAAAGAACCCCTATGACGCGCTAATCACCGGAAATGGCCGAACCTATATTACCGGCTTGTTCGGGGAAGATGGTTTGACGGCATTGGACCTCTGGGACAAACAACCAAAGCCAATTCGTGTAATGCCCGGCTATGGCCGCGGTGAAACAAAACTGCCGGTCTACAAGATGCCG
>JANQQM010000215.1 GCA_028289365.1 Salaquimonas sp. | reverse complement strand
CAGACCGTCGTCGAGGCAACGTCGGGCAATACCGGAATCGGTCTTGCCATGGTCTGCGCACAAAAGGGTTATCCGCTCGTTGTCACCATGGCCGAGAATTTCAGCGTGGAACGCAGGAAACTCTTGAGGTTTCTGGGCGCCAAGGTTGTGTTGACGCCCGCAGCGGAGAAGGGCTCGGGCATGTTGGCAAAGGCAGAGGAGCTTGCTGCCGAACATGGCTGGTTTCTGACAAGACAGTTCGAGAATGAAGCCAATGCCGATATGCACTCGCGAACAACGGCCGAGGAAATTCTGTCGGATTTCAGTGAAACCGGGCTTGATTACTGGGTTACCGGTTTTGGGACCGGCGGGACGCTCAAGGGAGTTGCACGGGTTCTCAAGGCCAAGAGCCCGCAAACCAGCATCATTGTGACCGAACCCGACAATGTTCCAATCCTGTCCAGCGGAATTGCGCAGGATCGCGAGCCGGATGGGCGTCCGGCATCGAGCCATCCCATGTTCCGGCCGCATCTGATGCAGGGCTGGTCGCCGGATTTCATCCCGAAACTGGCCGAAGATGTTCTCGAGGCGAAACTGATCGACGCCTACCAGCCTGTTGCCGGGTCTGACGCGTTAAAGGCAAGTCAGGATCTTGCCGCCAAAGAGGGCGTGTTTTGCGGCATTTCCGGCGGCGCAACCTTCGCTGCAGCCCTGAGGGTGGCGGAAAATGCCCCAGAAGGTTCCCGGATATTGGCGATGATCCCCGATACCGGTGAGCGGTACATGTCGACGGTGCTGTTTGACGGTATTGAAGCGGAAATGACAGAGGCCGAGGTGGATATTTCCCGGTCGACGCCCGGCTATCGTTTTGACGTCCAATCCGGTGTTGCTGCGCCTGCAGCCGGAAAAAAGGAGGAGATAGACCCGAAAGTGGCCGCCTTCGTCCAGGAAACGATCGGCGACAAGCCGGTCGTCATGTTTGCGCTTGAATGGTGCGAATTCTGCTGGTCGGTGCGCAAGATGTTTGGTGAGGCGGGGATCGAATACCATTCCGTTGATCTCGATTCAGTTGCCTACCAAAAGGATGACCTCGGACTGGGTATCAGAACGGTGCTCAAAGGCATGACCGGTTCGCCCACGATCCCGCAAATCTATGTCGGAGGCGAGCATATTGGCGGTGCGACAGAAACGTTTGACGCATTCAATGACGGTTCCTTGAAAAAACGTCTGGCTGCTGCAGATGTAGTTTTTGATGAGTCGATGAACAAGGATGCTTACAGCTTTCTTCCGAGCTGGCTGCACCCACGATAGGACCTCAAATGACTGAATTGGAGGGGATTCAAGATCGAATTACCATCAGATTTACGGCCTAATCGATTTTATTCGGGGTAGATCAGCCATTGGTTTTGACCTGTGGTCGCATAGGCATTAGAACATTTCTGTTCGCACCTGCGAACAGATTGACGGCAAATGGGGGTGAAACAGGGTTTTAACCTGCAATTCCCCGATTTTTTGCTGATTGAAGGAAACGGAATACTCTCTTTATTCCGGCAGGAGACCGGCCCGCATGGCAGAAGCTGATATCCGCGCAAAGCGGCCCCTTTCACCCCATTTGCAAATCTACAAACCAATTCCCACCATGGTCATGTCAATTCTGCACCGGGTTACGGGCGCGGCGATGTATTTCGGGATATTGCTGGTCGCATGGTGGCTGGTGGCGGCGGCAAGCGGGCCTGCCTATTATGAATTCTGCCATGCGATCCTGTCGAGCTGGCCAGGCATGATTGTCTTGTTCGGTTTTACCTGGGCGCTGATGCATCACATGCTCGGCGGTATCCGGCATCTGATCTGGGATACCGGACATTTGTTTGACAAGGAAACGTCCACCAAATTGGCGTGGGCAACCCTGATCGGATCAGTCGGCCTGACGGTACTGATCTGGATCCTGGCGGCAGCAGTGTGAAGGGAGAGGCAAGATGAGCATGCGCACTCCCCTGGGCAAGGTATTGGGACTGGGTTCGGCCAGGGAAGGTACCGAACATTTCTGGCGGCAACGCGTTACCGCGGTAGCCAATGTGCCCTTGACGTTGTTTCTGGTCTGGCTGGTTGTCTCGCTTTTTGGCAAGAGCCATCAAACGATTCTCGACACCTTGTCCTCGCCACTCATTGCGATTGGTCTGCTTCTGACGATGGCATCGATGCTGTATCACATGCGCCTGGGCATGCAGACAATCATCGAAGATTACATTCATGCCGAGGGTGTCAAGATCCTGCTCTTGATGGGCAATACGTTTTTCACATTCGCAATTGGCATATCTGCCGGTTTCGCGATTCTCAAGCTTGGTTTCGGAGGCTGATGGTATGGCCAAAAAAGCGAGTGGCGCAAAATCGGCGCCCGGCGTAAACGGTCGCGCTTACGAGTTCATTGACCACTATCATGATGTGGTGGTTGTCGGGGCAGGCGGGTCCGGTCTCAGGGCAACGCTTGGCATGGCCGAACAAGGGCTCAAGACTGCTTGCGTTACCAAGGTTTTTCCGACGCGCAGCCATACAGTCGCCGCACAGGGCGGTATTGCCGCATCCCTGACCAATATGGGCGAGGATTGCTGGCAGTGGCACATGTATGACACCGTCAAGGGCTCGGATTGGCTGGGCGACGTTGACGCAATGCAATATCTGGCGATGGAAGCGCCGGCTGCGGTTTACGAATTGGAGCATTACGGCGTTCCGTTCAGCCGTACCGAGGATGGCAAGATCTACCAGCGGCCCTTTGGCGGGCATATGCAGAATTACGGTGACGGTCCGCCAGTGCAGCGTACCTGCGCTGCCGCCGACCGGACAGGCCACGCGATCCTGCACACGCTTTACGGTCAGTCGCTGCGGCACAATGCGGAGTTCTATATCGAGTATTTCGCGCTTGACCTGATGATGGACAAGAATGGCGTCTGCACCGGCCTGATCGCCTGGAACCTGGATGACGGCAATATCCATCGGTTCAATGCAAAGATGGTGGTGCTGGCCACGGGCGGCTATGGCCGGGCTTATTTCTCGGCAACGTCGGCACATACCTGTACCGGCGACGGAAACGGGATGATCGCGCGCGCCGGTCTGCCGCTGCAGGATATGGAATTCGTGCAGTTTCATCCGACGGGAATTTATGGCGCCGGGACGCTGATTACCGAAGGTGCCCGCGGGGAAGGCGGATATCTGGTCAATTCCGAGGGCGAGCGCTTCATGGAACGATATGCGCCTTCGGCAAAGGATCTTGCCTCGCGCGACGTGGTATCGCGCTGCATGACGCTGGAGATCCGCGAGGGCCGCGGGGTCGGTCAGGGACAGGATCATATCTTCCTGCATCTGGATCATCTTGATCCGGCGGTGCTGGCGCAGCGGCTTCCGGGAATTTCGGAATCGGCCAAGATTTTTGCTGGTGTGGAGGTTACGCGGCAGCCGATTCCTGTCTTGCCGACCGTTCACTACAATATGGGTGGCGTGCCGACCAATTATTGGGGCGAGGTTTTAAATCCCACCGCGAAGGACCCTGACCGGGTCTCACCCGGCCTGATGGCGGTTGGCGAGGCAGGTTGTGCCTCGGTGCATGGCGCCAACCGGCTCGGATCAAACAGCCTGATCGACCTGGTCGTGTTTGGCCGGGCGGCGGGGATAAGGGCGGGCGAAGTCATCGATCGAGAAGCTTCAATTCCCGAGCCGGATGAGAAGGTCAGTGACGAGATCATGGCCCGGTTTGATGCGACCCGCTATGCGGATGGCTCAGTTTCGACGGCGAAACTGCGCGATACGATGCAACGGGCGATGCAGGAGGATGCTGCAGTCTTCCGCACTGAAGAAACGCTGAAAGCCGGTTGCAAACGGATGGACGAGGTCTGGAAAGGGCTCAGCGACATCAAGGTCCATGACCGCTCGATGGTCTGGAATTCGGATCTGGTGGAAACGCTGGAACTGCAGAACCTGGCAATCTGCGCGATCACCACGGTCTATAGCGCGGAGGCACGCAAGGAAAGCCGTGGTGCGCATGCCAGGGAGGACTTTCCTGATCGCGACGACAAGAACTGGCGTGAACATACGCTCGCCAAGGTGGATGCAAAGGGCAAGGTCAAGCTGAGCTATCGCCCGGTTCATACGGAGCTGCTCGCCGAAGGGATTGATCTTGCCAAGATAGCGCCGAAAGCGCGGGTGTATTAAAGGACGACAGAATGGTTGAACTCGCACTTCCGAAGAATTCACAGATCAAGCCCGGCAAGACCTGGCCGAAACCTGACGGCGCGACGAATGTCCGGGAGTTCCGGATTTACCGCTGGTCTCCGGATGATGACGAAAATCCGAGCCTGGATACGTTTTTTGTCGACATGGATGAATGCGGGCCAATGGTGCTTGATGCGCTGTTGTGGATCAAGAACGAGGTCGATCCGACCCTGACCCTGCGGCGGTCCTGTCGGGAGGGAATTTGCGGGTCCTGTGCGATGAACATTGACGGCACCAATACGCTGGCCTGTACAAAGGGGATGG
>JANQQM010000190.1 GCA_028289365.1 Salaquimonas sp. | reverse complement strand
GATCCGGCCCGCTATCGCGAAATCGGGCTTGAATTTCCACGGGGATAGGCCCACGCTTGCAAGATGGAATGGAAAGATGAAGGCGTAATCCTCGGCGTCCGCCGTCATGGTGAGGGCAGTGTCATTATTGAGGCCATGACCGAAAACCATGGCAGGCATTTGGGATTGGCACGTGGTGGGCGTTCGGCGCGGATGCGGCCGATTTTGCAGCCGGGAAATTCGGTCCATCTGACCTGGCGCGCTCGTCTGGACGAACATCTGGGTCAATATACGATCGATGCCGATGCGCTCCGGGCCGCCAGATTGATGGAAACCCAAATCGGTCTGTACGGACTGCAACTTTTGGCAGCACATTTGCGGCTGTTGCCGGAAAGAGACCCCCATCGTTCAATGTATGATGCTGCTCTGGTTATTCTCGACAATCTCGATGAACCAGCAAAGGCTGCCCATCTGATT
Organism: Salaquimonas sp.; assembly: GCA_028289365.1. Lineage (GTDB taxonomy): Bacteria > Pseudomonadota > Alphaproteobacteria > Rhizobiales > Rhizobiaceae > BOKV01. The sequence goes on along the minus strand of JANQQM010000190.1, from coordinate 28,338 downwards.
ATCCGTTTCGAGATCGCCCTTCTCGATGAATTGGGCTTTGGCCTCGAACTCGGAAATTGTGCGGCTACCGGTCAGACAACAGAACTGGTTTTTGTCTCCCCAAAAACCGGCAAGGCGGTCAGCCGGGAAGCTGGTAGACCCTGGGCATCAAAATTGCTTGCGCTGCCAGCCTTTCTCTCAGAAAAGACGCAACGTCAGGATTCTGACTATACCCTTGAGGAGGTTGAAGCAGGTTTCGCACTGTCGGCGTATTTTCTTGATCGCCATGTCTGGGCTCCCCGCGGCATACGTCCGCCCGATGAGCGGGACGGCGTGATCAGAAACGTCCTGAAGGAATTGAAAAAGCAACAGGATGGGAAGCTACAACCTGTTGCCGAGAACCGATCGGAATTGGGAAATGACAAAGCAAGTTGATAGTGCAGAATCCGATACCCAGTACGGCTTGGTACCCAGGGAGCTTGCATTCGAAAAACCCGCAATAGAATTGTTCGACATGATGCTGCGCGGGGAAATTCCGCAGCCGCCAATTTCGCGGACATTGAACTTCAAGCTGACCGACGCCAGCAAGGGCAGGGCGGTGTTTCGCGGCACACCCCTGGCTGACTTCTATAATCCAATGGGTAGCGTTCATGGCGGCTGGCCGGCGACGCTTCTTGATTCCTCATTGGGATGCGCAGTCCACACCATGCTGCCAGCTGGCATCGGTTATTCCACCGTTGAGTTCAAGATCCACCTCGTCCGCCCGATGTTTGAAAACACCGGCGAGGTCGTTTGCGAAGGAAAAATCGTTCATTTCGGCCGTACGATCGCCACCAGCGAGGCAAGCATCCATACGGCCGAGGGAAAATTGATCGCGCACGGTACAGAGACCTGCGCGATCTTCCCATTGCCAAAACCGGAATAGTCCGGCTTCAAACTACATCAGATGTTCCTTGAAGAACGCGATCGTGCGTTCCTCGGCGAGCTTGGCCGCCGCCTCGTCATATCTTGGCGTCGTATCGTTATGGAAGCCATGATTGACACCGGGATACATATGCATGGTGTAGTTCTTGCCTGCCGCCTTCAGGGCAGCCTCATAATCTGGCCAACCGGCATTGATGCGCTCATCCAGCTCGGCATATTGCAGGAGCAGAGGCGCCTCAATTGCGGCCGCATCTTCTGCTGATGCCTGACGGCCATAAAATGGTACACCCGCCGCAAGCTCCGGATAGGCAACTGCGATCGCATTAACGACGCCGCCGCCATAGCAGAAGCCGACTGCGCCAACCTTGCCGGTACAATCATCGCGCCCTGACAAATACTCAAAGCCGGCGAAAAAGTCGTTCAACAGCTTTTCACGATCAACGGTTCTCTGCAGTTCGCGACCTTCGTCATCGTTTCCTGGATAACCACCAACAGAAGTCAGCCCATCGGGAGCCAGTGCCATGAATCCGGCCTTGCCCATGCGGCGCGCAACATCCTCAATATATGGATTAAGGCCTCTGTTTTCGTGAATGACCAGAACACCGGGCAGTTTGGTGTCAACACCGGCCGGACGCACCAGATAGGCATTTACCTTACCGTTCCCATTGGGGGAATCATAGGAGATCCTCTGCGTGGAGATTGAGGAATCGTCCGGAGCAACCTGTTGGGCATGGGCATAATTGGGAGAGAGCTGTCTTAAAAGGACGGCCGCTGTAACACCGCCGACGGCAAACTTCGCGGCCTTGTCGAGGAATTCGCGCTTGGTGATCTTGCCGTGAGCGTAATAATCGTAAAGGTCTAGTAATTCCTGAGGAAAATCCTTCGCAGTCTTGCGACGGATCGGCGTCATCTCGTTCATGGGATCTAACCTTTCGGAAATGTGTTGGCATAAATTTTCATGCAAATTCAGGCGGGTCGGAAGAATGGGAAGCACTTCCAGCCAGCCTGTCTATTAAAGTTAGCGCCTCAATTGTGCTTGGCAACAAACAAAATCTGCCCAATTCCGCTATTGGATCGACGCTGTAGCGAGGCGATCCACCGGTGCTTCCTTGATCGGCCAGTGCAGGATCGCCGCAACCAGCCCAAGCACGACCCCAAGCCACCAGACAACATCGAAAGTACCGTAGATGTCGTATAGATAGCCCCCAAGCCAGACGCCCAGGAACGACCCGACCTGGTGCGAGAAAAACACTACACCGCCCAATAGACCGAGATGTCTTGTTCCAAACATGACCGCAACTAGGGCATTGGTCGGTGGCACGGTAGAAAGCCAAAGCAATCCCATGGCGCAGGCAAAGATCAGCACGCTTGCCGGCGTTTGCGGCAACAACAGGAAGGCTACAATAACGAACGACCGCAACACATAGATAAGCGATAGAAATGCCGGTTTGGGATAACGCTGGCCAATTATGCCCGAAGCCAGTGACCCGATGATATTAAAACCGCCAATCAACATTAGCGCCGCACCGGCCCATTTCGGGTCTAGCCCAATATCGCTGATATAGGCGGGAAAGTGCGCGGTAATGAAAGCAACATGAAATCCGCAGACAAAAAATCCGGCTGTCAGAAGATTGAAACTCTTGTGGTTGAAGGCCTCCTTGAGCGCTTCGGCCACCGTCTGATCATCCTCCGGTCTTGAATAGGCTCCACTTTCCGCGCTCCCTCTGAGAAAATAGGCGAGAATGGGAACCACCATCATCGACATGGCAATCCAGACTAATGTCTCCTGCCAGCCCAGCGCCCCGATCATCGCCACGGTGAGTGGTGAAAACAATGCCATTCCTGCCGAACCGGCTGCAGTACCGATCCCGAATACGAACATTCGTTTCTCGGAGGGGACATTCCGGGCGAATGCAGACATGATGATTGCAAATGATCCTGCTGCCGTTCCCAGGCCAACCAGGATACCTGCCGTGAAATGCAGCATGAAAGGCGTATCGGCAACCGACATGCCATACAGGCCAAGCGCATAGAATATTCCACCCAGCACCAGCACTCTGCCAGTCCCGTATTTGTCGGAGATCGCACCGAAGATCGGCTGGCCGATACCCCAGCATATGTTCTGGATGGCAATCGCCAGCCCAAACGTGGTTCTGTCCCAGCCATGCGTCTCGATGATCGGGATCTGGAAAAATCCCATCGCAGAGCGAGGCCCGAATGCCATTAGCGCAATGATGCAGCCTGAAATGATGATCGGCCAGGGAAACTGACTCTTTTGACTATCTGGGCTCGACATCCCTGTCATTCCATTGTTTAGGGAAGAATTCCATTACCAGTATTCAGAAGTGCAAAATAATCAATAATGTTTATTTCGCGGTCAAATGAATTGATCTTTATGGCGGTTTCAATGGCAGGCCAGCCTGATTGCAGTTACCATATTTCGATCAAGGGGTGTGGCATATTGTTTTAGTTTTTATTTCGCCCTTGAATTATGTTTGTTGTGAGCATAAGTTCGATAGGTCCGATTGATCGGGCATATTTTTGGATTACCCTTATACTCAAAATGAGTATAAATAGAAAAATCGATGCGGGAGGGCGATATGAGCGCCAATTTGGAACATGGCCACAACGAAGGCTCCGTAATTCAGCGCCTGACAGCCGCTGATCGCTTTGGTGTCCTACCCAAGCCGGATCTGACCTACACGCCCGAAATCGAGCGTGTAACCGCGCCGCTCTACGAAAAGGTCAAGCATCATATTCCAGCGATCGAGTGGCCGGTCCATGCGCCCTATGTCTACTGGATCAACAAGCTCAAGAAGAAGCGGGATGCGGTCATCCTGGCCCACAATTACCAGACGCCGGAAATTTATCACTGCGTCTCGGATTTTCGTGGCGATTCCCTGCAATTGGCTCGCGAAGCAGAAAAGGTCGAGCAGGAGATCATCATCCAGTGCGGCGTTCACTTCATGGCCGAGACTTCCAAGCTCCTCAATGAAAAGAAGACCGTCCTTATTCCGGATATGCGTGCCGGCTGCAGCCTGGCGGAATCCATTACCGGTGCCGATGTCCGCTTGCTGCGCGAACGTTATCCCGGTGTTCCGATTGTGACCTATGTCAACACGTCGGCCGATGTGAAGGCCGAAAGCGACATTTGCTGCACCTCTTCAAATGCGGTGCGGATCGTTGAAAGTTTCGAGTCGGATACGGTCCTGCTGATCCCGGATGAGTTCCTGGCGCAGAACGTCGCCAAGCAGACATCCAAGAAAATCCTGACCTGGAAAGGCCATTGTGAGGTCCACGAGCGCTTCACCGCAGAGGAGTTGCTCGCCTATCGCGAGGCAGATCCGGAGATCCAGATCATCGCACATCCCGAATGCCCGCCTTCTGTCGTGGAGGTTGCCGACTATACCGGCTCAACCGCCGGCATGATCGAATATGCCCGCGGCCGCAAACCCGGTGCCAAGGTGTTGCTGGTGACAGAATGCTCCATGGCCTCCAATATCGAGAAGGAAGCCAAGGGTGTCGAATTCATCAAGCCGTGCAATCTTTGCCCGCACATGAAGCGCATCACATTGCCGAAGATCCTGGATAGCCTGCTCTACATGCGCGAGGAAGTTCACGTGGATCCCACCATGGCAGCGCGCGCGCGTCAGGCGGTCGAGCGCATGGTAAATCTCAAGGCCAACTGATCGGCAGCTGAGGATGTCGAAAAGTCAGCCCGACCTTTTCCCACCGGTTTCCTGGACCGGGATCGACGATGTCATCATCGTCGGTGGCGGTTTGGCAGGTCTCTTCTGTGCATTGAAACTTGCGCCAAGACCGGTAACGGTGCTTGCTGCCGCACCGATCGGGCAAGGTGCTTCATCGGCTTGGGCACAGGCCGGGATCGCTGCAGCAGTATCTGAGGGCGACACTATCGAAAAACACCTGGCCGACACAATCGCCGCAGGTGCCGGAATTGTCGACGAAAAAATAGCCGCTCTCATGGTCTCCGAAGCTGCTGCGAGAATCCACGATTTGCTGGAATATGGCGTTCCCTTTGATCGCGATCTTGAAGGCAGGTTGCAGACCTCGCGTGAGGCGGCACATTCGGAAAATCGTGTCGTTCGGGTCGCGGGTGACAGGGCAGGGCGCGCGATCATGGAAGCACTTGTCACCGCGGTAAAAAAATCCCCCTCAATCAGATTGATGGAAGGATATGTCGCCGAAGAATTGGTCATGGCCGGCCGCTATGTCGCCGGAATGATAGCCAGGCCGGATGGTGGCCAGTCGCTTAATCGGATCGAATTTCCGGCTCGCGCAGTCATCATGGCGACCGGTGGTGTCGGACATATCTACCAGGTGACCACCAATCCTAAGGAGGCCCGTGGCGGTGGTTGCGGTATGGCCGCGCGCGCGGGCGCTGTGATTGCCGATCCCGAGTTCGTGCAGTTCCACCCGACGGCCATCAATGTCGGAAATGATCCCGCACCGCTCGCAACCGAAGCCCTGCGCGGCGAGGGCTGCACGCTTGTCAATGATGACGGCCACCGATTCATGCTCGATATCGATCCGGCTGGCGAACTCGCCCCGCGCGACATTGTTGCGAGAGGCATCTTCGACGAGGTCAAATCTGGACGCGGTGCATGGCTTGATTGCCGCAAGGCAATCGGCAATCATTTCGCGGAGGAATTTCCCACCGTCTACGGCTATTGCAAGGCGGCCAATATTGATCCGGTGGCTGATCTGATTCCGGTCATTCCCGCTGCCCACTATCACATGGGCGGCATTCTGACCGACGCAGATGGGCGGTCTTCGCTGGATGGTCTCTGGTCCTGCGGCGAGGTTACCTCGACTGGTGCGCACGGCGCTAACCGGCTGGCTTCGAATTCGCTGTTGGAGGCGGTCGTCTTTGCCAGCCGCATCGCCGACGATATTTCAGGTCTTCTGCCGACACCCAAGACCAACCCCTGGACCGACCGTTCCGGTGAACGTGACGAGGTCGAGCCCGAAGGCGACAGCAAGGCAATGAAGACGTTGCGTGCGCTGATGAGTAATGAGGTCGGAGTGATCCGCGATGGCGACGGACTAAAGACCGCATTACGGGAAATCATCCGCCTGGAAGAAGCCAACAAATCCCCCCGCTTCGCCAATGTCTTGTCGACCGCGAAACTGGTGGCAGCAGCGGCACTGCAGCGAAAGGAAAGCCGGGGCGGTCATTTTCGATCCGATTTCCCTGAAGAATTACCAGAATTCCAGCATCGGACCTTTATGACGCTTGATGAAGCCGATGCAATCGCCAATGAAGCAGCGGCGGTTACGGCATGACAACAAGCCAATCAGCGCTACCGCCCCAGTTACCCGGTATTCTTGTCGAAGAGGCTGTCAGGGCTGCATTGACCGAGGACCTTGGACGCGCTGGCGATATAACTACCAACGCCACGATTCCGGTGGACGCGACAGCAAACGCGGTAATATCCAGCCGCGAAAACGGAACCCTGGCAGGCATCGATCTGGCAGAAACCGCATTTCAGTTGATGGACGAAACGCTGGTATTTGAACGTCACGCCAGTGACGGCCACCGTTTGTCCGCGGGCGGGATTGTCGCGGAAATCTCTGGAACAGCTCGCGCAATTTTGGGCGCCGAGCGTGTCGCACTCAACTATCTGATGCGCATGTCCGGGATTGCCAGCTACACAGCCCGGTTTCAGGAGCAGATCGCTCACACCAAGGCACGCATTTGTTGCACGAGAAAGACTGTGCCTGGACACCGGGCGTTCGACAAATACGCCGTCAAATGCGGCGGCGGCTCAAATCACCGTTTCGGTCTGGATGACGCAGTTCTGATCAAGGACAATCATATTGCGGTCTGTGGTGGGGTTGCAATTGCGATTGAGCGTGCGCGCGAATTTGCAGGTCATCTGGTAATGATCGAAGTGGAAGTCGATACGCTTGAACAATTTGTCGAGGCGCTTGAAGCCAATCCCGATGTGGTTCTGCTCGACAATATGACTACCGATCAACTTGCCGAGGCGGTATCAACAAATCAGCAGCACAACGGCGGCCGCATCAGGCTCGAAGCGTCGGGAAATGTGAATATTGATACGGTGAAAGCGATTGCCGAAACCGGCGTGGACTTCATCTCCACATCCAAGATCACGATGGCCGCGCCCACGCTCGATCTCGGGTTGGACATAAGTATTTCATAAGCCTTATTTACCATATTCTGAATTTGTGGTAATTAGGGGTTAAATTGGGGCCGGTGTCTAAGCCGGAAAATTGGGGATTTCACAAATATTTTGTTGAATCTGCCTCTGTGATTTTGGTTGCGGCATTCGGCTCGAACTGGATGAATTTCGCTATTTTGCAGCATGCAAAATGGGCGATTACTTTTGGGGAGAGAAAATGAGTACCAGTTCCAATCTGCCAGCCGGCCAATATCAAGCAGATCCCTCCGCATTTGGTGGTGGTCCCAATCGCTCCGGAAATGGGGATGAAACCGCATCGTCGGTAAATGACAAACTGTCCGGATCCGAGCAGAAATCCGGCAATAACGGCGTGAATTCCGAAAATGGATCAGGCAACGGTTCTGCTGGCATAGGAGACCAGTCGGTCAACGAAAACGAAAAGCAGGCACGTGGCAACAATGAGGATAACGCTCCAAAAGGCGGAGAAGGCGAAAAAAAGCCGGATACGTTGGAGGAATATATGGAATTGCTAGGTCTGAAATCAGCTAAAGAAGGTGAGGGGAGTGGTAAACCTGCTGGCGGTGAACCCGCTGCCAAAGGTGGTGGCGGCGATTCCTCCTGTGGCGATTCAGGCGGTGGTGGCGGGGGCTCTCCTGGTGGTGCAAATGGCGCTGGCGGCGGCGGTTCAGGCGGTGGTAGTGCAAATGGCGCTGGTGGCGGCTCGGGCGGTGAAGGCTCATCCGAAGGTGGGAGCAATGATCCCTCTCCGGTAGGTGAACAGCAGGCCGAAAGCATGGGTGGCGACGTAAAGTTCCATGCTGAAAACCCTGAAGATGCAGAGCAATTAAAGGATACCTTCGATGAAATGGTTGAAAATGATCCTGACTTCAAGGAAGAGGTAGAAAAGAAGGTTGATGAAGCAGGTAGCCTTGAGATGACCGCGAAGGATCTCGAGGGCAATACTGCGGGCATTGCAACTGTCGGTGGCAATGAAACTGCCATCGATACAAATCAACTGGACAACAAGGATACGATCGCGCACGAAGTCCTGCACAATATGGGCCATGGTCACGGCTCGGAACACGATGCTGCGATTGAGGAAACAATTGACGGCAAGTAATCTCAGCTAACTACTGCTTGGGTATCTAGTCTTGCTGATTCGTCTGCAATGGAAACGTGCGCTTTGTCGATTGGGCCTCCGCGCGAAAATTTGATTTGTATTGCGTAGCCGACGTCGTAGGTTTTGGCATGGAGAAAATCCAGCAAGCAGCCACGATCTCGATTGGACGGGCCGTGTTTTTTACCGGCTTTGCCATAACCATGATCATGTTCGGCCTTGCTTATGATTATTTACTTGCCCTTCGCACCGGTGCAATCCTGACCCTTGGGCTGGCGGTACTGCTGATCTGGTTTGCCCAGAATGTCCAGTCGAAAAAACCGGAACACTGCGAGGCCTGGCTGCTGCTCAGCGAAGAGGATCGGCCCTCTGGCGAGGCTGCCCAACGGGTTTTCTTCACCATCATGCATGACACCTATCTGTTTTTCGCAGTTCGCGCCTTTGCGATTGGAGCCGTCATGCTCGCGCTCTCCATTATCTTGAGCTTGCTGGGTTTTTCAGGCGGTTTGGGTTCTAGATCGGCCTGACGCAGCATTGAGACTCATCTTTGTCGCGCTATCCCAGGCGCCCGACTCGCAGACCGGGTGCGGGGCGTTCCTCAAGCACTTCTCCACGAAACCGGAACAACGCAGCCGGGCGGCCACCGGTCTGGCTTGTAGATGCGCCGGTCGGCTCTACCAGTTTTGCATTTTCGACAAGCCTACGGAAATTTTGCTTGTGGACGGACCGCCCGAATATGCTCTCGACAACTTGCTGCAAGGCAGTGAGCGTGAAATCCGTGGGCATCAGTTCGAAGACGACCGGCCGATATTTCAGTTTTGCTCGCAAGCGCGATACGGCAGTGGCCAGAATGCGCCTGTGATCATGATCCATTGGCCGCCCGGTCGAACTCTTCACATTCTTCTCTTTATAACGTCCGTCCCGCACGCTCTCATCCAACAGCCCGGCAGAATACATCAGTTCATACCGGTCCAGCGCGCGTTCCTCATCCCATTGCGTGCCGTCAAGGCCGAACGCGATCCGGATACGGTTTGAAGGGCGCAGGTCCTTGCTCTGATGCTCGCGTTTGTCGGCAATCGCAGCCCATCGCGCCAATTCCGGCAGTATTTCGTCATCCAGCATGGCAGGCCGGCCTTTCCGCCAATCTTCCCAGGGCAGGAATTCATACCAGTCCCGGAATCCGGCGCCTGCCATCTTCAGCGCGGAGATTTGCTCGGGCTGCACCCGTGTCAGGGCCAGATAGCCAACAGAAACGATATGAGGAGAACTGTCGTCAGGAGATTGATGCCGACCACGATCTCCAAATGTGTAGAGTTGTTCGACATGACCAAGCTGCAATGCGGTCTGTTCCTCGACCCAGCCGCGTAGGCCGATCTCCATGGTCCTGTGCGTACGCGGATCGAACGGGCCGGAGGGCAGGGCATCAGCAAATAAGGCATCAGGCCCGGGTACGCGCAGAATGCACGGATTGTTGTCGATCATGGCGACAATGGCTGCGTTCAGCCCGATTTCAATTTGCTGCGCCAAGCGATCCTTCCCAGCTCGATTATATTCCGATCAGGACATTTTCTCGATATCGCGAAACGCGTCCAGAAAAATCTTCTGCGCTTCACTGGTCGAAACCGGCACCAGATATGCCTCGTCGAGCACCGGCCTGCCAGGTCTTCCAAACAGCTTGATCGCTTCCTGTGTTTCGAAACCCGCCAGCTTCGTCGCCTCGTGAAAAGCGACAATGGAATCTGCGCGCTTGATGTCTTTCTTTTGGGTTTCGGTCGCTTCCGCCGGTAGTCCGAATCTCAAATGGATGGCGGTCAATAATCTACTCTCCACCGATTTGTAACCATCACCGAGCACCGCCTTGAACGGCGAGATCATGTCGCCTATCACATATTCCGGCGCATCATGCAGCAAGGTCATCATTTGCTGAGCTATAGATATGTCCGGCTGCCTGAGCCTGACGACCTGCAACACCGCGACCGAATGCTGGGCAACCGAAAATGCATGCGCTCCCTTCGTCTGTCCGTTCCAGCGCGCAACGCGCGCCAGGCCATGGGCAATATCTTCAATCTCGATATCAACCGGTGAAGGCTCAATCAGATCGAGCACACGGCCCGACAGCATACGCTGCCATGCACGGGTCTTGATATCGGATTTAGACATTTTTCTTATAAACCAACGGGTTAAGGTTTTTCCCTATCATGCCGGACCAATCATTCCTGCGGCCATCCAAAACTGGCGAAATCGGGTATGGTCGCGGTCAGCTTTGTGTCACCGGCAATAATTTCTTCGCCGTCGTCCATGGCAGTTTTGACACGGTCCAATCTCAACAATGCCAGGCCGGCATGTCCAGATGAGCTACCCATGCTTCCCGCTGGCTTTCCAGCCGCGCGAATTTCCGTCCCGAATGCTGGCAGGTTTTCTTCTGCACCGATAGCCAGAGTGCGCGTGCGAATTTTCCCCCGATGCTGCATCCGGGAGACGACTTCCTGGCCGACATAGCATCCCTTGGCAAAGTCGATACCACCAAATTGGTCCATCAGTACCTCGTGCGGAAAAACCTTGCCGTATTCAAAATCCTTGCCACCCTCCGGAATACCCAGTTCAATTCGGTGGGCGTTGTAGTCACTTTCGTTACCGTCCGGTGAGTGCGGTCCATACAGACGTGAACCCATTGCTGAAAGGCGGGGGTCGACCAACTCAATGCCATCAACATTGCCTGGTTCACCGTTCCAGACGGCATACACACCCATGTCCCCGTCAGCATTTTCGATCGTCACATCGGCTCGTAATTTGTAGAAGTTCAATCGCTTCGTGAAGTCTTCCGCGAGCGACGCATCAATATCGATCAGGAACCCGTCTGCTGTGCGGATCAGGAAAAAGTCAAACAACACCTTGCCTTGTGGCGTTAAAAGGGCACCAAAATGCGCAGCACCTGTTTCCAGCGATTCAACCTCGCAAGTAACAATGCCCTGCAGCAGTTTTTCTGCGTCATTGCCCGTTATCTGCAGCAATGCTCGGTCGTGCAAACGGGCATAATCGCACTTGCTCATGGATGAAACTTCCTTCGTATGAAAAATCGTATTTAGACTTGCTACGTCCGACCGGCAAGGGCTGATTTGCCTCAGTCACCAGCGACGAAGAAGCGCCAGCGACCTTCCGGTGTAATTCCCACCCGATAAAAGGAATAGGCACCAAAATTCTTCATTTCTTCAAAGTCGCCATGCGTCAGCAGCTTGTACATTTCGACACGTTGGCGTGCATCAAGATCGCGCAACGGGATACCATAGAAATACGGCCAGACATAAATTTCGTTTTCCGTCCCCTTGTCCAGATGAACGAACCCTGCCTCTAGTACCTCCTGCAGGATCGCCAGGATTTCATAGCCGTCCTCATCGCCCGACATGGATTTTAAAAACTCGATCGGGTCTTCATCCAATCCACCCAGCGAAAGCATGGTCATGTCTTCGCCGGTTCCGATATATTCACCCAGTTTTGAGATATCACCTGCCTTGGCGGCGTCTACCAGCAATTTGTGCATCCGGCGTGCAGGATAAGCGATCTCTGAGACATCGCGCTGAATTTCCGGAACGACATACTCTTCATCAGAATACAATTCGCCAGAGTCTGGATAGGTTTCTTCTTCTTCCGCAAATTCCGCCAGCTGTAGGCTGTTCGTTTCCAGATCCGGGGAAATGATCACGCCAGATTTCGTTTCCGAATTGCTGTCATGGGCAAGGAAAAATGACAACAAGCCAAAAACCACAGGGGTTCTTGCGAACCTTGCGCATTGTCGAAGTCTCATAAAATAATGTTACTGTAACAATCGCTGGCGCGAAACCCCGCGAATCGGCGCGTCTCGGTCACATGCAACAACTCTGCAATATGGGCGTCTTACGCTACTGGAGCTGTTGAGGGGGCAGGAAACAGCCTTCTTGCGCTTTTTTTGACATTTGCTTGGTCAACTCGATCGCACCCTGGGGTCCGATGGATTCAGATATCCCGTTTATAAGCGCATACATCATTTCGCGCGCGAGAATATCGGTTTCAATTCCAGCTTCGATACCGTCTTCCCATGCTTCATTGATCAGGTCGCGGGCAACGCTACGTTTTTCCCGGAGTATCAATTCGTCAATCGATTCCGTTTCCAAAGATTTCATGTAATTTCAAACCGTAAGATCAAAATGCGCGACTTGGGTTAGCTTCCCAACAATATCGGTATTTGACCGCTTGTGGTGTGAATCTTTCCCAAATGGTAAACCCGCAGGGTTAATGTCGGCAGGCAAAGCGCTTTCCGATTTCAGTTGCCATATCGGCTCGGTATTTCGGAGGCAAGGCGGGTTCCCTGCCGCAGATATCGGTTTGCCGCTTCCGCCGCTGAAGGTGTGCATTCGCGATAGATTTCCTGATAATTTCGAAATCCACGATTAAACCGTGCGGTCAATTTTTGTTGCCGTTCCTGGGTCGGCTGTTCCTTGTCCAGCATTTCCTGCATCTGGTCGCGCCAGAGCTGTTCTTCCTCGGCACCGCACAAATCACGGAGATAGTGCAGGGAACCCAAAATCTCTGCCAAGCGCATCATCTGGTCGTCATAGGCAGGTGGCAGGGTTCTGATGGTTGGACCTGTCTGGGTCTCCTCTACATCTGAACCCGGTTCAACTTCGGTGACGTTTTGGGCTTCGGCGACCGAAATGTGACCAATCAAAAAGATGGCAGGTGTAAGCACCAGAAGCATTTGGGCTTTCCTGATACAATAAGACAGAAACATTCTTTGTTGTCGCAAAACCATGCCGCCATCGAGTCGCTGATTGAGTACCCCGATATAATGTCTATTCGCCTCAAATGACAGGGTGGTATTCGAACCCGACTGTCAGATTCCCGAAATCTCCAGGTCTTCGTGAAACGCATGGGCAACAAACGCAAAGGTCACGTGATGCACCATCGGCTCGCCGTCTGACTTGCGCGTCACCGTCACCTGGCCAATCTCGCGGCCATCGGCAATCGAGCTGCTATCAAGCGCAGAAACCATGCCACCGCTCCAGGTCAGCACGGCACCGTCCTTTTCGATGGTTCCCGCTTCGCGTACCGCATCCATGGTAATCGCAAACTCGCTATCGCCATCATCGACGATAATTACCCGCGCCATCGGCTCAATTCCTTCGGGCATCGATCCGCCATAGAGGAATGGCCGCTTGGCAGTGTCGTAATAGGCATAGGGGTTTCTGCCATATTGCCGGAACTCTGGATTGTTGGGGACCAACACTTTCCCGTCAGGATATTTCTCTTTGAAACTGGCCCATGAAACGGTCGTAGACGGCAGCATCTTCAATTTGGCGCCCGTTAATTCACCAACAATTGCTTCGCCGGAAAACTGCTGCCACCAGGTCTCAGTCTGCCGGTCATACATGACCAGATCCGAATTTCTCAGCCGTCCTGTCGTACCGAAATCAAGCTTTTGGCCTTCATGCTTTGCCAGAAACACAATCGAGGCGTTGCATAATGGGCAATACGTCACAGCTACCGGTTCGCCACCGACCACATCATTGGCAATCTCGTGCCACATCAGCGTAGAAAGGGGATAAGCGCGCGCATCGCCATTGACCTCCAGCATGATGACCGGCTCCTGGTCCGTGAGCATATTTTCCACGCTGACATTGACCAGCTTCGGTTCATCTATAGGCGGAATGCCGTCTTTCGGCGGTCCCCCAGACCGGATTTCAGACAAGTCGACAGAAGTGATTGAAAAATCCGTCTTCCAGTTTTCATATCCCTTTGGATTGGGATCTGCCGCTGCCGGGAAAGCCAGCAAGGCGGTCAGGATCAGTACGGACAGGCGAACAAACATTGCGCTACCTCCAAATTCGTACTGTTGTTGTGACAGTCCCCGCGGAAAGATCAAAATCGCTTTTGATCAAGATTTTGTGTCGAATTTCTCGACCATCCTGGCAATGACCTGGTCCGTACCCGGCGTAAGCTTGAATTCGGTCAATTCGTCGACATTGCACCACACCAGATCGCAGGCATCATCAGCAGCGACCGGCGTCCCTGAAAACTCACGACAGGTAAAGACCCCCAACACAAAATGGGCGATCAACTCACCGGACTCATTATGTGCTTGCGGCTCTATGAATTCGGCAAATTCGATACGGTGAGCAACTAGCCCGGTTTCTTCCTGCAATTCACGGATCGCTGCCGCTCTGAGCGTTTCGCCAAAGTTCTGCGATCCGCCGGGCAGGGACCAATAGCCGAGATAGGGAGCCTTGCCGCGCTTCACCAGCAATACCTTGTCACCCTGGAAAACAGCGACGGAAACCCCTGTTTGTGGCTTGGCCATGGACGTGTCCCCGATGGAGCAATAGGATGAAGATGCATGGTATTTTTGGCGAAAGCAATTTCGGGAGAAGCGCAATTTCATGTGCGGCAGATTCACACTAGCGGCAAGCCCGGAAGCGGTGGCCGATTTTCTGGGACTGGAGGAGCTTGAGGCCTTTCCGCCGCGCTACAATATCGCGCCGACGCAGCCCATCCTCATGGCGGTGAACGGCCCGGCAAACAAGCGCCAGGGCATCCTTGTGCGTTGGGGTCTGGTACCGACCTGGGTCAAGGATCCTGCCGACTTCACGCTCCTGATCAATGCCCGTTCCGAGACCGCAGCGACCAAGCCTTCTTTCCGAAGCGCAATGCGCCACAGGCGGACATTGGTACCCGCCACCGGGTTTTTCGAATGGCACCGCCCGGCGGACAAGAAGGCACCCAAGCAGGCCTATTGGGTCAAACCAAGACAGGGCGAGATCGCAACCTTTGGCGGATTGATGGAGACTTGGCATTCTGCCGATGGTACCGAGATCGATTCCGGCTGCATTCTCACCTGCGCGGCAAATCCTAAATTTGCCCGTATCCACCACCGAATGCCGGTGGTGATCAAGCCCGAAGATCACGAGCAATGGCTCGACTGCAAGAGCGGCGAACCGCGCGACATCGCCCATATGTTGCAGCCTGTGGAGGAAGATTTCTTCGAGGCTATTCCCATCAGCGACAAGGTTAACAAGGTCGCCAACTCTGGACCGGACATTCTCGAACCGCTAAAGGAGGAGACCATCCCGGTTCCTCCGGAAAAATCCACCTCGCGGCAGAAAAAACCAAAGCCCGATGACGGTCAGTTCGATCTGTTCTGAAATCCAGAGAAAGTAGAAAATGATAACAGCGGCGGCAGCCGGATTTGCTTTGGGCGGCTCGCTGATTATCGCAATCGGCGCGCAAAACGCATTTCTTCTGCGCATGGGCCTTTTGCGCGACCACGTGTTTATTCTGTGCCTGGTCTGCGCACTTTCCGATGCGCTTCTGATTATCCTGGGCGTCGCCGGAGCCGGCATATTCGTGGAGCAGTTTCCGGGGCTTTTGCAGGCCGTCAAGATTGCCGGCGCGCTGTTCCTGTTCGGCTACGCCATCCTGTCATTACGCCGGGCATTCTCGCCGCACGTGCTAAAACCGGATGAAAGTTCCAGAATGTCGCTTGGTTCCGCACTTGCCCAATGCCTGGCATTCACCTTCCTCAATCCGCATGTCTATCTCGATACTGTCATGCTGATCGGGGCATATTCTGCCGGATATCCAGACGCAGAAAGGATACTGTTTACAGCAGGTGCCGTAACAGCCTCGTTTGTCTGGTTTTTTGGATTGGGCTATGGCGCGCGACTTTTGACTGGCCTGTTCGCGCGGCCATTGTCCTGGCGTATTCTCGACGGCACAATTGCGGCCGTCATGACGCTGTTGGGCTTAGCGCTGCTTGGCGCGTGAGCCCCAAGTTTTCACGACACCATTCTTGCCACGTACGCACTTGGCTGCTGCTACAGCCGGAATGCCGATGGCACGGTAATGATTGCACAGTTTTTCGTCGCGATTTCGCTGCTCACGGCTGACAAATTGCTTGTGCAGGTGGGTCGAATAATGGGTCATTTCTGTTGTGTCCTGGGTCATGTTAATTCCGCCATTCTCGCGGCGGGTGATTTAACGCAGGCCTACATACCCACCGCATGGCAAGATTGAGGCAAAAAGGTTCCCGAAAAGCGAATTTTTGTAAATTTTCTAGAATTTTCGCAAAAATAATCACGATTTTTATTCGAATCCTCCCTTATCGTGATATTTGCGCAACAAAATCTTCATGACAATTCGTAAAACTTACGGATTTGGTAATGGATTCGCCTTGACGGAATTGCGATTAACGGCAATATGGCGGCCATGAAAACGGTCGTCTCCGCCCTTCGCGGCGTTTGCATTATCTGCACGATTATCAGCTAGCATTCCGCTGGCCTGGCCGTTCTTTTTCTTAATTTCAGTGAAAACCGAACGTCCCGGCCACGGGCATGCAGTTTGTCGTGCAGTATTGCGCGTTTGCGGATACGGCACCGGAATTGGACCTTATCGACGGGAAAAGAAGAGCACTGATGACTGACCTTAAACTCTACAACACGCTGACGCGTCAAAAGGAAGTTTTCAATCCGATCGATCCGGGCAATGTCCGCATGTATGTCTGCGGTCCGACCGTCTATGACTTCGCCCATATCGGAAACGCCCGGCCGGTCATCGTCTTTGATGTGCTCTACCGGTTGCTGCAACATGTCTATGGCGCAGATCACGTCACCTATGTCCGCAATATTACCGATGTCGATGACAAGATTAATGCCCGCGCGCTTCGCGATTTTGGTGAGGATATCAAAAGCGGAAAACTGACGCTGAACGATGCCATCCGTTCGGTTACCGAGAAGACCGCCAACCAGTTCCATTCTGACGTTGAGGCGCTGGGTTGCCTGCCGCCAACCATCGAGCCGCGCGCAACCGAATATATCGATGGCATGGTCGAGATGATCCAGACGCTGATTGCCAAGGGTCACGCCTATGTTGCCACCGGTCGTGAGGGCAGGGAGGTGCTGTTCGATGTAGGTGCCATGCCGGAATATGGCCAGTTGTCAAAACGCAAGCTGGAAGAGCAGCAAGCCGGTGCCCGTGTCGCTGTGGAAGAGCACAAGAAAAATCCAGCGGATTTCGTGCTTTGGAAAGAGTCGAGCGAGACCGAGCCCGGTTGGGATGCCAAATTCGACGGGTCGAAGATCTATGGTCGCCCCGGCTGGCATATCGAATGCTCGGTCATGTCGAAGGAAAATCTCGGCGAGGTGTTCGACATCCATGGCGGCGGACTTGATCTGATTTTCCCCCATCATGAAAACGAGATCGCCCAGTCGCGTTGCGCCCATGGCACCGAGGTCATGGCAAATATCTGGATGCATAATGGCTACCTTCAGGTCGAGGGCAGGAAGATGTCGAAGTCCGAAGGCAATTTCGTCACCATCCACGACCTGCTGCACACTGAAAAATTCGGTGGCAGAAAATGGCCGGGCGAGGTTCTACGCCTCGCCATGCTGATGACTCATTACCGTGAGCCGATCGATTTCAGCCGGAGCAGATTGGAGGAGGCAGAGAACATTCTCGCCCGATGGAAGCGGTCGGTTAAATCCATTGGCGTTGACGTAAAGCCGGAGCGAAGCCATCTGAAGATCGATTTTCTGTCGGATGATTTGGGTACTTCGGCAATGATCCACCATCTAAGCGAAATATCAGAAGAGGTATTTGGCAAGACCTCAAACACCAATACCGGAGACGAGGATACCGACCTTGATCGCCGCATGATCGCTTGCGCAAACATGCTTGGTCTGGCCGAACTCCTCGGATTTGATCTAGCCAAAACGGATGAAATCTCGTCGGAAGAAAAAGAGGCGATCAACCGCCGCCTCGCGCTCCTCGCCGAGAAAAACTATGCCGAGGCCGACAAGATCCGTGATGAACTTCTGTCTCAGGGAATCCAGCTAAAGGATTCAAAGGATTCAGAAACCGGCGAACGCATCACCACCTGGGAGATAAAGCGATGACCCAAATCACCGGCGGATGCCAGTGTGGCGCGGTGCGGTATTCGGCAAGGGAACTTGGCCGTGCCTCGATATGTCATTGCCGCATGTGCCAGAAGGCATTCGGCAGTTTCTATGGTCCGCTCGTTACCGCCATCGACCTGGAATGGACGCGGGGAAGACCGGCCGAATATGCAAGTTCAAATAAGGCAAAGCGAGGATTTTGCGCTGCATGTGGCACTCCGCTAACCTATGATGTGGGGGTCGAGCTTGAGGTCGCTGTAGGCTCTCTCGACAGTCCGGAAATTGCTGCACCTGGTATTCAGGTTAATCCCGCTGACAAACTCTCATTCACTGATGCATTGGCAAGCCTGCCCACCAGACAGGACGACAGTAACGCTGCCGCGGCAAGGTTCAAAGCCGAACTTGTCAGCTATCAGCATCCCGACCACGATACCGAAACCTGGCCGCCAGAGGTCCGCAAGACATGACCAAAGAACGCCTATATCTATTTGACACGACCCTACGATGCCCGCCTTGCCCGCAGGCGCAAAGCGCCGAGGACAGGCAAAGTTCAACTTCGTCGTCTCGCAGCCCCAGGTACTGAACAATGACCAAAGAACGACTATACCTATTTGACACGACCCTAAGAGACGGCCAGCAAACGCCGGGCATTGATTTTTCCGTCGCAGACAAGATCACGATTGCCGAAATGCTGGACGATCTGGGTGTGGATTATGTCGAGGGCGGCTATCCAGGCGCCAATCCCACAGACACGGAATTCTTCTCCGAGAAACGGACTTCGAAAGCTTCCTTTGTCGGTTTCGGTATGACCAAGCGCGCCGGGATTTCCGCCTCCAACGATCCGGGTCTTGCAGCCCTGCATCAGTCGCAAACCGACGCCATTTGCTATGTCGCGAAAAGCTGGGACTACCATGTCCGGGTCGCCCTCGGCGTCACCAATGAAGAAAATCTGGAATCCATCTCGCAATCGGTCTTTGCAACGCTCGAAACCAACCGCGAGGCAATGGTCGACTGCGAACATTTTTTCGACGGCTACAAGGCCAATCCCGAATATGCGCTCGCCTGCGCTCATGCCGCGCTCGAAGCCGGCGCACGATGGGTGGTCCTATGCGACACCAATGGCGGTACCCAGCCGGAGGAAGTCACGAAAATCGTCACGGCTGTCATCGAGTCAGGCATACCGGGCGACCGTCTGGGCATCCATGCCCATGACGATACCGGCCAGGCAGTGGCGAATTCCTTTGCCGCGGTCGAGGCGGGCGTCCGTCAGGTCCAGGGAACACTGAACGGCATCGGCGAACGTTGCGGCAATGCCAATCTGGTGTCGATCATTCCGACACTGGCGCTGAAGCCGGTCTATTCGGATCGTTTTGAAATCGGCGTCAAACCGGAAGCCTTGAAGAAGCTGACGAAGCTGAGCCACAAATTTGATGAACTGCTCAACCGCTCCCCCAATCAGCAGGCGCCTTACGTCGGTACTTCAGCGTTCGCGACCAAGGCCGGCATTCACGCATCCGCAATTCTCAAGGATCCGCAGACTTACGAGCACGTGACGCCGGATTCGGTCGGCAATTTCCGTCGAGTGATGGTCTCCGATCAGGGCGGCAAATCGAACTTCATCAATGAACTTGCCTCACGCGGCATAGAAGTCGCCAAGGATGATCCGAACCTCGACAAGCTAATCGCTATCGTCAAGGAACGCGAAAGCGAAGGCTGGGCCTATGAGGCGGCTGACGCCAGTTTTGAAATCCTGGCAAGGCAGATGCTGGGCTCAATCGATAATTTTTTCCGAGTGGAGAGTTTCAGGGTTCAGGTGGAACGCCGCTACAATGCATTGGGAGAAAGAGTGACCGTTTCCGAAGCCATCGTGAAGGTAGATGTCGACGGCGAGCAATTCCTTTCTGTCGCTGAAGGGCAGGGACCGGTAAACGCACTCGACCGTGCCCTGCGCAAGGATCTGGGTAAATATCAAAGCCAGATCGCCGATCTCGAACTGGTTGACTACAAAGTGCGTATCCTCAATGGCGGCACCGAGGCGATCACCCGCGTTCTGATTGACAGTGTCGACGGCGACGGTCATCGTTGGACAACGATTGGCGTTTCGGAGAACATCATTGACGCGTCCTTCCAGGCTTTGACGGATTCCATCCGCTTCAGGTTGATGAAAGCACAACAGGCGTGAACGCCCAGACCGGGGACACGCGCGAAGGGTTTCTCTTCGCGCTGGCAGCCTATTTCCTGTGGGGTTTTCTACCATTTTACATGAAGGCCATAGACCACATTCCGGCGGTGGAAATTGTCGCGCACAGGATTCTGTGGTCCGTGCCGCTGGCCGGCATCATCATTGTTGTGCTTGGGCGGACGGGCGACCTAAAGCACGCCATGTCTAATCCCGTAATGCTGGCCCAGGCCGGGCTGACTGCCGCAATTATCTCGGTCAATTGGAGCATCTATGTCTGGGCGATTGCCTCGGGCAGGGCGCTCGAGGCAGCGCTTGGCTACTATATAAATCCGCTCTTCTCGATCTTTCTGGCCTATGTGATCCTCGGCGAGAAAATGAATAAATATCAATTGGTTGCAATCGGTTTTGCAGTCGCTGCTGTAATGCTTCTGACCTGGGATACTGGCGGTCTGCCACTGGTCGCAATCGGCCTGACCGTCACATGGGGGTTTTATGCGCTGTTCAAGAAAACCCTGCCGATTGGTCCTTCCCAAGGCTTCTTTCTCGAAGTGCTGATCTTATGCGTCCCGGCGCTGGCCTATGTTGCTTGGCTGGAAACCAACAGCGTCGGCCATTTCACCGACACCAGCATGACCGACACGGTCATGCTGTTTCTGGCGGGCGCGGTAACCGCCATTCCATTGATGCTTTATGCCACGGGCGCAAAACTGCTCCGCCTCTCGACAATCGGTATCATGCAATACATTGCACCGACCATGATTTTTCTCATCGCAGTCTTCTTCTTCAACGAACCGTTTGATCTAGAAAAGCTGATCGCCTTCTGTCTAATCTGGACGGCAATCGCCATCTATTCCTGGAGCCTGTTACGCGTGCCCCGGCCACAACCGGTCGAGCCAGAACCGGTCAAACCTCCATCGAAAGCCTGACGGCCATTTCTGGAGGCACTGCGATTACAAAGGGATGGTAACGCTGCGGTACTTCCTGCGCCGTCACGATCTGGTTCTTTCGTGCAGCGGCCAGGGATTTCAGGAATGACGCCAAATTGGATTCTCCCTTGTCGATCCAGCAAAATCGGTAGCCAAGCGATTTGAGAAATTCCAGGCTGTCAGTCGTCCCGTTGATGAAATCGGATTCCAGCAGTTCAAAGAAGATTACCGGCTGCGCTGATTTCAGGAGCGCCTCGCCGCCCTTCAGCACATCCAGCTCCATGCCTTCCACATCAAGCTTCACTGCCGCCACGTCACCCAACTTGTCCTTCAGTTGATCAAGCGTCTTTAGCTGGATCTTGATCGATTTTGTCTTCTTTCCCGGCCGGTCTTTCTCTTCACCAACGAACGACGCACCCATATTCTTGTCGTCCTGGAACAGGGTCGCGGTTCCGGATCTGGCCGAAAATCCATGCCGGTGACAGCTTATGTTCTCGATCGGCTTGGTATTGAACTCCAGCAATTCAAAGGTTCGCGGATGCGGTTCAAAGGCGAGCACATTTGCAAAATGATCAGAGAAGAATACCGAATGGTTGCCGATATTGGCGCCAATATCGAGTATCGTAGCCTGCTTGAACCGGTCACCAAAAGGCGCCAGGAATTCAAACACCAGTTCAAGTTCCTCGCCCTCATAAACCCCGAACTGGTTGATCATCAATCCAATATGATCAAACGAATAGACCGCAAGCCGGTGCTTTGCCTTTTTGAAATTTGCCTTTGCAATGCGTTTATTGGTCCGCCGAATGAATTTCTGGAAGACGGTCTCTAGCGGATTAAATCTTTTGCTTTTGCTGAAAAGCGTTTTCATCTCAGCGCGCTCGCCCGCCTGGGCCGTCAGACATTTCCAGTCGATGTTGAAAAATTATCAACGGCCTACATCCGGTCTATGATGGAAGTGTCGCCTTCACCATTAGGCGCCTGGGCGATGATCTCGGCAACAAGTCTCTCGGGATCCTCCTCGACAATGGGTCGAACCCTTCCTTGGGTGTGGATAAATCCTTCTTGGCGCATATGATCGAGATTTTTCAGAAGCGGGTTCCAAAATCCCTCAATATTGGCGAACGCGATCGGTTTCTGGTGACGACCGATCTGCGCCCAGGTCATGACTTCAGTAATTTCCTCCAGCGTACCAAGACCGCCCGGCAGCGCAATAAAGGCATCGGCCCTCTGAAACATTTCGTGTTTACGGGTGTGCATGTCCTGCGTAATTATCGCATGCGTCAGACTGGAAAGAGCGGTTTCGGCAGATTCCTTGTCGACCAGAAATTGTGGAATAATTCCGGTCACCGCACCGCCATTATTCATTACACTCTCTGAAAGCTTGCCCATCAGGCCGTTTGCGCCGCCACCATAGACCAGTCCAATGCCGGCCTTCGCCATGAATCGCCCCAAATCCTCCGCAGCGCGCAAATAGGCTTCATTTATCCCCGGTTGTGAACCGCAATACACACAAATTGATTTGATTCCTGTCAATTTTGAGAGTTTCCTGTCATAAGTAAAAATCCGTTCGATAGTTGTTTATGATATGAGGCGCGATGTTGCGTCGCGTCAAGAAGTTTGCATAATAAGTGACTGAAAAACGGATTTATGTAGAAATATCAATTATTTGCGCCAGAAAGCCGGATAAAATCAACGGATTTGTTGCAGTGCATGTTTTTCACGCTCCAAATACGCTATAAAGCACAGTGAAAAAGCGCGCATCGTGTGCCCGAAAATTCAATCTGCAACGCTGTTGGCGGCGTTGCCACTAATGCTCAAAAAGAGCGAGGCTAGTTAAGAACATGGCTTCTTCCACCACCACAAATAGTGCCGCTGCCTGGTTATTCGTTGGAGCAATCCTAATCGGCGGCGTCACCGCTGCCTATCTCTACACAAGGGAACCCGAACCAACATCGAGTGGGGAAGTCGCCGCAATAGTCGACGATGGCGCCGTAGAAGAAGAAGCGGGTGCAGCGCCGGAAACGGGTGAAAGCGCAGACGCCAAGGAAACAGAAACTGCCGCATTGGATCCCGCTGAGACGGGCGAAACCGCGCCGCCAAGATTTGATATTTTACGCGTCGAGCAGGATGGCTCGGCGGTTATTGCAGGTACGGCACCGGTCGGCAGCATGGTCTTCCTTTTGGCCAATGGTGAAGAGATTGCCTCTGGCACGGCTGGAGACGGTGGAGACTTTGCGATCGTGCTGGATGAGCCGCTTGCAAAGGGCGATTATGAGCTTACCCTGCAGGCAACTGGTGCCGATGGTAAGTCGATCGTTTCAAAGGAAACCGGTGTTGTCAGCGTGCCCGAAGAGGGCGGTGAGTTGCTGGCAATGGTCACCGAAGAGGGCAAGGCATCTCGCGTTATGCAGGCGCCATCTGAGAAGATCATCAGCCAGACAGAAACTGTCGTTGCACAACCGCAGCCCACAGAGACACCTTCCGCATCTGAAACAGCGTCTGCAGAGATGAAACCGGAAGAAAAACCTGCTGAAGAAAAGACGATGGAGACAGCCAGTCTCGATCCGGGAACCGAGGCGGAGACTGCTCCAACAGAAGAAACGCTGAAGCAGCAGCCGGTGGCCGCGGATCAAGAGGATGGCACCACACCAGTGCTTGTCCAGGCGGTCGATGTTGACGGCGGCCGCATGTTCATCGCCGGAACCGGCGCACCGGATCGCAACGTCAACATCTATCTCGACGAAGATTATCTGGGTACAACCAAGGTAAGCTCCGGCGGAACATTCCTGCTGGAAGCCGATAAATCTCTGGACAAGGGAACCTATACGATCCGTGCTGATATGCTGGCGGAAAATGGATCCACTGTCGCCCGTCGCGCATCTGTTCAGTTACAGCACGAAGTCGACACGATGACCGCCCAACAGGGTACATCATCCGATGAGAAGCCGGTCGGTTTGCTGGAGACAGCAAGGGCTGGCCTCGAGGCAATGGAAAAGACGGTGGAGGAAAAAGCTTCCGAAGCCATAACCATGGCTGAGAATGCCGCCAAGGCAGTCGAGGAAACGGCTGTAGGCGCTGCGGAATCCGCCGCCTCCGGCATTGTGGCTGCAGAACAAGCAGTTGAGGAAAAGGCTTCTGAAACCATGGCAATGGCGAAAGACGCTGCTGAAGCGGTTGAGGAAAGAGCGGCTGGCGCCCTGGAATCGACAGCATCTGGCCTGATCGCAGCAGAGCAGGCAGTCGAGGAAAAAGCCGCAGAAACAATGGCTATGGCCAAGGACGCGGCTGAGGCTGTTGAAGAAAGGGCAGCAGGTGCCATGGAATCAGCCGCCTCCGGAATACAGGCGGTTGAAGAGGCGGTCGAGAACAAGGCTGCCGAGGCAATGGAATCGGCTGGCGCTGTCGCTGGAGCAGTGGAGAAGGAAGCCGCTGAATTGATGGAAACCGCCAAAACCGAGCTGGAGGTAATCGAAGGCGTGGTTGAGGAAAAGGCTGCCGAGACCATGGCGATGGCCGAGACTGCTGCAGAAGCAGTCGAGGAAGAAGCGGCCGAGATTATGGAAGCGGCGAAATCCGAGCTTGAAGTGATCGAAGAGGTGGCCGAGGAAAAGGCTGCCGAAACGATGGCGATGGCGAAGTCCGCAGTTGAAGCGGTGGAAAAGGAAGCTGCTGAACTCATGGGCACGGAAGATAAGTCAACGGCTGGCGACACAGCTGCCGCAGTTGAACAGCCTTCCGAGTCCCAGCAAACCGCTACGCTCGCCGAGCGCATGGAAGCGGAGCCTTCCGAGGATGATGCAACCAAAATGGCTGCGGCAACCGGCAATAGCGCTGCTGCAGATGAGACACAGGCGCCGGTTATCAAGTCGGGCGCGTCCGTCATTATCAGGCGCGGAGACAATCTGTGGCGAATTTCTAGGCGCATGCTTGGAAGGGGTATCCAATATACCGTCATCTACGAAGCAAACCGGGATCAGATTACCGATCCAAATCTGATCTTCCCCGGTCAGGTATTTGACGTTCCAGGTGCCCAGGAATCTGACCAAGGCTGAGATCTAAAAACAGGCTGAACGGCACAGCCTGACTTCCTTCGATTGACTTAATCGGTAAATACCGATAAAAAGACGCCATGGAAAAACCAGACAATACCGATCCGGATCGCGGTGCTGATTGTGAATGTTCGACTGTAGGCAATGGATCCGAAACTGCCGACACGGCATTGCAATTAAAAGCGCTCGCCCATCCGGTGCGCCTGCAAATCATGGAACTTTTACGCTGTAAGGAACACAAATGTTGCGGGGATATTTGTTCCTGTCTGCCGCAGGCTCAGTCGACCATATCACAGCATCTCGATTTGTTGTGCCGGGCCGGGCTGGTAAACTGTCAGCCTGACGGCACACGAAGCAATTACAGTTTGAATACAGCATCAATTGCCGGCCTGGCACTCAAAGTAGCCAGTCTTTCCGGGAATGGTTCCGATAAGGCAAAAGACAAGAATTTCGAAAGCGCGTAATGAACAAGCCTGTTCAGCCAAATCAAGTCAAATCGGGCAAGACCGATACGCGGACCGTAGATGCTGGTAGCGGTAAGACGCTTTCGACCATAAGAAATATTTGGCCCTATATGTGGCCGTCAGAAAGACCTGACCTCAAGCAGCGCGTACTTGTGGCTTTTCTGGTGTTAGTGCTTGCAAAGGTCGTGACCGTGCTTGTGCCGTATTTCTACAAATGGGTAACGGACGCGCTTACCGGCACAAATTCCACTCCGGGCTGGATGCCGGTAATCTTGGTCACGCCATTGATGCTGATCATCGCCTATAATTTCGGTCGGATCATGATGGTCGGGCTGAACCAGATCCGTGATGCGCTGTTTGCAAGTGTCGGCCAATATGCCGTCCGCCGCCTTTCGACAATTGTCTTCCGGCATATTCATACGCTTTCGCTTCGCTACCATTTGCAGCGCCGGACCGGCGGCCTTTCGCGGATCATTGAACGCGGCACCAAGGGCATCGAATCCATGGTCCGGTTCACCATCCTCAATGGTGCACCGACCATCGTCGAGTTTGCGCTTATGGCCGCCGTCATCTGGTATCAGTTCGATTTTCGCTACGTGCTGATCATCGCGGTGATGATCTGGGCTTATTGCTGGTTCTCGGTAAAAGCCAGCGACTGGCGTATCACCATTCGCCGCGACATGAACAATAATGACACCGAAGCCAATTCAAAGGCTGTCGACTCTCTGTTGAATTTCGAGACGGTGAAATATTTCGGCAACGAGGCCTGGGAGGCTGGCCGCTTCGACAAATCGATGGAGCGTTATGAAGCTTCGGCCACCAGGGTGTGGACGTCGCTTGCCTGGCTGAACTTCGGACAGGCGGTCATTCTTGCTATTGGCATGGGCGCCTGCATGGTCATGTCGGGCCTCGCTGTCTCGCGCGGTGAGCAAACCGTGGGCGATTTCGTCCTTATTAATGCGCTGCTCATGCAACTATCCATTCCGCTCAATTTCATCGGATTTCTGTACCGGGAGATCCGCCAGGGTCTGACCGATATCGAGGCCATGTTCGATCTGCTCGATGAAGACCAGGAAATTCAGGACAAACCGGGAGCCAAGCCGCTTGAAATCGACAAGGGTGAGATCGTCTTTGACAAGGTGAATTTCCACTATGACGAAGATCGCGGCATTCTGAAAAATGTCAGCTTCAAGGTTCCAGCCGGCAAAACCGTTGCAATTGTCGGACCATCAGGCGCTGGTAAATCCACGATTTCACGCCTGTTGTTCCGCTTTTATGATGTTACCGGCGGCAGGATCTTGATCGACAATCAGGATATTCGCGACGTGACCCAGGAATCATTACGGTCTTACATCGGGATGGTTCCTCAGGATACGGTCCTGTTTAATGATTCAATCGCATACAATATTCGGTACGGCCGTACCTCGGCGACGGATGACGAAGTCCGCAAGGCAGCATCCATGGCACAAATATCCGACTTTATTGAAGGACTGCCGGATGGATATGATACCCAGGTCGGCGAGCGCGGTCTGAAATTGTCCGGTGGCGAAAAGCAGCGTGTTGCAATAGCCCGGACCCTGCTGAAGGCACCTCCCATTTTGATTTTGGACGAGGCAACTTCAGCGCTCGATTCTCAGACTGAGCAGGAAATTCAGGCAGCACTCGATATGGTTTCCAAGGACCGCACGACCCTGGTGATTGCTCATCGCCTTTCCACGGTCGTCAATGCAGATGAAATCATCGTCCTGAAAGCAGGCGAAATCAATGAGCGTGGAACCCACAGGCAGCTCCTGAAGGAAAAAGGGTTATACGCTGAAATGTGGAACCGGCAGCGCGAGGCTACAGAGGCAGAAGAAAAACTTCGGGCTGCTCGCAAGGCCGCGGACATAAAGACGACAGTTTGACACCAAATTCCATCACTCATGCCCGGGCTGCAAATTTTTCGCAGCGTGTCCAGCATGACATTGCGACCGTTTCCTGCTAACTGGTCATCTTCAATTTCAGGGAATGACAATGCAGTTTGCCAATATCATTGATGCCATCAAAAATGCGCTGGTTCCGGTCCATCGGGAAGGCTGGGCATTTATTGCCGCCTTTTTCGTGGCTTCGATCGTTCTCGGCTGGCTTTGGGACGGGTTCTTCTGGATTGGCCTGGCACTTACGGCATGGTGCGCCTATTTCTTCCGCGATCCACCGCGGATAACGCCGGTCAGCGATGATTTTGTCATTTCGCCTGCAGATGGAAAAATCTCTGCGATTGGCCAGGCAATCCCGCCAAAGGAGCTCGACTTGAGCGACAAGCCGATGCAGCGGATATCGATATTCATGAACGTCTTCAACTGCCACATAAATCGCGCACCGGTCAGCGGCAAACTCGAGCGGATAATTCACAAGCCGGGAGCATTTCTGAGTGCCGAACTGGACAAGGCGTCGACCGACAATGAACGCAATTCCATCCTGATCGATGGCCCACAAGGCAAGCTTGCCGTTGTCCAGATCGCCGGTCTTGTTGCCCGCCGCATTGTAAGCTGGGTACATGAGGGATCAGAGATCGCCACAGGCGAGCGTTTTGGCCTCATTCGTTTTGGTTCGCGGGTGGATGTCTACTTG
>JANQQM010000139.1 GCA_028289365.1 Salaquimonas sp. | reverse complement strand
TTGAGTCCGGATCGAACTGATTGCTGTCACCCAGTTTCGCCAGACCCTCCTGGGTCACCAGCGCCGGCGCGGTGACATATCCGGAACAGGCTTCACCATTGATCGCGCGGTTTAATTCATCGACCAGTTGCCATCCCTGCAGATTAAGCGGTTCGGCGACCGTAATCGTCTGGTATTGCCCGGTGCGGATCCGCTGGAAAGCAGCCTCGGAACCATCCCCTGCTGAACCGGCCTTTGGAGAGCCGTCACCGGGTATTCCCGCGGCCGTCAATGCCGGGCCCATAAAATCAAAATACAGGTCGTTGATTGCGAGCGCGTGAGTCCAGCTATCGCCGTATTTTTGCAACAGGCTGGTGGTCAGCGGACCCATGCGGGCTGAGGTATCAGCAATCGGCGTATCGACATATTCGAGAACCTTGCCGCCCATCGCCTCAATGGTTTCCTTGATGCGGTCGGCCTTGTCGATGGCAATTTGGTAGGTGGAATCGGTAAAGATGATCGCGCCAACATTATCGCCGCCATCTTCCATCGCCCATTTCGCTGCAACTTCCGAGACGGTCATTGCATCTGTTGAAACGTTGGCGAAAATTCCGCCGGGAGCATCACAGCCGATTTTTGGCCCGGAGTGCCAGGAAACCATTGGAATATTCGAGCTGACGACCTCCTGGAGTGCGGCCTGCTGTTCAACTGCATCGAAGCCGTTGATGATCAATCCATCTGGCTGGAGCGCCACTGCTTGCCCGATCGCGGCGGTGCGGCCTTGAATGGAGCCGGCGCCGTCCAAAACGCGCACTTCCCATCCAATTTTGGCAGCGGCTTCTTCCACACCGTTTGTAACGCCAAGAATGCCGCCATTCTTGAGATCAGCTGCTACCAGAACGATGGACTTGCCTTCAGCTGCCTTTGGACCGGTTGTTGGTCCATCCCAGGGTGTTTCGCCAAAGGCCGGCATGGTAACGCCAGCCAGGAATGTGCAGGCGAGCAGTGATTTTAAAAAAGTACGTTTGTGCATTATATCCTCCCTTTGGATAAGTATTGATTAACTCTTTGTTGCGCCTTTCCGCCGCTGGGCGTAACCGGCAATACCGATTGCGATCAGCAGCGTGACTCCGTTGAACATTGGTTCGACCCAGAACGAACCGCCAAATTGCTGGATACCCGAAATCCCAACGGCAAGAATTGCCACGCCAACGACCGTGCCCCAGACATTGACCCGGCCGGGCTTGATCGTGGTTGATCCCAGGAATGCGCCCACAAGCGCGGGCAGAAGAAATTCGAGGCCGACAGAGGCCTGTCCGATCCGCAATTTTGAAGCAAGCAGAACGCCGGCCAAAGCAGTCATGGTGCCAGAAGCAATAAACGCGCCGACGACATATTTTCTTGTCGGGATACCATTTAGCTGGGCTGCGCCCGGATTGGCGCCAATGGCGTAGAGATAGCGCCCAATAGGCGTGTATTCGAGAATGATCCACATTGTGAACGTGATGATCAGGAGATAGTAGCCGGTGATCGGCAGACCGAATATGAAAGTGCTGTTGAGCGCATAAAATCCCTCTGGCAGAACGCCAACCACCTGCCTGCCGCCGGTATGCCAGAGCGCCAAAGCGTAGAGCACGGTGCCTGTACCCAAGGTCGCGATGAAACTGTCAATCTTGGCGACCTCGACAAGAAGGCCGTTGAAAAACCCGGTCAATGCGCCGAGGCACAGCACGATCAGAACGGCAATCGGCCAGGGGATGCCCATCATGGTCTGCAGGCTAATTGCCAGTATGTGCCAGAGTACGATGCCGTATCCGACAGTCAGATCGATGCGTCCGGCAGCCATTGGGATCATTGCTCCAAGCGACAGCAGGGCAATGATTGCCTTGTCCGAGATTATCGCTCTCAGATTCAGCATTGTCGGAAATGTTTTCGGCAGCAGAATGGAAAACAGGATTATCAGAAGAAAGGTCAGAATGACCAATCCATAGACAGGCAGAAACCGCATCAGACGCTTTCCCCTGGACAGCCCCTTCAGTTCTGCCTTGGTCGGTTCCAGAGCACTTGAGTCAAGCGACTGCATGATCTGCTCCCTTCTGTCTACCGTGATTGCCGGCGGAGGCTGATTGAATCACGTTCTCGGTGGTCAGCCGGCTGCCGGACAGTTCATCAACAATTTCACCCTGGCTGAAAACGATTGCGCGGTTGCAGATGGTCGCGATTTCCTCGAAGTCGGTAGAAACGACCAGAATGCAAACACCATCGGCAAGCGCCCGGTTCAGCAGTGCGTAAATTTCCGCCTTGGCGCCAACATCGACTCCTGCTGTGGGATCTTCGCAGATCAGCAATTTTCGATTGGTCGCCAGCCAACGTCCGATGACGACTTTTTGCTGATTGCCACCTGAAAGTGCTTCGATCGGAAGGCTCGGATCATTGGGGCTTAATCCAAGTTCCGAACCGATCTTGGCCGCCTGGCTGGCTTCCTTATCGGGCGACAGTAAATCAAATATGCCCCTGCCTATGCCGGCAGGATTGAGGAAAGTGTTTTCGCGGATGGTCAGGTTCATCGCGACCGATTCTTCAGTCCGGTCTCTTGCGACCAGGCCAATGCCGGATTCCATTGCAGATTGCGGCGAGCGCAGATCCGGAACTTCACCGTAAATTGTGACTTCGCCGTCATGCTCCGTCAGGCCAAACAACGCGCGCGAAATCCTTTCATGTCCAGCACCGCGCAGGCCGACAAGACCGACAATCTCGTTACGCTTGAGTTCAAACGATAGCGGACCTACGCCGCCTGCTGAGAAATCTGTGAGCTTCAGAATGCCGTCGCCAAGTTCGCTCTGGGATTTGACGGTTGCCCTTGTCTTGCGACCGACAATCTTCTGCACGAGTTCCTCCGGGGTCGTATGCTCGATTGCGCGCACACCAACCATTATGCCGTCTCGCAGAACTGCGACCCTGTCTGCGATGCGAAAGATTTCGTCCAATCTATGGCTGACATAGATCATGCCAACGCCATTGTCGCGTAACGGCCGTAACGCCTCAAACAGCCGCTCGACCTCGTCGGCGGGCAGCGATGCAGTCGGTTCGTCGAGTACCAGGAACTCACTATCAACGGCCAGCGCACGGGCAATGGCGACCAAAGATTTTTCCGTCCGGGTCAAATTCTCGACCCGTGTCGTCGGGTCAAAATCAGAATCGACTTTTGCCAGCGCCTGTTCGGCAAACTCATCGACATTGTTCCAGCTGATCAGCCCGTTCTTCAATGAATAGCCAAGTGCCAGCGCGATGTTTTCGGCAACCGTCATCCATTCGATCAATCCGAGATCCTGATGAATGAACGCAACCTTCTGGCGTTCGCCAAACCCGGCTGGACGATGCTGATAGGGGATACCGTCAATAATCACCTGTCCGGCATCTGCCTGATGGATGCCACCAAGGATCTTGATCAGTGTAGACTTGCCGGCGCCGTTTTCTCCAAGAAGCGCAACAATCTCGCCACGTCCGACAGTCAAGGACACGTCCTTCAGCGCATAAGTGCCGCCAAAGTGCTTGTCTATACCGTCAAAAAACAATCCCTGATTCTGAAGCTGCGACATCTCTCCTCCATGTGTGGCAGCAGCACTTTTCGGGTTATCGGATAAGCCATCAAAAGCTTGCGTTACCCGTAACGTAATCTATATTAGAATTTATGCGTCAACGCAAAAAGTCAAGAAAAAAGTTATCGATAACATATTTATCTAAGAACAGATGGAAAAACCCAACAAATCCAATAAGGTAAGCTTGGCTGAGGTAGCCCAGGCAGCGGGTGTTTCGAAAATGACGGCCAGTCGCGTGCTGCGCGGAAGTGGCGGCTATTCGGAGAAAACCAGAAAAAAGGTGATGGCCCAGGTGGATCTGCTGGGTTATTTGCCAAATCGCCTCGCGACGGTTTTTTCCGGCGAAAAAAATTCAACATTTGTCGGCGTTTCAATCCCGGAACTGGGCAATGAGGTGTTTACCCAAGTGTTGGAAGGCATTGACCGCAAGCTCGGTTCCTTTGGCCATCAAACCGTTCTTGGCCTAACCCAACACACACACGAAGAAGAAGAGAACTGGATAAGAACGGTCCTTTCGTGGCAGCCCGCAGGACTCATTTTGACCGGGCGTTCCCATTCGATTCGTTCGCTGGAGATGCTTCGGAATTCAGGCCTGCCAATTGTCGAGATCTGGGATCTGAATTCCAGCCCGCTCGATGTCAGTGTCGGCATCAACCATTTTGATTCAGGTTTTGAAATGGGCCGGTATCTGATCAGCCTAGGATATCGGTCCCTTGGCTATGTCGGAACATCCCACGACACAGCAAATGCCGCGACAGCGCGGCTCGACGGATTCACGAAAGCAGTTGAAGATGGCGGGGGAAGTGTACGTAGGCAATTGTGCCTGCATGATACGGCAAGCTTCTATCCGGGATTTTATGGCACTGAACAATTGCTTTCCACGTCCCAGGACCTGGAATGCGTTTTCTACCAGAATGACTCAATGGCTTTCGGCGGGCTGCAATTCTGCACGGCAAGAGGCATGCGCATACCCGAAGACATTGGCATTGCCGGATGGGGGGATCTGCCAATTGCCTCGGTACTGCACAAGCGCCTGACCTCGATCCACGTTTCCCACCTGAAATTGGGACAGGTTGCGGCTGAAAAGATGATTGGCAGATTGTCAGGTGAATCCGTTGCCACCTGCAACGATATCGGATTTCACCTGATGCCGGGATCGACCGTGCGGAGTAATATCCCGGTGTAGGTGAAAGGCAAGGCTCAATACCTACTCAACCAAAATCGTATAGGTGTAGCTGCTACCGTCGCCACTACCCGGATCGTCCAGGTCCTCGAGCAAGGAGAATGTCAGGCGAAAGGTACCGGGTGCTTCTCCCGCGACATAGAACACATCGAGGATTGAGCCACCCGGACGCTTTGCAGCTTTTGGGTCGATGAGACCGGTCGGGCGCGAAAGGTAGGGCTGGTTGTTGCGTGCCGGCGAAACCACATAGCCGCTGGAGGCGTTCAATGGGCCATGTTCCTTGATACCGCCAATGATTGCGTCAGTTGCGGGATCGAGCAGTCCATCCCCGTTCTTGTCCATCAGCAGGAGGCCGCCGTTAAAGCGGCTCAGGGAAGCGGGAACGTCGAACTCCAGTTCCTCTATGTGATGCTTTGACAGAACGCCGACGCCATCGAGCCCTTTGTTTCCGTAATCCTCATTTCTGTCGAACAACAGGAAAGAAAGAGGCAGGGTGTTTGGGGAAACGCCTGCGACCTCTCCAGCCTTCACGCGTTGCCAGTTACGGTTCCGCTTGCCATCCGGGATGTTGGTCGGAAAAACCTGTGGGCGTGGCGTCGGTAGAAAATCTATCGTGCTGTTACCCTGTGCCTCCAGTGAACCGGTCTCGTCAAATATCCGGACTGCGATTTTTCCGGCTTTCCCGCGATTGGTAAATGCCATGTTTCGGCCGATATGAATGATCTTGATACCCTTTTGAGGGATTGGATCCTGTTGGGCGGCAGGAGCAGCGGCGGTCAGGGTTTTCGGTGGCATGCCTTCGGGCTTTGAGGGCGTGATGACAAAGGTATTCGGGTTCTTTCCCTGCGTGACGGTGTAGCCCGCCAATCTGCTGGTGATCGCCTGTTGCGGCGTGCCTGCAACAAGGAGAATCGTCGTCGGATCGAGCGGGATCTTTGGATCACGTTCGAAGCCGGAGACAAGTTCAATTTCCATCCGGCCTGCTGGTTTCAGGCCATAGCCGATGACTGCAGGATCAAGAAATTGATCATTGGGTGCATCTGATCTCTGCAGGAAGATGTTTATTCCTGTGCGGATGTCCCTGACCGTACCATTGGCAAAAACCGGTGCACTTGTGATCTTGCTGACCAGATTGAAGGCATGCGCAGGAATGGGCGCCGATACCAAAATGCAAAGTGCCGTGAAAGCGAGGAAGAGATTCCGATGGGCCTTGGTAGAGCGTGCAACACTTCTGGCTAGACCAAGTTCATTGGCAAAGGACGAGACTAGTGAGGCTATATAGGTCATTTTCGATTCCGGTTCTGGACGAGACGCTGCAACAGCGTGTTCCGTCAATGTCAATTTTGGATTGTCGGATTGATCGAAGAATTGCCGAGCACCGCGCAGCAACGAATTGTTGAAGCGCAGTATTCGATCAGGCGAGCAGATCTTCGATTGTCATCAGGATCGGGGCGGGCGCTTCAGTTTCCACAAGAGATCGAGATCGCTGTTTTCCACCAGGGAAGGGTCGAACCTGGAGGAGGGGCGCATGAAATCGGAAACTTGTGGCTCATCTAACAGCGCCAATGTCACACCGCAGACCAGTTTCAGAGTGCCCATGCTTGCCTTGCAGGCGCATTCGCTATCGTCTTCATCATTGATTGAGGTGGACTGTGTCCAGTCAACTTCGGATGCATAGCCGTTTTCATGGATTGCGATTGTGGAAATCACAACGAATAAGGTCAGAATCAGAAGTTGAAGGGCGTGTTTCATGGTCACAGCTTAATTCTGGCAGTCATGCCGGTCTATGCTTTCCCGGTGTTTTCAAAAAGACCGGGCTGAACAAAGTTTCGTGAAAAAAATTGAAAACCCGACTCACGCGAGTGTGATAGGGGAGGTATTAAATCGGTAAGAACTTCTGTTTAATTCGTCGACCCATGTTTCGAATTTTGCTCGTAATCAGTTTTATTTTCGTCGGTGCCTTGCAAGGGATTGCAATTGGCAATGTCGACCTTGCCGAATTTGAAACTTCATCTGTCGAAATCCAGACCCTGGTCGAAATAGAGACCAGCCAGACAGATTGCTGCGAAGACAGCAGGATAATCGACAACATACCGACATTCTGCAAACTGGACTGCAAGGCCTTGTTGCCGCTTGGACTGCTTGCAGTGGGCGACGCGGCAAAGAAACACGAGTGGAACCTGGCAGACGCTCACAATTCAATCGCAAGCCTGGTGGATCTGGGCCCGCCAAAATCCTGATTTTCGTCTCTTAGCTCGGGAGCATTGACCGCTCCTTCCGATAGTTGATGAAAATTCAGGAGAATACCCTTGTTTACAAGAAGAAATCTGCTTGCCGGCGGCATCTCGCTGGTTGGAGTCTCGTTGAGCACTCCTGCAATTGCGCACCATAGTGCCAAGTTCAACAAGAACTTCAGACTGGATCGCAAATACCAACCCCAGACGATTTTCTATCCGGGGAGATACCGGACCGGCACCATTATCGTCGATCCGGCCAACCACTTCCTCTATCTGGTCAACAGACCGGGCATGGCAAGGCGCTATGGCGTTGGCGTTGGCAGGGCTGGATTAGCCTTCAAGGGGTCGGCGACAATCGAGCGAAAAGCCGAATGGCCAAGCTGGACGCCGACGCAGAACATGATCCGGCGAGAACCAGAAAAATATGCCCGTTTTGCCGGGGGTGTGCCGGGCGGAATAAACAATCCGCTGGGTGCCCGTGCGCTGTATCTCTACAAGGGAAACCGGGACACCTATTACCGTATTCATGGCACGACGCAGCCGTCGTCAATCGGGCAGTCGGTCTCCAATGGATGCATCCGGATGATCAACGATCATGTCATTGATCTTTACAACCGTGTTCCCCTGGGAACGCCGGTCGTCGTTCTTTAGCCCGGCCATCCGAGGAACAAGAAAATGCAAAGATTGATGACGCGACGCAGATTTCTGCATGCGGGTGCGGCCCTGGGCGGATTGACGCTGGGTGGCTGCGCCTCGATGCCGGTGATGAACTATTCTCCGCCGATTTATAATCCGGTGCGGCAAAGTTTCGGTTTGATGTACGGTCCGAGGCCGGAGGAACAGTTCCCCCTTCCGGCGATTGACCCAAAGGATTTGCCGCCGCAATTCAGACGACGCCAGGTCAACTATGTATCGAATGAAAAGCCGGGTTCGGTGGTGGTCGATACCCGGGATTTCTACCTTTACCTCGTGGAACCGGGTGACCGGGCAATGCGTTATGGCGTGGGGTTGGGCCGACAAGGCTTCGAGTGGGCCGGACGCGCCCGGATTGCCTGGAAACGGGCCTGGCCGACCTGGACACCGCCTGACGAAATGATTGCGCGCGAACCGCATCTGGAAAAATGGAGCGTGCGCAATGGCGGTATGGAGCCCGGCCTGGACAATCCGCTTGGCGCCCGGGCCCTCTACATCTTCCAGGGCAATGAGGACACGCTTTACCGGCTACACGGCACCAACCAGCCCGAATCCATCGGCAAGGCGGTTTCCAGTGGGTGTGTCCGGCTGGTCAATCAAGACGTGATCGATCTTTACGACCGGGTCCGGGCGGATGCGCCGATACTGGTCATCTGAAAAACCAACGGTGCCGGGCAACAAGGCGAAATTTCAAGGATTTTATCATGAAGAGAAATTCAAAAACCAAGAGGACAGCAGCAAACAAGAAACAAAAGGCGACAGGTTCAAACGCCGCGGAATCAGTTGAAACCGGTCGAAGGGGAGCGCTGAGATTGCTTCGTAATGGCGCGATCGCTGCCTCGGTTCTCGGCGTGTCTGGCTTTGCGCTGGTGCGTTATATCGAAGGTGAAATGCATGAGCATGATCTTTCACGGATCGGCAATGGCATTCCGACTATCGTGCAGATCCACGATCCGCAATGTCCAATGTGCCGGGCACTGCAGAAGGAGACCCGTTCAGCCCTCAAGAATTTTGGCGAGGGCGAACTCGACTATGTGGTGGCAGATATCCGCACAGCCGAGGGCCAGGCGTTTGCCACCGAACATGGCGTGCAGCACGTGACCCTGCTCCTGTTCAACAAGAACGGCGTCTTGAAGAACGTGCTCCAGGGTCAGCGCTCCAGCAGGGAATTACGAACTGTATTTCAAAACCTGCTGTAGTTTTTTGCACAAAGATCAGTTCCTGCCTGGTTTCCGGGCCGGATACGGTGTTACTTGTATGCGACCGCAGCGCTGGACGGGCCTTCGAGCGGGATCAGTTCGAAGCGGCTGAATCCAGCCTCCTTGCACCATTCGACGAATTCGGCGTTAGTGAAATCGAACGCGTCACCAAATTCCATCAGCATGGTAAGCGACATAAACAGGCCAAAGGTATTGGTTCGCCGATCATCATCGATAAGTGCCTCGATCGCGACAAAGGCGCCGCCTTCAGGCAGCGCTTCATAGGCCTTTTGAACAAGCTGCTTCTTTTTCTCGAGATTCCAGTCATGCAGGATCATTCCCATGGTGATCACGTCTGCCTTTGGAAGTGCGTCGGAAAAAAAGTCACCTGAAACAGCCTCGATCCGATCTGATAGTCCGGCTGCTTCGATCTTGCGTGCAGCAATTTCGGTCACAGAAGGAAGGTCAAAACTTTTGCAGCGAAGATGGGGATGAACTGCCGCAACATTGCGCGTCAACAAGGCGTCTGCGCCGCCGATATCACAGAGGGTAGAATAGTTTCCAAAGGGAAACTTCTTGGCAAAAGTCTCGAAGTTCCGGATCGATGAACCATTCATCGCATCCATAAACGCTTCCAGCCGGGCAGTTTCGGAATAAAGCGTTTCAAAGAACGACGCATCGGAGTTTTTGGTTTCGTTCTGTGCCTCGCCGGTCTGCAAGGCTTCGGTGAGGTCCGACCAGAACCGATAATTGCGCAGGTCCCACAGTTCGATTATTCCGCCGATGTAACCGGGTTTGTTTTCATCCAGATAAGCCGCGGTCGCATCGGTGTTTTCATATTGTGCCGATTTACCGTTGCTCTTGCGATCAAGCAGTCCGACCGAGACCAGCATGTCGAGCCAATCCATGGCCGGCCGTTCCTGCAAGCCGTACTTACTGACAATGTCGTCCAGCGTCATGGGGCTGTTGGCAAGATGGGTGAAAAGTCCCAGACCAACAGCAGAAAGCAGGGCCTTTGAAACTCCATAGCCGATTGCGATTTGCATAATCTGGTCAGGTTTTGGCTCCGTCATCCTGTTCCTCCCGGATCAAATGGAAATGACGAGCGTAGAATAGTTGCCGATACCGGGCCAGCATTATTCAGTGACTACTTCGCATTCGGGTACTTGCGATAGAACCAGATCGCGAGATGGCCGGATATTCTCGGGTAGATCCTGCAATACATCATCGACGATTTCCGCTGACAATGCACTGACCTCGCAGCCATAGGTTTCCGGGTCACCTTCCGGGTTTTCCTCCTTCCACTCCAGATAGTCCTGGTGTTCAAAGATGGCGGCGGCTGCCAGTCCGGCGATCGGGACCGCAACCATCACCCGACGTAGCCGCGCCTTGGCCTTGGTGCGCATGATTGCCGCAGCAATTGCCTTTCGATTTGCGATGGCAGCCGCAGCAGCGCTTGCGGTAACCGCGGTCACCTGCGCTGTCAGGGAGATTGCCCAAACGCCCAAGCTAATTGTTGTCGTCAGCAAGGAAACTGACAAAACCAGCAAAAAGCTGGTTGTGCGCAGGATGGAAAATAACTTCATCATGATGTCTCGCATGCCGGTTCACCGATATGAACCGCAATTCCAATAGGGCTGATGCAAATGATTCTTCGGAAAGATGGCCGCTAACATCTGTATCGATTAGTTATTCGCGGACGATCCACTTCATCAAGATTTCATCGGTATCCGCACAAGGTGTCAGCTTCAGATCCCGCGACATGAATGGACCCGCGCTGCGGCTTTGAGTTGCCACCGAGACGCATTTTGTCTCATCACCGGCAAAGCGGATCTGCATCGTAGCCTGATCATAGACATATCTTTGAGAAGGTTCGTCCGCGGCGCAGTCCTTCAATCCGAAGGGGACAGCCTCGTTTTCCGGTGCGCTCAGGGTCATGCATTTGCCGTTAAACTCCACGGAACGGATTTGCTGGCTGGTGGCATCAATGGAAAACTGGACGTCACCACCGTTCGGCTTGCAGGAATGGGCCTGCAGTTCCTCGGCGAAACCGCGTCCCAGCGTATCGATGCACCAGCCCAATTGATCCTTTTCATCAAGGTTGTCCGCTAGATAGATTACCGGTGATGGCGTTTGGATATTTGGCGATGCAGCGATTACAGCCGAGGTGAACAAAGCCAAAGTGGCAAGGCCCGCGCATGCAAGTTTGATGATTTTGAAATTTGTCATTAGGCGTCCTGACTGCTTTCGAGGTTTGGGTCTGGAATGATTGTTGTCTTTTAGAATTGGCATCAGAGTTTCTTGAAATATCGAGCGACGGGCCAGGGTTGAAATCCGAACGCTTCATACGAGCGGCGTGCCGGTGCATGGCCTCCGTCGCCAATGGTCTCGACCATCATCATTTTCATGCCCCGATCGCGAAATAAATCCCCTGCAAATCCCATCAAGTGTCGACCAATACCTTGTCGCTGGTGTGACGGAGCCACCGCAATAATATAAATCTCGCCCATCTGATCTTCAGGATGGTTACGCAGACCGATGAATCCGGCCAATTTCTCTCCTGACATAGCCAGCCAGATGTTTTCCGGTTCCTGGTCCAGCAGGTCGGCGACATCCTTGGTGTGCCTCCGCTGCCAGCCATCGGGATAAAAGGCTTCAAAAACAAAGCCTGGAACTTCACGCTCGGTTTTAGGGATTACCGGTGCCCAAGCTTCAATGCTAAGGTCGATGACCTGCTGCCTGTAGGTGGCATCATAGGTGATGATCTCAGGTTTCGTCATGATCGCGCGACCGAGAAGCTTGAAAGATCGAGATCACCGCTCCAGCGCCAGGCTCCCAGGAATGGTTCATCCAGGGTTCTGCGCCCGTGCAATTCCCAAGCCGGATGATGTACGAATTCGCCGGGTTGCCGTGGTGCGTAATCCGACTTGCCGACTGTCCATTCAGCCACACCAGCGATTACGAAATAGGTTTCCTCGCCGGAATGGTTCGATACCGGGTAGTCGGTCCAGGATTCGGATGCGAGCAAGCCGATACGTACGTTTTCTGCGGGTATGTGTCCATCCGGTCCGACAAGTTCTGTCGTGAACAATTTGCTGGATATTTCGCTTTCCAGGCCGCTGCCTTCCCAACAGGTCCAAGCCAGCAAGGACTGGCATTTGGCGACCAGTTTCATCATTGGCTGGCAATTGTCCAACTCGCTGATCTTGGCCAATAGCCGGGAAGGGTCCTTATCCGAAGTCATACTGCGATAGCCGGAAATGTCAGCTTTCGACAATGCAGTAGCTGCTTCAATTCCACCCTTTCGATCTTCTTGCCTGAAGGCATCCGCAAGGCCGGAAAGGAGCATAGAGAAATCTCTTTGTTGTTCTGCATTCATTGTTAAAATTCCCGCAGAATCATGTTGAATTGAATTTCGGAATGATAAACCTCAAAGCAAGAATTTTCGACCGCCGAACAGGATAGTCTATTTTGACGCCGCTTAGGATCAGTAATCGCGATGCGCGGAAGTTATGGCTGTCAGCCCAGGGGCTGATCGCAACGCCGACCGGCCGGCTGGACGTGATGTCGATTGTCCGCAAGCTCGGTTTTGTCCAGCTTGATACAATCCAGGTCGTGTCACGCGCCCATCATCATATTTTGTGGAGCCGGAACCAGAATTATCGCGAACATCTGCTCGACAAGGTGATGACGAAAGACCGCGCGCTGTTTGAGCACTTCACCCATGATGCGTCGGTCTTGCCGATGGAATATCTGCCGATGTGGAAACGCCAGTTTCGGCGCAAGAAGGAGATGATCGAACGTTCGGATTGGTATTCAAGCAGGCTTGACGATCAAGGATGTGCGCAAATCATGGATCGCATCAGGCAGGAAGGCCCGCTTTCAACCCACGCTTTTGACACCAAGATTGAGGGCGAAAAAGAAATGTGGGCCAGACCGCCACACAAGCTGGCGCTGGACTATCTCTGGTATTCAGGTGAATTGGCAACCTGTCACCGGAAGAATTTCACCAAATATTATGATCTTGCAGAGCGTGTTTTTCCGGAAGATGTGCGCGTTAAGGAACATGAGGATGAAGTGCAGGTCGACTGGCTGTGCCGGTCGGCGCTTGATCGCCTGGGATTCGGATCGCTGGGAGAAGTACAAAGATTCTGGGATGCCGTGGATCTCGCGGAAGTGAAGGCCTGGGCTGAAAATTCAAGCTGGTCGCTCGTCCCGGTCGAAGTTGAGACCGCCGACGGTAATTTGCTCGGTGCCCTTGCTCCGCCTGATATCGAGGAACGGATTGAACAAGCTGTTGAGCCGACATCGCGCCTGCGGATCTTGAACCCGTTTGATCCGGTTATCCGGAACCGGACCCGGCTGTCGCGATTGTTCGGCTTTGACTATCGCGTCGAGATGTTTGTTCCCGCCGCCAAACGCGTATGGGGATATTATGTCTATCCAATCCTGGAGGGGAACCGTTTTGTCGGGCGGATCGAGGTGAAGGCGGATCGATCAGAGGGACAGCTGAACGTTATGAATGTCTGGCAGGAACCGAAAGTCAAATGGACTGAGAATCGTGCCGCGAAACTGGAGGCGGAGCTTGTTCGATTCGCGCGTCTTGCTTCTGTTGATACGGTAAACTGGGCGTGTAGCCCAATAGAGGCCGGATAGCGCTCTGGTTATTTTTTAAGGTGTTCCCTTGCCGAAATCGCTGCTTCA
Organism: Salaquimonas sp.; assembly: GCA_028289365.1. Taxonomy (GTDB): domain Bacteria; phylum Pseudomonadota; class Alphaproteobacteria; order Rhizobiales; family Rhizobiaceae; genus BOKV01. The sequence goes on along the minus strand of JANQQM010000139.1, from coordinate 34,889 downwards.
CGAATGCTGCGGGCAAACAAGGTCACATCGATATTGGTGGCGATGAATGTCGCGCCCGCTTCCAGGCTGTCTGATTGCAATTTCTGATCCAGGGTCAAGATACCCGCTGCCTTGCCCGCGGCTACGATCTTGCCCATTGCATCCAGAACGGCCTGCCGGACTTCCGGGGCGCCCGCCTTGCCGATGAAGCCCAGATCGGCCGCAAGGTCGGAAGGACCGATGAACACGCCATCTATGCCGTCGACTTTCAGTATATCGTCCAGGGCCTCCAGCCCCTTGCGATTTTCCACCTGAACCAGCAGGCAGATTTCATCACGGGCGGTCTGCAGATAGTCCGGAATGGCAGCGAATCCGGATGCCCTTACCAGCGCTGATCCGACACCGCGAACGCCGTGAGGGGGATAGGTGATCGCATCGACCAGCGCTTGTGCCTGCTCGGCGCTTTCGACCATGGGCACCAGAATGGTTTGTGCTCCTGCATCCAGCAGGCGCTTGATGATCCAGGTCTCCCCGATCGGGGGCCGGACGACGGAATGGCTGGTTGAAGCCGCGATCACCTGCATTTGCGCAATGATCGATCTGAGGTCATTGGGGGCATGTTCAGCGTCAATCAGCAGCCAGTCGAATCCGGCGCTGGCGCTGATTTCCGCGACATAGGGTTCTGCCAGGCCGAGCCAGCAACCCAATTGCAGTTCGCCGCGCTTTATCGCGGCCTTGAAGGGGTTATGCGGTGCCGGCAAAGGAGCCTCCTTAGTCAAATGAAATATCTACGCTGCCAAAACTGCCGAAATCGGCATGAATCCGGGTGCCGGAGGGGCACTCGACCGGCCGGATAAAACTGCCGGACAGGATGATATGTCCGGGTTCAATTCTCTGGCCATATTGGGCCATGCGACGGGCCAGCCAAACAACGCTCTCAACCGGATCGTTGAGAACGCCAGCTCCGAGCCCGGTTTCCTCGATCTCGTCATTGCGGAACGTCAAGGCTCCGACCCAGCGCAGATCAAACGCATCGGGGGCATGCCGTTCCTTCCCGAGGACAATTCCGGCATTTGCAGCATTATCGCTGATCGTATCAAAGACGTTGCGCTGATTCCCGCTGGCTGGATCGACGCGCTTGATCCTTGTATCGAGGATTTCGATCGAGGGTGCAACGTATTCGGTCGCGGCCAGGACGTCGTCCCGCGTTATCTCTTCTCCATCCAGGGCAGTCTTCATGATGAACGCGATCTCCGCCTCGATCCGCGGCTGGATGAACCGTCCCACTGGCACGGTCGCATCGTTGGAAAACAGCATGTTGTCGAACAGGATGCCGCTGTCCGGGATATCGATGTTCAGTGCATATTGCATCGCTTTCGATGTCAGACCGATTTTCCAGCCGATGACGTCCAGACCCTGTTCCCGCTTTTGCTTGTAGATGGCGCGCTGGATGGCATAGGCATCGTCCATGTCCATTTCCGGGTGGCGCAGGGAAAGCAAGCCGATCTGCTGCCGGGTTTCCTCGGCAACCAGCAGATCGGTAGCAGCGCGGGTGTGGTCTTCAGGGGTCATGGCGCTTCGTCTTCCACGCCGTTTCTAAGGATGCCGATGCCTTCGACTTCCACCTCGACCACATCGCCCGGTTTGAGAAAACGCGGCGGGTCAAATCTTGCTCCGGCACCGGTCGGCGTTCCGGTCACGATTATGTCTCCGGGCTGAAGCGTCATGAAGGTTGAGATGTAGGCGATCTCTTCGGTGATCGGGAACATCATGCGATGCAGGTAATCATCCTGCCGCGTTTCTCCGTTGACGCGGGTCAGGATACGGGCTTCTTCGATCTGCGCCGGATCGGTGAAGGGGACCAGCCAGGGACCGATAGCGCCGGAATTGTCCCAGTTCTTGCCCTGGGTGACATTAAACTTGGCGTGGCGGACCCATTCGCGAATGGTGCCTTCATTGCAAAGCGTCAGTGCAGCAATATGTTCGTAGGCATCATCAGGATTGATGCGGCGGCCAGGTTTGCCGATGACGATCGCGACCTCTCCTTCGTAATCGAGCGTATGGCTTTCGGGGGGGCGAACCAGATTGCGTTCGTGGCCGGTAAAGCCGCTGGCGAAACGAGGAAAGAGCGACATGTATTCCGGCTGTGCGCTGCCATCCTTGTATTCGGCATTACGGTCGGGAAAGTTTACTCCGACACAAAGGATACGCGGTGCGTTCGGCATCACCATTTCATACTGGAAATCCGCGTGTGTAACCGGCTTGCCGGCTGCGACGGATTCGAGCTCACCCAATTTTCCGGCCTGCACCACATCAAGCAAGGTCGGCCATTGCGGTAGATGCGGGCTAAGCGCGATCATGCCCTGATCTGTTACAGCGCCATAAAATGTCTGCCCATCAGCCGTATAGGTTGCAAAATTCATGAATTCTTCTTCCAAACTTCCTGGATGATTTCCGGCGCCATCATCACATCTTCCCTGGTTGTGTCGAATTGGCCCACCTGGAACCGGATGATCTTTTGTCCTTCGAACGCGCCCTGGGTCAGATATATCCGCCCGTCATCGTTCAGTGCATCGACCAGTCGTTGTTGCGCTTCGTCATCGCCGGGACAGCGGAAGGAGAAGAGGCTCAGGATCGGCTCTGTGACGATCTCGAAACCGTCAAGCGCCCGGATGGCGTCACAGGCTTCATGCGCCCAGGCGACATGATTGCGAATGCGCGACCGGAGACCTTCGAGTCCATAGGACCGGATCAGGAACCAGATCTTCAAGGCACGGAAACGGCGGCCCAACGGAATTGTCCATTCAGAAAAATTGGTAACCGCTTCGCCTGTGGTCTTCAGATATTCCGGTTCGATCTTGAGGGTGTTCAGTTGCGCGGTCGGGTCGGCAAGGAATTGCACTGAGCAATCAAATTGCGCGCCCAACCATTTGTGCGGATTGAAGACGATGCTGTCGAAGCCGTCCACGCCTGCCCAGAATTCCTCACGGAATTCCGGACAAATCATGGCTGAACCGGCCCATGCGGCGTCCAGATGGGTGTAGAGATCGTGGTCCCTGGCAATCTGCAGCACTGGTGCAAGTTCATCGCTGGCGCCAATTCCGGTGCCGCCGGTAACCGCGATGATACCCGCCGGAACATGGCCGGCTGCCTTGTCGTCAACAATCGCCTTTCGCAGCGCTTCTACATCAATCGCTTTTCGAGGTCCGGATGAAGCGATCTTGACTAGATTGTCCTGACCGATCCCAGCTATCCAGCAGGCACGGTCAATTGAGGAGTGAACCTGATCCGAACAGTAAATTCGCAAGTTGCCCTTACCCGCCAATCCTTCGCGGTTTCCTGTAAACCCTGTGGCAAGTTCCCGCATGGTCAGCACAGCCGAAAGGGTCGCCGAAGATGCGCTATCCTGGATGACCCCGGTATATTTATCAGTCAGACCGAGCGCCTGTCTCAACCAGTCAACCATGACAATTTCGAGTTCGGTTGCGGCAGGCGAGGTCTGCCACAACATGCATTGTGCCGCGATGGTCGTGACCAACATGTCTGCCAGCATGGAGGGTGGGGCTGCATTTGCCGAAAAATAGGCGAAAAAGCGGGGGTGCTGCCAATGGGTCATGCCGGGCATGACGATCTGCTCGAAATCCCCTAAAATCTCCTCCATTGGCTCAGCAGATTCTGGGGGGCGTTCCGGCAATTGCGCACTGATCTCGCCAGGTCGAGTCTGCGCCCTGACGGGACGGTCGGCAATCGTCTTGTGATATTGCGCCGCCCAATCCGAAATGTGTTTTCCCCAATGGGAGAAGTCGTTCCAGTCCATCGGCCCACCTATGGTGCGATGATCGGGCTGGACTCGATTTCCGAATCCTTGGTTTTCACGCCGACAAATTTCGTACCGTGTTCAAACCAGCTGCGTGGCGCGGGTGCACCCCAAAGGGTCTGTCTTTGCGGGTCCTTGAGGTCCCATTTAATTGGCTCGTGATCGGGATCGACCGTCTGATAGTCAGAGCAGTAGATTTCGATGCGGTGGCCATCAGGATCGAGAATATACAGGAAGAACGCATTGGAAATTCCGTGGCGACCCGGTCCGCGTTCGATGTTGTCGACATAGCCGGTGGTGGCCATCAGATCGAGCAAATCAATAATGTTCAATGGCGTAGGCACCCAAAATGCAACATGGTGCATTCGTGGACCGGTGCCGTTGGTGAAGGCCATGTCGTGGACCCCGCCCTTGCGGTGCAACCATGCTGCCCAAAGCTTCTTGCTTGCTTCATCCTCTGTATATTCCGTCACCCGGAAACCGAAATCGCTGTAGAACTCGGCGGAAGCATCGACGTCATAAGAGAAACAATTGAAGTGATCAATGCGCAGCGGTTTGACACCGCGGTATAACGAGTATTCCTGATGGATCGGCTTCAGCCGGTCCATCTTGTGATAGAATTCCAAGGGTATGCCAATATTGTCGGATGTCAGCAGGGTGCGGCCCTGGTAAGGCCGCTCCACCCATTCTGTCGGCCGGCCCTTTGCCTTGAAATAGTTCTCAGCGCGATCGAGATCATCTTCGTCGAATGTCTTGAAACCCATCACCTCGACCGTGCCGGGCTGATCGGATTTCTGCAGGATCACACAATGATGGCCGCGTTCTTCCATCGCCCGCAGATAGATATGCGTGTCGGTTTCATCCGTGATCTGGAGCCCCAAAATCTCTGAATAGAACTTCGAAGAAGCCTCAAGATCGCTGACGTTCAGACACACATGTGACAGGCGAATTGTGTTGAAGTCCGGGTAAAGATTCGGCGCGGGAACAGGCATAAGCTTCTCCTACTGGACCGGGAAGATCACATTGGTCTGCCCCGTGCCCGAACTCGGAAAGTACTCGGTCACGACTTCGCATTCGCCGTCATAGTCGTCCCAGCCAAGGGCACCATAGAGCATGGCAGTATCATGCATGGAGCCTTCACCGCAGCAGAATTCGGCATATTCGGGCAGCATTTTGAGGAAGGTTGCATGATCGCCTTTCTTCCACATTTCCAATACGTGCAGGTCCATCTGCCGGTTGAATTCACTGCTTATCGTAAAGGTTCCGTTGTTGGCGGCATAGTCCTTGTTGGGCCAGATCTTGTGGGACAGCGAACCGGACGCGACAAGCAGTACCTTGTTATCACTGGCTTCGACAGCAGCACGGATGGCTTCTCCGACGATCCGGCTTTCATCATGGCTGTGCACGGTGCACCAGGCTGCGATTGAAACGACTTTCATGTCGTGCTGGCGGCTCATGAAGCGCATCGGTACGAGAGAACCATATTCGAGTTCAAGGCTCTCGAGATGATGCGACAGCGTATACACGCCCATATCGCTGGCTGTCTTTGCGATCGCATCGCCCAGTTCCGGATTGCCCTGATAGTCGTATTCGAGGTTCCGAATGAATTGCGGGAATTCATTTGAAGTGAACAAACCCTCGAAACGCTTGTTGGCGTTGATGTGAAATCCGGCATTGATGACCCAGTGGGTATCGCAAATTACCACCGTGTCGGCTCCCAGCTCCTTGGCGCGTCGGGCAATTTCATAATGGCCCTCAATGGCGCCTTGACGCTTTCCCTTGACCGGGCCTTCCTGCTCGGACATCAGCATTGTTGGTACATGCGTGCATTTTGCAGCGAGTACGATCTCACCCATGATCTTTCCCCCTTAAGTTCCTAGTTGCGTAATCTTGTGCTGACCTGTGGCAAAAGCGATGTTCTTCTGCTCCATGTAGAATTCAAACGACCAGTCGCCGCCATCCCTGCCGATACCGCTGGCCTTGACGCCGCCGAAGGGTGTCGGGAGATGGCGTACATTTTCAGAATTCACCCAGATCATCCCGGCTTCCAGCCTGTCGGTGAAGCGCAGGGCGCGTGTCAGGTCATTGGTCCAGACATAACCAGTCAGGCCGTAGGGCGTGTCGTTGGCGATGTTGAGCGCTTCTTCCTCGGTCGAGAACGGAATTGAGGTCAGGACCGGGCCGAAAATCTCTTCGCGGGCAATTCGCATCTGATTGTTGGCATCCGTGAACAGGGTCGGGCGTACGAAATAACCTTCGTTGCCAATCTTGATGCCGCCAGCAGCAATGGTCGCACCATCCTGGTCTGCAATGTCGAAATAGCTGGTGACCTTGTTGTAGTGTTCCTCGGTCACCAAAGGTCCGATCTCGGTCTCCGGGTCGAGCGGGTGGCCGACCTTGATCTTGTTGACGCGTTCCACAAGCCTGGCCTCGAATTCCTTGCGGATTGTATCCTGAACCAGAAGGCGCGAGGAGGAAGTACAGCGCTCGCCATTGATCGAGTAGATCATGAAGATGACCGCATCGAGTGCGCGCTCAAGGTCGGCATCGTCAAAGACGATCACCGGGTTCTTGCCGCCCAGTTCGAGATGCATTCGCTTGAGTGTATCGGCGCCCTGCTTGGTTATGATCGAACCGGTGCGGCTTTCGCCGACAAAGGCGATCGCCTTTATTGCCGGGTGTTCGGTCAAAGCCTTGCCAGCTTCATCACCAAATCCGTTTACGGTGTTAAGTACGCCGGGCGGAAGGCCTGCCTCTTCGGCGATTTCAACCAGGAGACGCGCCGTCAATGGTGAGGCTTCTGCCGGCTTGTGAACGACGGTACATCCGGCTGCCAGTGCGGGTGCAATCTTCCAGGTCGACAGCATGAACGGTGTGTTCCATGGCGTAATCACACCGACTGGTCCAATTGGTACACGCGTGGTGACGTTCATCAGCGTCGGCGATTTCAGATGTTGCCCGTCCCTGGCCTGGACAACCTGATCTGCAAAATAGCGAAAGTTTTCTGCTCCGCGCAACGCCGCCTTTGACATGAAGCGCATGGTCTGGCCGGTGTCCCAGCATTCGCACAGGGCGATTTCCTCGGCGCGGGCTTCGATCTGTTCGGCGACCTTGATCAGAATTTCCCGTCTTTGCACCGCCGGCATATCACGCCAGGTCGCAAAGGCTTTTGCGGCGGCCTGCGCTGCTGCGTCGATATCGGATGCATCACCTCGGGCCACCTTGCAGATGACGCTTTTGTCGACGGGAGAAATGTTTTCGAACTTGCCGGCTGAACCGTCGCGGTCCTGACCATCAATCCTATTCATTACGCCGGCTTTTTCAAAGCGTGACAGATAGCTGCCCAGTTTCTTTTTGTTTTGTTCCAGTGCAGTCATTCACTATCCTTCAGGTGGTCTCTGATGGTGCTGTGCTTGGGAGAAAATACGGCGTTGATATCGCGCATTTCCGCCGAGAGTGCGATTGAGCGGGTTTCCATTGCAGGTGCAAGAAATGTCTTTGCGGCCTCGAAAATACGAGAGATGGCTTCGTGCTTGATTTCATCCTCGCGCCCCTCTCTCAGGCGGACTGAAATATCCACAAATCCATGCTCAGGATTACCGTCGGCGATCGCGTAATGGTCGACGCGTGTAGCGCGAACCCGAATACCGGCAAGCGGAAATGCTTCAATTCCTGCGGCTTCCTTACGGACCGCCTCACAAAATGCGCTAATGTCAATCACATCTTCCAGGTTAGCCGAATAATCGATATGGAAGTGCGGCATCAAAAATCCTTAACATGTTAAATATTGCTATGTTAATTAAATAATGCTTGTTATGTCAAGTTTAAATTGGCAACAGGGGACAAGATTCCGCTGTTGACGAGACATACCGACAGGCTGAAAAGCGCAAGATGAAAAATAAACTGCCTCCAACAACAAGATCACTGCCGATCGCCCTAATTCGCGCCCGAGAGGGCGTAATGATCCCGATCCGGGAAATGCTGTCGGAGACCGGAATTTCCGAGCAGCAATGGCGGGTGTTGAGAGTGCTCGATGAACACGGGCCACTTGATGCTTCGACGCTTGCGGATCGCGCGAGCCTGCTTTTTCCCAGCCTTACCCGTATAGCACAGTCGATGCGCAAGAGAGGGCTGATCAGCCAGGTGCAGGACAAGACCGACCGCCGTCGACAGGTGATCGAGATTGCCGATGCCGGGCAGAAGATTATTGATGATAATGTTGACCATGCCGTGCAGATTGTAGAGGGCTTCAAATTGTCGATTGGCGAAGCGAATTATGAACAATTGCTTGATCTGCTTGCCCTACTGGATCCGAATAATAGCGATTAAAGTCAATAAGTTATCGGGCGAAAGCTACTGTTTGATGACGCCGGATGAACACCAATTGTCGAATATCGACAGTGCGGTTTCGGCAAATATTGCGTCGTTGATATGCCCGTCAATCACGTGTTTATCGACATTGCCGGGTAGACCCGACTCCATTGCGTCAAGAAACGTCTTCAATCCCTCGTCATCGCGCAATGGCCCGCCGGGCCGATCCCATTCCCCCAGGCCGTGCATGGGCAGCAGGACGGCGACTGGTCCTTTTGCTTTTGCCAGTTGCTCGTTGTGAGCGCCAGCGACGGCTTTTCGCTCCTCGCTATTTAGCAAAATGGAGGTCAGGAGCCGGTTATGCGCGTGCTTTCCATGCTCTGACCATTTGTCCGGAAGCGCCTGCCAGCCGACCACATCGACCAGGTCATAACATCCCGGCGAAACCAGCTGTGGAGTACCGTTCAGGCCGGCACTCGTCAGTCTCCCCGGACCTGCCGAGATGTTCGAGCCGTGAACATGATTTCCCAATTCCTGTGTGCAGAAGTCAAACACGCAGGCAAAGGCTCCTTGCGAAGCCAGGTTCTCGAAAGCCCGTCCGCCCATGCCCGTTGCGTGGAAAACGGCCACTTCATATCCTCGCTCCTCGAGGGCCGGCTTTAGGGGAACCATGTATTTGAGGGCAGACTTGCCGAGGGATGTCATGCCGATCAGCGGCTTTTTTTGATCGACCGGCTTTACCGCGCGTGCTGCTCCCAATACCGCGCCGGCAGCCTGGCTGAGCGAAGCCTTGCAAACCGAGTTCAACCCATAAAGGCCACCTGCCCACAGGATCATCTGCGTGTCAGCCGCCAGCCTGCCTGCCTCGATCAAGGGGGAGAAGGAAACCGTTGAAACGATGTATTTCGGTACGCCCAGGGGCAGTGCCGTGCAGACATCGAGTGCGAGATCGGTACCCATGGTACCGCCAAGCAAAATCACGCCATCAAATACGCCTTCGGAAAACAGTCTTGCGGCAAGAGCGGATGCGCCGGTGGCCATGATCTGCATGGCGTGGTTTTCGTCCCCGGAATCAATTGCAGCCTGGATGGTGCTTCCGCCTTCTTTTGCGACATCATGTTTTGAATAGTCAGTTGGCTCCGACGGGTCGCCTAATACAGAGACGTCCATCGTGATTACTTTGCCGCCCTGATCGCGAATGATCTGCGCGATGAATTCCAGCTCGTCATCCTTGGTGTCATAGGTTCCGACCACGAGGATGGTTTTTTCCGACATGATGCTTCCCTCCCGGCTGGACTTAAAGCTTGATCCAGGCTGTCTTCAGATTGATGTATTTCTCAAGCGCATGCAGGGACTTGTCATGCCCGTTCCCGGACTGTCCCACACCGCCCAATGGAACAGTGCCGTCAGCGCCGCCATAGGTATTTACATGCATGACGCCAGTACGGACTTCGCGTATCATTCGATGGGCTAGCGAGAGGTTTGATGTCCATACTCCGCCAGCAAGTCCATATACCGTCGAATTGGCGAGGCGGACCGCTTCAGCCTCATCGTCAAAGGCGGTGACGGTCAAGACCGGGCCGAAGACTTCCTGCTGTGCGATCGTTGCGTCCGGCGTTACACCTGTGACAATTGTCGGTGCCATGTAATAGCCGCCAGTCTCTTCGAGAATGCGTGTTCCTCCGGTAGTGATTTCGCCGCCCTCTACTCTTGCCTTGTCGACAAAGCCGAGATTTTGCATCAATTGCCGCTCGGAATTTACCGCGCCAATATCGGAATTCAGATCCAACGGATCGCCTACCCGCAGACGCTCGGCGGCCTTGCCGACAGCTGCGACAAACTCATCGTGGATGGAAGATTCAACCAGAAGTCGGGAACCGGCGACGCAAACCTGACCGGAATTGCGAAAAATTCCCATGGCGACGGTCTTGGCAGCCAGTTCCAGATCGGGGGCATCACCGAAAACAATGTTGGGAGATTTGCCGCCCAGTTCCAGATAGACCCGTTTCAGGTTCGATCTGGCGGAATATTCCAAGAGGCGCCGCCCTGTCGCACCGGAACCGGTGAAGACGAGCACATCCACATCCCTGGACAGACCCATTGTCTCGCCAACTACGGCGCCTTCGCCGGTTACGACATTCAAAACGCCCGGTGGCAGACCTGCTTCATGGGCAAGTTCCGCCATCCGGATCAGGGATAGCGATGCCGTTTCAGCCGGCTTCAGCACGACCGAATTGCCGGTTGCCAAGGCGGGCCCCAATTTCCATGCGCCGATCATCAAGGGAAAATTCCAGGGTATTATCGCACCGACAACCCCGACTGGTTCCTTGTGGATCAGTCCCAGGACGTCACCCGGGGTCGGAGCGATTTCGCCATAGACCTTATCGAGTGCTTCTGCGTAGTATCGGATGGTTCCGGCGGCAGAACCGGGTTCCGCCTTGATTGCCATATTGATTTCGGTACCGTTATCGCGCACGCCCAATACGGCCAGTTCAAGTGCATTTGTTTCGATCAGCTCGGCCCATTTTGTAAGAATCTTCTTGCGGGCTGCGGGCGGTTGGCCAGCCCAGCGCTTGTCGTCAAATGCCGAACGGGCGGCGGTGATTGCCGCGTTCATATCCTCGGCGGTTCCTTTAGCCACCGTTGTCAGAACCTTGCCATCAATTGGTGACAGCACCTTCATCTGCCCGCTGTCAGATGCTGAAAGGTATTGGCCATCAATCAAATGCGATTGAGGGGAGACGGGTTTTACCCTGAGCGCGTCGATATTAAGCTGTTCCATGACACTCACCGTAATTGGGTATCGTGAATTTCATGATCTTCCTCGGGCAGGTGCGCTTTATATTCCTTGATCAGGGTACGCACATGCATCACCAGAACCAGCAGGATCAGGACGAAGAGGATGAATGAAATCGGACGGTCGATCATGTCAAGCGGCGTCTTCAGGCGGGGTAGGGCCGAGCGCAGCTTGACCTCCATGATGCCGCCCAGGACCATGCCCAGAATGATCGGGACTATGGGTAGATTCAGGCGTTTGAGAATAAGCCCCAATATGCCGAAACCCGCAGCGATCATGCAGTCCGTCAAGGAATTGCGCAGCGAATAGACACCGACAAAAGACAGGATGAGAATCAACACGCCGAGAAAACGTGTCGGGACCCGGATTATCTTGGTCATCAGGTTTGTCGAGAACAGGAGGAAGCAGAACACGATGACGTTGAGCAGTATCAGCGCCAGATAAAGTCCGTAGACCAGGTCAATATCGTTCTGGAACAGTTGCGGTCCGGGAATGACATTGTGCACGTAGAAAACGGACAACATCATCGCCGTCAGGGCCTCACCCGGAATTCCCAGTGCCAGAAGGGGGATCATTGCGGCTGCCGGAACCGCGTTGTTTGCCGCTTCCGATGCGATTAGTCCCTCGGGCGAACCCTTGCCAAATGAATTCGGAGTCTTGGAGGTCTTCTGCGCATAAGTGTAGCTCATGAATTGTGCGGTGAATTCGCCGGTTCCCGGGATCATGCCGAGGATGACACCAAAGCTCGAGGCGACCGTTGCTACGCGCTTGTGCTTCAACAATTCCCTGAAGCCGGCGGTGAGTTTTCCGCTGACCGGTTTTGCATCCGGGCTTTCATCCGGATTGGTCAGCAAAAAGAATGCCTGGCTCAATGCGAAGAGGCCCAAGACGACCACGATGAGGTTTATGCCGGAGGAGAGAAACGTCAGCCCGAATGTATAGCGTTGGGTATAGGTAACTGCGTCCAGGCCAATGGTCTGCAGAAATATACCGAGCATTGCCAGCATGCCGGCGGCAAAAATCTGTCCGCGATGGGCAAGAATGACTAGAATAATGCCCAATAGTGCTGCCAGAAATATCTCCCGGCTACCGAACATCGGTGCGATCAGGGCAAGGACCGGGGACAACAGGATCAGGCAGAGAATGCCGAAAATTCCACCCCAGAAAGATGCGCTGTAGGCAAGCGAAACTGCGCGATGGGCTTCACCGCGTTGGGTGAGCGGATAGCCGTCATAGGATGTCAGTGCGTTTACTGCCGTGCCTGGGGTATTGATAAGTACAGCAGGTATTGCGCCGCCATACATCGAGGAGCCGTAAATTCCCAGTAGCATTGTCAGGCCGACAATCGGATCGAGTGCAAAGGTGGCTGGCAGTAATATTGCGATCGCCACTGCAGGACCTACCCCGGGAATTGCGCCGATGATGACGCCACCAATGGATCCAACTAACAGTGCCAGCAGAACATCCCACCGGGCCAGCATCATTGCTCCGGCCAGTAAATTTTCCATGGCAGGCTCCGCTCAGAAATAGGTTAGCATTATTTGACGAATGCCATCGGGCAATGTGTCATAGATTTTCCCGGCAGGCAGTTTGACCTGCAGGAACGATTTGAAGAGCAGCACAATCACAATTGCAGCCGCCGCCGCCCCGGTCAGGGCGGTGCGGCTGCGATACCCTGCACGCAGGGTCAGGAGGACTGCAAATATCAAGGTGGCCGGTAGATATCCGATATAGGGAACGACAAAGGCATAGGCGACGAACCAGGCGGCAAATTCCAATGCGCTGATCCAAAGTGCGACCTCTTTCCAGCGCCCGTCCAGGCGTTCAGAGATGGCAGATCCGTATAGGTGCAAGGCGGCAAACAGGGTCATCAAAGACAGAGAAACTGCCGGCCAGAACCTCGGTTGAGCAAACAGCTTGCCGCCGGCCTTATATGCGGCCTGATCCCAAAGCTGCGAGAGAAGAAGTACCGAGATTGCCAGGAACAACCAGGCAAATACGAGATCACCAGGCCGACGATACCGCTTGAACAGCGCCTGCAGCGTTTTTACTCGCGACATGGTTTTCCTCCTCCCGTGCCGGATTGGCGGGCCAAGTCGGTAGCCCGCCAAGACCGGTCAGCCGATCAGTTGCCCAAGACTTTATCGATGTGGGCGAGTGTCTCGATATCTGACTGAATCAAGCTGGTTACATCATCAGCGCTTTTCCAATAGACGGCCGCGCCTGTTTCAGAAGCAAGCTTCTGGGCACGATCCGACATTACGGTTTTTTCCGCGACGGCTATGATCTTGTCGCGTACATCCTGAGGGGTGTCCTTGTGCACGAACAGACCGTTCCAGAGGGCGACATTCAGCGCCGGAACCAGCTCCGCCACGGTCGGTGTATCGGGTGTGAGGGGGATACGTTCAGAGCCGATCGAGGCCAGAACTTTTACTTTGTCGAGGCAGGGCAAAATCAGCTGGAGTGTCGTGTTGATCACATCCACATCGCCTGACGCCAATGTGTTGCAGTCGAGCGCGTCAAATGCCGCATCGGAGGCGAAGGAAAAGCCCATTTCCTTTGCAAGCCCCATGGTCACCTGTGTCGGGACGAGCGGCGCTCCAAAATGACCGAGCACGACGTCATTTTCCTTGGCATATTCTACCAGCCCCGCCATGTCTTCATAGGGCGCGTCACCGCTGACGGCTATCACAAAGGGATAGGTCAGGAAATTTCCAAGTGGTACGAATGGATCGGGATTTAACTCCGGGATGCCAATTTTCGGACCGACGACCGGAATTGCAATGATGAAGGAGCCGATCGTGTAGCCATCGGCAGGTGCATTGGCGACCGCTACCGCTCCCGGGAATGGTCCACCGCCGCCGCCCGGCTTGTTAACAACCGCTGTCGGTACGTCATAGGCGGCCTGGAAATCCTCAGCAATCATGCGAGTCAAGACGTCTTCAAGGTCGCCCGGAGGCCAAGGCACAACAAACTCCACCGGCTTCTCCGGATATTCTGCAAATGCCGTGCCCGAAAACGGGCAAGCAGCGACCAGGCCTGCAATTATTATCTTACCGACTTTATGCATGATCTTCTCCCTACGCGGTTTATTTATTAAACCATTGTTGCATAAAAAACTTGTTTTGTTAAGCATTTTATGTCAATCTTTTTTGGAAGCTGTCTGAAAATTGGAAGCCAAACCATGTCGGTCGTGACTAAGGCTCTGGAACTTTTGAAGTATTTTTCGGCATCCAGGCCGGAAATCGGACTTTCGCATTTCTGCAAGCTGACAAAACGGGACAAGGCTACTACCTATCGCTATCTGGAGGCGTTGGAGGAGGCGGGTTTCGTTGAGAAAAACCGGCTTACCAGGGCATACAGAATTGGGCCGATGGTTCTGCATCTGGCGCAGATGCGAGAACTGACGGTTCCACGGCGGGAGGGTGCCCGGCACGCGCTGGAAAATCTTGCCGAGGCTACCGGCGAGACGGCCCATGCTTCCGTCTTGTCCGGAACGGATCTGCATGCGCTACTTGAACGCCAGTCGAACAAACACAGCACGCGCGCAGTTATTGATATTCAGGTATTGCCACTGCATGCGACCGCGTCTGGCATCTGCGCCTTGGCATTTGGTCCGGAAGATCTCCTCGAATCCACAGATGGTAACCTGAAGCAATTCACGCCTTATACCGCTGATACCAAACAAAGGCTGAGTTCGGCGATCGACGGGGCGCGAAAGACAGGCTTTGGCATCTCCAATCGCGGCCTGGAATTCGACGTTTACGGGATGGCGACGCCGGTATTCGACAAGACAGGCTTACTGGCCGGAACCGTTGCAGTCGCAAGCGTCGCAAGCCGGGTAACGCCCGAAACCCAGATAAACATCAAACAGCAGCTGATCGACGCAAGTCGCGAAATCACTACCAATTGGGGTGGTGCCATTCCGGTGCCGGTCGAAGAATGCTGGGCGCGTTCAATGGAACATGCCGATCAACAGAAAGCTGTCTAATGAAAGATTCCAATTTTCTGAGAGAAAACAATGCCCGCTATTTCTGGCATCCCATGACTTCTCCGGAGGACAGCCAGACGACTCCGCCAAAGATAATCACGGGGTCGGAAGGCGTTCGCATTCACGATATTGACGGCAATTCCGTTGTCGATGGGGTTGGCGGCCTATGGAACGTGAATCTGGGATATTCCTGCGAACCGGTGAAGCAAGCGATTGCCGATCAGTTGCAGAAGCTGCCCTATTATTCCACCTTCAGGGGTTCATCCAATGATGCGGCAATTGAACTGTCTTATGAACTTGCGCAATTTTTTGCGCCTGACGGGCTTAGCCGGGCGTTCTTTACCTCCGGTGGATCGGATTCAGTTGAGACTGCGCTGCGCCTGGCGCGCCAGTATCACAAGTTGAGAGGCGAGGCCGGCCGGATAAAATTCCTGAGCCTGAAGAAGGGATATCACGGCACGCATTTTGGCGGAGCAAGCGTCAATGGCAATGCGAATTTCCGAACCGCCTATGAGCCCTTGATGCCCGGCTGCTACCACATTCCCGCACCCTATACCTATCGAAATCCGTTCAATGAGACTGATCCCGAAAAATTGGCGCAGTTTTGTGCCGCTGCTCTTGAGGATGAGATCAATTTCCAGGGCGCAAACACCATCGCGGCGATGATCATGGAGCCGATATTGGGGGCAGGCGGGGTTATCCCACCACATAAGAGCTTTGCCGCGGCAGTGCGCGAGATCTGCGACCGCCACGGGATCTTGTTGATTACCGATGAAGTCATCACCGCCTATGGACGAACGGGTGCCTGGTCCGGGGCGCGCCTGTGGGGAATCAAACCTGACATGATGTGCACCGCCAAGGCGGTTACAAACGGGTATTTTCCGTTTGGAGCGGTCATGGTGGGCGAACATATGATCGAGGTTTTCGAAAACAATCCTGCTGCCAAGATTGGCCATGGCTATACCTATTCGGGCCATCCGGTCGGTGCTGCGGCTGCACTCGCCTGTTTGGCCGAGACAATTCGACTGAATGTGACCGAGAATGCTGCTGCGAGGGGCACGCAACTCTTTGAGGGTTGCCGCAAATTGATGGATAAATACGAAATCATCGGCGATGTGCGTGGCGGGCATGGGCTGATGACCGCAATTGAAATGGTCTCTGACCGATCGACAAAAGCGCCGATCGATGGTGGAACTGCTGCCAAGGTTCAGGAGACCGCTTATGAGAATGGCGCTATGATCCGCGTATCGGGTGCAAATATTATCTTGTCGCCGCCGCTGGTTCTGAGTGAAGCTGATGTGGATACAATCCTCTCTGCGCTTGATGCAGGATTCGCAGCTATTTGAGAATTATCATGTCTGAAAACTATGTAGTCCTTCTTGGCACCAAAGGTGGCCCGGCGATCCGTCCGGGATCAAGCATGCCGACTTCAAACCTGTTCTGTTTGAACGGCCAGCAGGTCGTCGTGGATTGCGGGCTTGGTGTTACCCGTGGTCTGGTCGATCAGGGCATGCAGCTCAAGGACCTAGCGCTGATCTTCATCAGCCATCTGCACTCGGATCATTACCTGGAACTCGGACCGCTATTACATACTGCCTGGACGGCCGGTCTGAAAACGAAGGTGGACGTCTTTGGCCCGGAAGGTCTGGATGCCTATTGGGAAGGCTTTTTGCAGTCAATGAAGGCGGATATCGATTTGCGGATCGAGGATGAGGGGCGTCCTGATCTTCGTGATCTGGTGGCGATTCACGTTATCGATGCCGGTACAATCTGGCAGCGTGACGGATTGACCATTTCCGCCATCCGGACGATCCACCCACCGCTGGTTGATTGTTTTGCCCTGTCTTTCAAGACCGATACCAAACATGTGGTGTTTTCAGGCGATACGGCGCCTCTGGCGGAATTGGAAGAATTTGCCGACGGGGCCGACCTGCTGATCCATGAGGCGATGCTGGAAAGCGCCTTGCCGGCATTGCTGAAGCGCGTGGGCAATGGCAGCGACAAATTGATGGCGCATTGGCTGCGGTCGCACACATTTGCACATGATGCTGCGCATACGGCTGTTGCCGCCAAGGTGAAGCAGCTGGCATTGTCGCATCTCATCCCATCTGACGATCCGGATTATGACAGCAGCGACTGGCAAGATGCCGTTGCCGCGATCTGGAATGGTCCGCTGCATGTCGGCACAGACGGGCTGAGGATTGAATTGTAGTTTCAGCCTCGCCAGATCGGTTATTGGCCAGCTAACCTGCCTGAATTGCTTGCATTTTCTCTCGACCTGATGGGCAGTATTGATCCTGTCTTCAGCGCGAATTGTCCTGTATAGATTGCTCATATTTTGCGGATAACTATCGTCGCTCCGCACCCTGTGCAGCTGTGACATGGAGAGCCCCATGACTGTAGGTACAGATGAAAAACAATCCATTCCGGCACCTTATATTCTGTTGGCTCTGCCGGATTGGGTAGAGCGCATTGTCGAAGCTGGCATTGTCAGCACAGACCCGCATATCCGGCGGCGGCAGCGTTTTGCAAATATTGCCTCCTATGCCCTGAGCATGGATGCATTAATCCACTTGATCGTGAATTCGGCGCATAATTTCGAGGCTCTGCTGCCGGTAAACATCTATAATTTCCTGGCATTTATCGTCTATTTGCTGCTGCACAGGCTGCATCGATTTGGCGATACCTTCATGGTCAATGTGCTGATTGCCTTTGCGCTTATCGGCCACAGCTATGTGATTTTTGCCTTTGGACTAGCGAGTAATCTGCAGGTGTATTTTACCATGGCAGGAATCATCCTTTTTCTGGTTGGACTTCCGCATTGGCGGAATTTCCTTGTCCTGTACTTTATGACCTTTGCAGCGCTGATGATCTCGATGACATTTGCCACCGAGGAAGGCTTTGTAATGCTTGAAGACCAGGCATTTCGAGATAGCCTGGGCTTGCAGGCGATGATCAGTGCCTTTGTCCTGAATGCGGTCGTCATCGCTGCGGTACTTGCAGCACTTGATCGGGCTGAACAAAATCTGCAATTCGAATATGACCGGGCGGAGAACCTGCTGGAGTCCATTCTGCCGGCATCGATTGCGATACGGCTGAAATCCGGCAAGGAAAAGCAGATCGCCGACCGGCTGGAAGGCGCATCGGTATTATTCATGGATCTTGTCGGATTCACGCCTGCATCAGGTAGTGCTGCGCCAGAAGAAGTTGTCGACTATCTTCATCGCTTGTTTTCGCGCTTCGACGATCTTTGCGAAACCTATGGGGTGGACAAGATCAAGACCATTGGCGACAGCTATATGGCTGTTGGCGGCCTGGATGGTGATGAAAAAAATGGTGCAGAATCCATTTCCAAACTGGCATTGGCAATGCGCAATAGCGTGGGAAGCGAAGAACTTGCCGGTGAAAAAATGGGAATGCGTGCAGGTATTCATATCGGGCCGGTGGTTGCCGGTGTAATCGGCGACAGGCGCCTTGCCTATGATGTGTGGGGGGCTACGGTCAACATAGCTTCGAGAATGGAATCAAGCTGCAAGCCGGGCGAAATCCACGTTACTGACGAGTTCAAGCAGGTTGTTGGCGACGAATTCAGCTTTGAGCCACTTGGTGTGATTGAACTCAAGGGCGCTGGTCCGCACAAGACATATTTCCTTCGTGAAAAGACAGACGCTGCTCAAAAATCATAATCGGAAGAAAGCGGATTGTGCAGACAGTCGAATTGGGTAAATGTTGTCTGATTTTGTTCGAGTAGGTGCGAACCTCTCATTGTCTGATTTGTTCTGAATTCCGGAGCCGTGCTGATGAAAATTGGGTTTATTGGATTGGGCAATGTCGGCGGCAAGCTTTCGGGCTCCCTATTGCGAAACAAGATTGACCTGAGCATTTATGACCTGAATGAGGACATTGTCCGGGCCATGGTTGAACGCGGGGCCAAGTCTGCCGAGAGCCCCCGGCAATTGATGCGCGACTGCGATATCATAATCACCTGCCTTCCGTCGCCGGCGGCCAGTGACGCTGTGATGCTGGAGATGTTGCCGGAAGTGACAGAGGGCAAGATCTGGATGGAGATGTCGACGACGGATGCAAACGAGGTAAGGCGCCTGGGGTCGATGGTCACGGAACGCGGCGGTAGGGCGGCAGATTGTCCGGTATCGGGCGGTTGCCACCGGGCAGAGACCGGCAATATCTCGATATTCGCCGGATGCGACCGGGTAACCTTTGATGAAATCGCTCCGTTGCTGAAGACCATGGGGCGGCGAATATTGCATACGGGTGAGCTTGGTTCGGCGTCGATATTGAAGGTCGTCACGAATTACCTGGCGACGGCAAATCTTGTTTCCTGTTGCGAGGCCCTGGTCACCGCCAAGGCTGCCGGCATGGATCTGAACACCACCTATGAAGCAATCAGGATTTCGTCGGGCACATCCTTTGTTCACGAGACCGAAAGCCAGGTAATTCTGAACGGATCGCGCGATATTTCGTTCACAATGGACCTGGTCGCCAAGGATATTGGCCTTTTCCAGGATATTGCCGATCAGGCAAATGTGCCGCTGGAACTCTCGCCTCTGTTGAATGATATCTTCCGGGACGGGCAGGAGCGGTATGGACCGCGCGAACTGTCTCCAAACATTATCAAACGCTTGGAAGATGTAACGGGCCTGGACATTCGCGCTCCGGGATTTCCGGCGGAAATGGTTGATGATGAGCCAGAAGAAGCGGGTTTTGAGATTGAGACCAATCTAAAATCCTAGATGGACAAAACGCGCTTAACCAAGTGGACCGTCGGGCATTGGTCACCGGACTTAGCTGGTATTCGCTTGAGTGCATCTATCTGAATCGGCACAAATGGGCTAGGTCTCAACCATGAACGAACCCTATTCGCTGATAATTGTCTTCTTCACATTTCTGTTGGGTGGCATCGTCAAGGGCGCAGTCGGCCTGGGCATGGCGACTGTCACATTAGCGATATTGGCGGTTGCGCTTGATTTGCAGTCGGCAATGGCATTGCTGTTGATACCGACATTTGCGACGAATGTCTGGCAGGCCCTGATTGGTGGGAAGTTTCGGGAATTGCTTTCCAGGCTTTGGCCGTTCCTGCTGATGGCAGGTGTCTTTGTCTGGCTAGGCGGACAGGCTCTGGTCAGCGTCAATCTTTCTCTGCTCTCTGCATTGCTGGGCTGCATATTGGTATTCTATGCCGTTGTCAGCCTCTTCGGTTTCAGGATTGTATTGGATCCGTCGAGCGAAACACGCATGGGGCTTCTTATCGGTTCCATTAATGGTATCCTGACCGGAATGACGGGATCGCTGATTTTTCCCGGCATCATGTATTTGCAGGCGCTTGGCCTGACCAAAAACTTGCTGGTTCAGGCGATGGGAATGCTGTTTACGGTGTCGACGGCAGCGCTTGCAGTCATTCTTGGCAGCAACAGGCTGCTGTCCATGGATCTGGGTTTGATTTCGATGGCAGGACTGGTTCCCGCAATAATCGGGATGGTTATCGGTCAGAGCATCCGCAATCTGTTGTCAGAACAGCAATTTCGCCGGATATTCTTTATTGCGCTGTTGATTTTGGGCGCATACATAATTTTCGGTGCTGCGAGAGAACTGAGTTGAACCATCGATCGCATTTGGGCTAGCGGGAGGGAAAACCGTCAAGAAAGATCAGGCACATTTTCTGTTGTTGAATGTCGGGCATTTCCTCGACCACCTGTTCATGCTGATTTTTGCAACTGTCGCAGCTCTTGCATTGCATCGTGAATGGGGGGTTGGTTATGCCGAACTGCTGGCCTATGCCACGCCGGGGTTTTTTGCTTTCGGATTGTTTGCGCTTCCGGCCGGCTGGCTTGCCGACAAGTGGAGCCGGGACGGCATGATGGTGGTTTTCTTTGCCGGTGTCGGTGTTTCGTCCGTGCTGACCGGGTTTTCCCAGACGCCGCTGCAAATTGGCATTGGCTTGTTTGCCATTGGCATCTTTGCAGCCATCTATCATCCGGTTGGATTGGCAATTGTCACGATGAAATGGCGCAATACCGGCATGCGAATTGCCGTTAATGGCGTATGGGGCAACCTTGGTGTTGCCTGTGCAGCGGTTATTACCGGCTATCTGATTGACCATGGCGGGTGGAGATTGGCATTCATTCTCCCGGGCATATTTTCCATCGCATTGGGCGGTGTTTATTTTCTGCTCATGCGCGATGAGATTCATGTCGAACGAGAGGTTGGGACGAAGACAAAGCAGACGGAAGAACCCAAGCTTTCGATATCGCACCGATCGTTGCTGTTTCGGGTTTCTATGATTGTATTTGTCACGACGGCAGTATCATCGGTAATTTTCCAATCGACGACCTTTGCCCTTCCGAAGATATTTGATGAAAGAATGCAAGGTCTGGCGTCAGAACTAGTCCTTTGGCTGGATGGCAATGAAAGTTCAGTCCAGCAATATACGGCCACGATGATCGGCTCGCTTGCGTTCATTGTCTTTGCAGTTGCTTCCATGGCGCAGATTGTGGTCGGCAGCTTGCTGGATCGGTATGGGCCACGGCTGGTATTCATGACATTGGCGGTCATGCAGCTTGTGTTCTTTTCATTGATGCCGGGTTTGGAAGGAGCGACTGCGTTTGCCGTCTCCCTGGGCTTCATGCTTGGAGCTTTCGGACAGATTCCAATCAATGACTTCATGATCGGGAAGATGGCAAGAGGCGATATACGAGCACGAATTTACGGCATCCGCTATGTCGTCGCTTTTTCCGTTCTTGCGATTACCTTGCCCCTGATTGCAGTCGTCTATGACCGGTGGGGGTTTGACATGTTGTTCCGCATTCTGGCCGGCGCGGCGTTCGTCATTCTGCTTGCCGTCGCCCTGCTACCGCGTAAATTGCCCGAACCAACCCAAGAAAATATTGCGGTTACCTAGACTGTCCCCAGATCTGAGCAAATTGGTGTTTTAATTATACCGGTACAGTTGAATGGAGAGCCATGTTGAGCCGACGGACAATCCCAAATGACCTGGTCGGTATCTTGTTCGACAAGGATGGTACGCTGGTTGACTATGACAAGACCTGGTATCCGCTCAATCTCGAAGCGGCGCGTATTGCCGGATCAGGTGATCCCGAGCTTCAGCAAAAAATCCTGATTGACTGTGGTAGCGACCCGGAGACTGGACGGACCCTGGGGGACAGCGTCTTCGCCGCTGCCAGCACAAGGGAGATCGCCGAGCGCATGATTTCGATTGGGAGCGAATTCGAGACGGAAGAGCTTACCAGGGCTCTCGACCTACTTTACAGTGAGGGCGCCAGAAATTCAGTTTCAATCTGTGATTTGTCGACTCTCATGGAGAGCCTGAGGGTACGAGGCTATCGCCTCGGAATCGCCAGTAGCGATAACGAGAATTCAATCAGCACAACCGTCAAAGTGCATGAAATTGACGAACTTATCGATTTCATTGCCGGATATGACAGTGGGCACGGGATCAAGCCAGGCCCCGGGATGGTCAACGGCTTTTGCCGGAAGATCGGCTGTTCGCCATCCCAGGTGATTGTCGTAGGCGATAATCGCCATGATATCGAAATGGGCCGTAGTGCCGGGGTCGGCGCAACCATCGGTGTGCTGAGCGGAACCGGCAGCCAGGAGACACTTGGCAATGTTGCGGATTATATTCTTGAAAGCGTTTCGGAGCTGCCCGGACTTTTGACGGCATAGATCTGCCCATGAATATCGGCCAATCAACAGCTCTGCTGTTTGCGCTGTCAGCAGACGAGGATGATGTGGTCAAACAAGTATATTGAAAATAAATCAGAATGCATCATAATTGACATTCGATTTTGATGTAAATAAATCAATATTGTGAAATAATGAAACGCAGACCAACTATTAAAGATGTTGCCGAGGCTGCCGGCGTTGGCACCGCAACGGTGGACCGAGTGTTACATGGGCGCAATTTGGTGCGGCCTGAAACCGCCCAGAGAATATCCGATGCGGCCTTCAAAGTGGGATATCATGCCGCCAATCTGATTTCACAGAAACTGCAGGCAGATTTGCCCACGGTTACGTTCGGGATATTGCTCCGAAAGAAGGATCACGCCTTTTATCAGCACTTTGCGCAGGAAATCGAACAGGCATTACACGCAAGCTGTAATGTCAGGGCGCGCGTGGAAATCGACTATACCGAATCCCAGACCGCTCTTGAATTCGCGCAACGCCTGTCGGCCATGGAAGGTCGAGTGGACGTGGTTGCGGCGGTGGCCATCGAAAACCAGAAAGTCACAGATGAGGTCGCAAAGCTCAAGTCAGCCGGAATACCAACGTTCGCCTTATTGTCGGACTTTTCCCAAAAGGAACGACGCAGTTATGTTGGTACCAACAATACGAAATTCGGACGTACAGCAGCGTGGATGTTGTCAAAACTGGTGAAAGAGGGCGACAAGATTGCGCTGTTCACCGGAGGGCATCGGTGGCGTGGGCATGAGCTGCGTGAAACCGGTTTCCGGGAATTTATCCGGGATAACGGGCCGAGACACCAGATTCTCGACACCATCATAAATCTCGAAACAAATTCGCTGACCTATGAAGAAACGATTGATCTCTTGTCGCGCCATCCGGATCTTTCCGGAATGTATATCGCCGGTGGTGGAATGGAGGGGGCAATCGAAGCGCTGCGGGAGTTGAGGCAACCAGGGGAAGTGTCCCTGGTAGTCAATGAGCTAACCTCTGTTTCGCGACAGGCTCTCTGTGATGGCTATGTAAACATGGTACTAAGTACGCCGTTACCTGAACTCTGCAGAGAACTGGCGAGGCTGATGACCTCTTCGGTGCTTGACGGTGCTGACGTTGCACAAAACCATGTTGTCATGAATCCAGTTGTGAGCCTGCCGGAATCAATCTGATTCTGATCTAATTACATCAAAAAGTATTCCGACATTACATCATAGATGATGGGTATAGCGATTTTTGCATATTGACGGCGTAGCGGTGCGGGAACAAGATTATCGCGGTTATTGTCCGCTTAGCAGTAAAACTACTACTCGCCCGGGCTTGCACTTCCGGAACAATCCAAAAAAATCTTGACGAGAAGCGCTCGTCGGTTTCTTGATTCAGATGTCGAACAGGCGGGGCATAATCCATGCTGACCGCGAAACTGCTCGACATCGAACTCGTGATCAACCGATCGAGAAATGTGCCAGAAATTGAGAGAAATCATATGACAGTTCGGCTTGGAGTACTCGGCGCCGGCCGCATAGGGCAAGTCCATGCGAAGGCCATCAGCCATGTTCGGGGTGCAAGACTTGTAGCGATCGCCGATCCAATCGAGGCGTCGGCTGAAGTGGTAAGCCTGGAATATGGATGCGAAATTCGCAGTATTGATCAGATTGAAAACTCCGACGATGTCGATGCGGTCGTGATTTGTACGCCGACGGATACCCATGCAGACTTGATCGAAAAGTTTTGCCGGGCCGGCAAATCGGTATTTTGCGAGAAACCGATTGATCTGGATATTGATCGGGTGCGTGCCTGCCTTCGCGTGGTTGATGAAACCGATAGCTCCCTGATGGTCGGCTTTCAAAGGCGATATGATCCTGACTTCCGGGCACTCAAGAATACAATAGAAGCAGGGCGGATCGGGAAAGTAGAGATGATTGCGCTGACCAGCCGGGATCCGGCTCCACCGCCTCTCGAATATATCGCCAGATCCGGAGGCATATTCCGGGACATGATGGTGCACGACTTTGACGTTGCGCGCTGGCTGCTCGATGAGGATGTGGAAACGGTGCAGGCGGCTGCGAGCGTACTGGTCGATGAGAAGATCGGTGAAGCCGGTGACTTCGACAGCGCAAATGTTATCTTGAAGACCGCATCAGGCAAGCAATGCACGATCAATAATAGCAGGCGTGCCGGTTACGGTTATGACCAGAGAATTGAAGTGCACGGTTCGCTTGGCTCGGTTTCTGCCAAGAATTTTCATGAAACCAATATCGAGCTCGCCGACAGCAGCGGTTATCACAAAGCCCCCTTGCAGGATTTTTTCATGACCCGGTATGCGACGGCTTATGCAAATGAAGTCGAAGCCTTCGTGCAAGCGCTTGAAGATGACGTTGAACCGCCAACGACCGGACAGGACGGGCTGATGTCACTTGCACTGGCGGAAGCGGCGCTGCTATCCGTAGAACAGGATCGGACCGTAAAAATGAACGAAATTCTGGGTTGAAGACTATAATGAAACGCAAGCTGGACCTCATCACGATCGGCCGGTCCTCCGTTGACCTCTACGGTTCGCAGGTAGGCGGGCGATTGGAGGATATGGGTAGTTTTGAAAAATACATAGGCGGTTCTCCGACCAATATGGCAGCAGGTACGGCCCGGCTCGACATGAAATCCGCGCTGATTACCCGCGTTGGTGATGAACATATGGGGCGGTTTATCTGCGAAGAGCTGATCCGCGAAGGCGTGGACGTAACCGGCGTCAAGACCGATCCAGAACGGCTCACCGCCCTGGTAATCCTGGGAATTCGTAACGAGGACAGCTTTCCCCTGATCTTCTACCGCGAGAATTGTGCCGATATGGCCTTGTGCGAAGAGGACATTGATCCCGAATTCATCGGCAGTGCACGTGCTGTCGTCGTGACCGGGACGCATCTTAGTAATCCGCAAACCGAGGCGGCAGTCCTCAAGGCCCTGCGGCTGTCGCGTGAAAGCGGTGGTCAGACGGCGCTGGATATCGACTACAGACCTAATCTTTGGGGTTTGTCGGGGCATGGTGATGGCGAAAACCGATTCATTGCTTCAAGTGAAGTAACAAAGAAGCTGCAATCGACCTTGCATCATTTCGACCTGATTGTCGGTACCGAAGAGGAATTCCATATTGCCGGCGGCACGACCGATACGATCAAGGCGCTCGAGGCAGTTCGTGCCGTGACCGGTGCGACGCTTGTATGCAAACGCGGACCGATGGGTGCCGTAGCGTTTTCCGGTGCCATTCCAGCCAGTCTTGATGATGGCGAGGCCGGGCCGGGCTTTCCGATCGAGGTCTTCAATGTTCTGGGGGCAGGAGACGGTTTCATGTCCGGTCTGCTCAAGGGATGGCTGGACGGAGAGGAATGGCCGGTGGCGCTGACCTATGCGAATGCCTGTGGGGCATTTGCGGTAAGCCGGCATGGATGTGCGCCTGCCTATCCGAGCTGGACGGAACTTCAGTATTTTCTTGAGCGCGGCGTGAAAGACCCGGCATTACGAAAAGACAAGGATCTTGAGCAAATCCACTGGTCTACAAATCGGCGGAATGATTGGCCGAGCCTGAAAGTGTTTGCCTTTGATCACCGAATGCAGTTGGAGGATATCGCCAGGGATGCCGGTGCATCCGCCGAACGAATTGGCGAGTTCAAGCAATTGTGCCTTCAGGCTGCGCTCAACGTTGCTGATGGGGAGACCGGATTTGGTATCCTCTGTGATAGCAAGTTCGGACGTAATGTCCTGTACAGGGCGGCAGGACAGGGGATATGGATTGGCCGTCCGACAGAATTGCCTGGATCGCGACCATTGGAGTTTGAAGCCGAAATTGGTGCTGATTGCGGTGGGTTGAATGAATGGCCGCTGGCGCATGTCGTAAAGGTACTTTGTTTCTATCACCCCGATGATCCGCCGGAGATGAAGAACCGGCAGGAGGAGAAACTCCTGCAGTTGTTTACCTCGGCTCGTCGCAACCGGCTAGAATTTCTGCTCGAAATCATCCCGTCCAAGGTCGGAGCGGTGGATGACAGTACCAGTGCAGCCGTCATTCAACGTATCTATGATATCGGAATATATCCGGATTGGTGGAAACTGGAGCCGTTTGCCACCAATAATGCCTGGAAAAAGGTATGCGAGACCATCAACAAGAACGATCCCCATACCCGGGGTATCGTGGTGCTCGGTCTGGATGCGCCGATGGCGGAATTGCAAGCGAGCTTCAAGATTGCCGCGGGACATGAGCTCGTAAAAGGATTTGCCGTTGGGCGCACCATTTTTGGGGATTCTGCCCGGCAGTGGATGGCTGGCAAGATTTCCGATGATGAGGCGGTAAATCAGATGGAAACAAATTTTCGAAACCTGTGCAGCATCTGGGATGGAGCACATTAGAAGGGCTGATTTTCGTGATGTGATGAATCGCACAACATCTAGACGGGTCCGACCCAATATCAATTGGGTGAAAGGAGCTGGGAATTAACCCAAGGAGACCCGAGATGAGTAGCGAACGTTATGAGTCCGAATATCTTGTTCAACATGCCAGAGCGTTGACGCAGGCTGACATCAGAATTGCATTCCTGATGACACTGCTTGGCATTGTCGTGGTCAATCTGCTCGGTTAGTCAGCTTATTCGCCAATCCAACAGAAATTGACGACAAGGCGCGCGCGCGGAAGGTGATCAAAATCATCTAACGCCTCCGTAAGCCACACCTGACAATTCCGACATGTCCTTTTTCCAGGTTGTCAGATCATCCGCATTGAATTTGGAGAGATGATCGTGGCCGCATGCGCGGGCCATTACTTGCATCAATTCGACTGAAGCTTCGAAGAAGTTTTTCAGCCGGGTTGCCGATTTTTCAACTACTAGACGATTGACCAGGTGCGGCTTCTGCGTAGCGATGCCGACCGGGCAGAAGTTTGTGTGACAGGCTCGCATGGCAATACATCCAATTGCCTGCATGGCGGAGTTTGATACCGCGATGGCGTCTGCGCCAAGCGCCAGTGCCTTGACGAAATCTGCCGGTTTGCGGAGCCCACCGGTTATCACAAGCGTGACATCACTTCTTCCATTGTTGTCCAGATGCCTGCGCGCGCGGGCTAGTGCCGGAATTGTCGGTACCGAAATATTGTCGCGAAATATGATTGGCGCTGCACCTGTCCCGCCGCCGCGACCATCAAGGATGATGTAGTCGACGCCGACATCCAGCGCAGCGTCAATGTCTTTTTCGATATGTTGTGCCGAAAGCTTGTATCCGATGGGTATGCCGCCAGTCCGATCCCTTACTTCATCGGCAAATTCCTTGATGTGGCTGGGATGTGTCCAATCGGGAAAGCGCGGCGGTGAAATGGCCGGTTCACCTTCGCCCAGGTTTCTGACTTCGGCAATCTTTCCCTTCACCTTTTCTCCCGGCAGATGGCCGCCAGTTCCGGTCTTGGCGCCCTGACCGCCCTTGAAATGAAAAGCTTGGACCTTCGCCAGTTTATCCCAGTCAAAGCCGAATCTTCCGGAGGCCAGTTCGTAGAAATAGCGTGAGTTTTCCGCCTGCTCCTCAGGCAGCATGCCGCCTTCGCCGGAGCAAATTCCGGTTCCGGCAAGCTCCGCGCCCCGGGCCAGGGCGGTTTTTGCGGGTTCAGAGAGTGCGCCAAAGCTCATGTCAGACACAAAAAGCGGAATTTTCAATCGCAAGGGTTTCTGGGCATTGGGACCGATCACGGTCTCGGTGCCCACTTCCTCATCATCCAGCATTGGTGGTTTGTGCAGCTGCGCTGTGAGGATCTGGATATCGTCCCAATTCGGCAAGTCAGTTCTTGAAACACCCATGGCTGCGACCTGGCCGTGATGACCGGTCTTGGTCAGGCCGTCACGCGCGTAACTTTGGATGAGACCGTTATGTGGCTCTTCGGGTGTTCCATGAGAAGTATCTGCATATTGACCGAGATATGCCTTGCGATTGAATGGCTGCGGATTTTTGAGCGCCCATTGATTAATTTCATCCTCGTCGACGAGAATGTCGTCACCCTCGACCCAGGATGAGAACTTCGGAAGGGCTTCGGAATTTTGATATTCGGAAACGCCGCTGTCCAATCTGTAATCCCAGTTGTGGACACCGCAGATCAGGTTATTGCCGCGAACAAATCCATCCGCCATCAAGGCACCGCGATGCAGGCATCTGCCGTAAAAGACAGAAATTTCGTCGTCAAAACGAACGATTACGAGGTCGACTTCGCCAACCAATGCATGTTGGGGTTTGCGGTCTTCCAGGGAAGAAGAAGTTGCGATCTTGATCTTATTCATCAGTTGTTCCTCGTCAGGTGGTCGGATTATCAGCTTCCTGTTTCTTCACATTCGGCATTTTGGGTTCGATCTTTCGGGTCTCGGGGCAGTCTCCCATTTTGCCAATTATTGCAGCGTATTTTCGCGCTCCCGGTGCTGCGGTCAATCCATGCAGCAGGGCGCTAATCCAGACAGCATTGACCGCGAGATGGAGTATTGCCTGTCCATAGTCACCACTGATCTTGTCGACCACGATCAGTGCGAAGAGTGCCGTGGCCAGTCCGCGTGGCCCGAACCATCCGAAGAAAATTCGTGTGGGAGCAGAAGCATCAGTTCCGGCAAGGGAAAGCCAGATTGCAATTGGCCGTACTAGGAAAAGGCTGCCAAGTATGATTGCAAGGCTCTGCCAGGTCAGATGCGGGATGGCTTCGGGAACAAGAACAAGCCCGATCAGGAAGAAGGCGGCCCAGGCGATACCCTGTCCCTCGCTTTCGGTGAACTCGTAGACAAATTTGCATCGGCCGCCGACAATCGAGCCGAAACACAAGCCGGCGGCAAAAGCAGAGATAAAACCGTTCCCCCCAATGGCGTTGGCGAGGAGATAGGCAGCAACCGCCAATGCGATTGCTCCGATACCCTCATAAGGTTCGGATGTGTAATCCTTGTCCTTTGCCCAAAGGAAAATCTTGCCGCCAAAGGTTCCGGCGAGCATCCCCGCAAGCGGGCCAAGCAGGATTTGAGAGGCTCCAAAGTAGATCCAGCCAACTTGGCCGGACTGCGTGTCTTCAGCCGTCAGGCTGGCGAAAAGGAGTATTGCCGGCAATGCCAGGCCATCATTCAATCCGCTTTCGACCGTCAATGCGCGCCGGGAGCGTTCAGGCACGGCCGGATTTGACACTACTGCCTGACCAAGCGCGGCATCGGTCGGTGCCAGGACACAGGCAAGCAATATCACCGCAACAATCGGCCAGCTTGCGAGGAATGGCCAGGCCGCCAATGTTCCCAACAACACAGCCAACGGCATTCCGATCAGGAGCATGCGTGTCGGCCAAATACTCCGGGCGCGCAGGGCAGAAAGGTCGGTTTGTGCTGCATCTAGAAACAAAAGTAATATCAAGGCGACTTCTGCAACGAGATGCAGCACTTCTTCCATTTCGCGATGGGGCAGAAGTCCTGCCTCGAATGTCAGAAAACCAAGAGCGAGGAACAACATTGGCGCGGTGATCGAGGTGGATGAGAGCCGCTTTGCAATCATGCAAAAGCAAAGTGTGACAATGGCCAGAAGCAGCATACCAAATGTCAATTGCATACTCTCAATTTAGATCCGCCAGGCAAGTTGGATTTCCAATCCATTTACACAAGAGCATAGTTTTAATCCCGGCGCCAAGCCGCAAACTTTTCTGTGAAGCCGGACGTCGATGCCGAACAGGTTTCGACCCGGTCGTGGACGTCGAAAGAACTGAGCTTCTGCCAGCAGCTTTTCTGCTGCAGGCAGGTTTCCAAAAAATGTTACCGGGCTAGTGAAAGGAAGGTTTGTCATTTCAAAAAAAATCGATAAAAATATCTGATAATAATAATAATAATATTTTCGGGAGGAATAGATGAAGAAATCGATGTTTTTTGGCGCACTGCTCGCTGCTGCACTGCCTCTGTCAGGTACCAATGCGGAAGCGGCACCCTGTCTGAAAGTCACGCTCACCGGTACCCAGGGAGGACCTCCCGTGTTCCAGGGTCAGGCGGGATCCGGGACGCTTGTCGAATATGGAGAAGAGGAAAACAATTGCGGTGACGTCAAGCTGCAGTTTGATACCGGGCGTGGAACGACACAGCGTCTGTCACAGGCCAAGGTACCTGTGGGCAAATTGAATGCGATATTCTTCACCCATCTGCATTCAGATCATTCCGAAGGCCTGGCCGACATGCTGCAGATTCGCTGGCATTTCAATTCCGGCGGTCCGAAAGTCGATCTTGTCTGCAGCGAGGATGTTACCTCGCCCGCCGGCCATACAATGAGCTGCGAAAAGTTTGCCCAACATATTGGTGATCCGCTGATTAAGTCCGGCGAAATGGCGCAGAGGCTGCTGGAAAACAAAAAGCGTTTGGCGGGCGGGCCGGCAGAACTGGTCAATCTGATGACCTTTGCTGCGACGGATGAGCCTGCGGTCGTCTGGTCAAAGGATGACGTGTCGGTCAGCGCCATCCGCTCGACACATATTGCGGGTCATGCCTCCTACCGGGTCGATACGCCCGCTGGAAGTGTGGTAATCGGCGGGGATGCCGGCAATGATACCCGCAAGCCGCCCAGGGTAACTTCGACATCAGCGCAGGTTGAGAAACTTGCCCAAGGTGCCGACATTATCGTGCATTCAACCATTCATCCGGTGATGGGTCCTGACAAGGAAAGCGGATTTCCGCCGCCAGTCTATTTTCGCCAGAGTACAGCCAAGGATCTCGGAGCCATGGCGGAACGGGCGGGTGCTAAGCATCTGGTTTATACCCATCTGATCCCGCCGATGGGTGCTGCCAAACAGGGCCCGTTTCCAATTCCCGGCGGTGCGCTGACGGAAGATGACTACAAGAACTCTGCCGTTGAAGGTGGATTTACGGGCAATATCGTTGTGGGGACGGATTTAACGACCGTACAACTGCCCTAAGAGGTTAGGCGATACGGTGCGTAAGGGCCCAGCTTCTCTGTCAGCGCCGTACCTGCCTCGGTGATTGCTTCCCGGTATTTTTGCTTGACCGGCGGCGTAATGAAGGCGTCGATTGCGATACTGAATGAGGGGCGTGATGCAAAGCGCGCCATCCAGTTGGCAATAGCCGGCTTGTCCTGCCAGTAAACGGATAGTCCGAGCATTCCCAACCGATGGAGAAAGGGAATAATCGCAGCGTCCGCCAGGGAAAACTGATCACCAGCCAGCCATTCGGTACTGCTGGCAGCGGAATTAATGTGCGGGAGATTTTCTCGCAAAATCTGCCTTGCATCCGACACGGCTTCGCAATCAAATCCATCTGCAACAATGCTCTTGAATTTCGTAGCCTTTTCCTGGTCAGGCATGACCGAGAGACGTTCCTCAAGTTCCTCGGGAGACATTGCTGCGAGCCGTTTTCGGTTCACGATGACATAGGTAAAGGTGTTTATCGCCCTGTGAAGGTCCAGGCTTCTCTCCAGCCAAATTTCAACATCAGGATGATAGAGGTTCGGACTTTGCGATGAACCATTGTTCTGGTTCGCACAGAGAAAGCGCATGATCTCGTTGGATTCGATAATCGTCTGATCACCGGCAAGCATTGTCGGTACGACTGCGTGTGGGTTCAGCTTCAAATAGTCCGGATGGAATTGCTCCCCCTTCGCCAGGTCGAGCAGATGTCCTGTCCAGTCCAGATTGAGTTCGGCAAGGGTCAGTCGAACTTTCTGCGAACAGACCGAAGTACCGGAGTGATACAGGACCAGTGATCGCTGATCGTTTTCAGACATGAGATCGATCCCGGTCAAGGATAGATGAGACTATCAAGCGGCTTTGTTGGACAATACGGGTTCAGCAATCGCCTTGAACTCATCGTCGCTCAGGATGTCACATTTCTTGATGCCAGCCTGTTTTACCGCGTCGAGAATTTCGGCGACCTGCGCATCATCTGCCTCACCCAGTCCAAGCTGGTCGAGCTTATAGATGATGGAGGCTTTTCCGCTTTTCTTGCCAAGGACAACTTCCCCAACTCTGCCGGTCAGGGCAGGATGGGTTCCGAACATTACGAGCGGATCGTGCATGACGAAATTGATGCCGATGCCCGATTCCCGTGTGAAGTTTCCGTCTCCGAGCACCGGCTTGTTCCTGGCGATCGGGATGTTGGCGCATTTTGACAACAACGCACCCAGTTCCGGTAGCCTTTCGAGACTGTAGCCAGTGTCATATCCGTAGAGCAGATGAAGTCCTAGCATCAATTCCTCAAGTGCTGCGTTCCCGGTGCGCTCACCCAATCCGTTTCCGCAGCTATGAACCACTTCCGCGCCCGCGGTAACAGCAGCAAGTTCGGTGGCAACGCCCATGCCAAAATCGTTATGTGTGTGGATTTCAATCGGCAGGCCGGTCATTTTCTTGACCCAGCGTGTCATGTACTTGATCGCTTCCGGAGTGGCGCAACCCATGGTGTCGACGATGCCAATGGAATCAGGCGGGGCTTCGCCCATGATTCCCTTACAAAGATTTTCCAGGTCTTCCGGCCGAGCGCGGGTCGTATCATAGGGGAAGAACACTGCGTAGAGGCCCTGTTCACGCGCGTAATTGATGACCGGCGCACTTCTTTCAAGCACGTCTTTCCAGGTCCAGCCAAACTGGGTTGTCAGTTTCGGATAGCCGATCGGGACTTCGATAATTACACCATTGGCGCCGCATTCCAGCGCCTTGTCGATGTCCTGCTTCATTGCGCGGGCAAAGGTAAAAATCCGGGATTTCAATCCGAGTTTCGAGATCTGCTTGATCGCTTCCTCGTCCTGCGGTGAGACCGCAGGCATGCCTGCCTCAATGCGCTCGACACCGACATCGTTGAGCATCTGGGCGATTGCCAGCTTGTCATCGATGGTGAACACGACACCGGGCGTCTGTTCGCCATCACGCAATGTTGCGTCGTGTATTTCGACTTTTTCCGGTAAATCCAATGAATCGCGGACTTCAGGAACAAAATTATATGGGCTCACCCACCACTTACCGTCTTCAAAATGGTTCTCACGCATCTGTTCCTGCTCCCTGAATACTGGATAGTTACGTTCTCACCCCTTTTTTGGTCGCCTGTGGCGGGAACGCTCTAAGATATCCATATTTTAAAATAATCAGTGAAAATATCAATATTTTTATTATAAAGTCGCGCAAATTCGTGATGACATTTCCGAGGGAAAATCTGATTTCAGCCGTCATTTTTGTGTAACATGCTGATATTAATGGGATAAGACGAATTTCTTGGCAAAAATGTTAAGGAAATTAATGCATGATGCAGTCTTGTTATTACCAAAAATATCGATAATTTTACAATCATGGCAACGACACGATTCAGCTCTGTACTTACCTCGATCGCCGAACGCGGTCTGTCAATCATGGGCCTGTCCGGACCTGGCCGCAAGCAGGCAGATGCCGACGGTGTGATCGAGCTTTGCCACATGCTGTTATCCAGCAAGGGGGAAGCCTCCGGGATCGGATTGTCATTCGAGATACTGGCGCAATACCGGCAATTGGATGAAGACGAAAAAACGAAATTTTTCCATGCTTTAGGACAGGATTTCTCGCCCGACCGGGATGTAGTGGAGTCTACTGCGAAAGCGTATATTGAATTGCCGTCACCCCGGAATCTGGCGGCGCTTGCTTCGGCGACGGTGCCCATAAGGCAGGAATTGCTGATGCGGCTTAACCAGGCGCCGGACGCCACACGGCATCTGGTCAGTATGCGGGCCGACCTGTTGGCGCGCATAAGGCATGACCGGGAACTGGAGCTGGTCGACCGGGAATTCGTGCAGCTGTTTACTTCCTGGTTCAATCGCGGGTTTCTGGAGCTCCGGAATATCGATTGGCATACATCGGCTTCGATCCTGGAGAAAATTATTCGTTACGAGGCCGTACACGGCATGTCGGGCTGGGAGGAATTGCGGGGTCGAATCGATCCTGAAGACCGGCTCATATACGGGTTCTTCCATCCACGGCTGGGGGACGAACCGCTGATTTTTGTTGAAGTTGCCCTGATGGAGCAAATGCCGAATTCGATAACGGATGTTTTGGCATCCAATCAGGAGATTGTGGTTGAGAATGCCAACGCCGCGATTTTCTATTCGATCTCTAACTGCCAGAAAGGGTTAACGGGAATTCCGCTTGGCAATTTCCTGATCAAACAGGTGGTCGAGGATCTGCAAAGAAACCATCCGGGTTTGAAAGAGTTTGCGACGCTGTCTCCGGTGCCGGGCTTTGCGAAGTGGTTGCAGCAGGCGCGGGCAGGAAAACGTGAGATCTTGTTGCC
>JANQQM010000178.1 GCA_028289365.1 Salaquimonas sp. | reverse complement strand
ACGGATGAATATGTTGATCAAAAGGGATCGGTATCCTTGTCATCCGGTTCATATGAAGGCCGGGCCGGGTTCTGCACGCCCACCTATATGGCCGAAAAGCACAACATCAAATCAGTATTCGATCTTGCAACACCCGATGCCCAGGAATTGTTTGACAGCAATGGCGATGGCATGGGTGAAATCTGGGTTGGCGCTTCCGGTTGGGCATCAACCAATATCCACAAGGTCAAGGTTCGCGACTACGGGATCGAGACATTTCTTGAGCCGGGAACCGAAGACGAAACCGTTTTCTATTCCCGTTTGAAGGACGCTATTGCACAGGAAAAGGGTGTCGTCTTCTACTGCTACA
The DNA here is from genome assembly GCA_028289365.1 of Salaquimonas sp. Lineage (GTDB taxonomy): Bacteria > Pseudomonadota > Alphaproteobacteria > Rhizobiales > Rhizobiaceae > BOKV01. The sequence goes on along the minus strand of JANQQM010000178.1, from coordinate 10,725 downwards.
AGCCGCATTACGTGCATGCCCTTTATGATGTGACGATGATCGAGGAACCACCCTATAATGAGGCAGAGTTCAAGATCGTCCAGGCAAGTGAAGACGCAGACTGGTTTGCAAAATCAAAGATCACCACGGGCGATATCGTCAAGACCGTGACGGTCGCATATTCGAACTCGCTGAATGAACGCAACCCCGCCGCGGCATCTTTCCTGGCAAATATTGACATGGATGCAGACTCGCTATCCGAGCTGACCTACGAGGTCGTCGTGAAGGGCGGCGATGTCTCTGAAGTTGTCTCGGCATGGATCGCCGACAATAGCGACACTGTCGACGGCTGGCTGGGCCTCAACTGACACGCAACACAACAACGCCCCGGTGGCAATACCATCGGGGCGTTCATCGAGCGGGGACATCATGGAAAAGGATATTGCAATCGACGCCAGAGGCGTCTGGAAGGTCTTCGGTGATCGCTCGAAAGAAGCGCTGGCCGCAATTCATGCCGAGGGGCTTGGAAAGGCCGAAGTACTCGAACGTTTCGACTGCGTGGTTGGCGTTGCTGATGCCAGTTTTGAAATTGAACGCGGCGAACTATTTTGCGTCATGGGGCTTTCCGGTTCCGGCAAATCGACATTGGTACGTCACGTCAATCGGCTGCTTGAACCTACCGCTGGCGAGATATTGATCAGCGGAGAGGACGTAATGGGCCTGAACCCGGAAGGCCTTCGTGATTTGCGGAACCGCCGCGTGGCCATGGTATTCCAGAACTTCGGCCTGATGCCGCATCGCACAGTGCGCGACAACGTGGCCATGCCGCTTGAGATCCGTGGAACCGGCAAGGCCAGACGCTGGGAAGAGGCTGATCGGGTTCTTGATTTGGTCGAACTGACCGGGTGGGAAGACAAATATGCCCACGAACTTTCTGGCGGAATGCAACAGCGTGTCGGACTGGCCCGAGCCATCGCCGCCGACCCGGAAATCCTTTTGATGGATGAACCATTTTCCGCGCTTGATCCGCTGATCAGGAAACAATTGCAGGATCAGTTCATGGCGCTCAGCAGCGAACTGAACAAGACAACCATGTTCATTACCCACGATCTGGATGAGGCGATCCGCATTGGAAACCGGATAGCAATCATGAAAGACGGAAGAATTGTACAGATCGGAACGCCGGAAGAAATCATTCTGAACCCGGCCGATGAATATGTTTCGGACTTCGTGGCAGGAATTTCCAAACTGCACATGATCTTCGCCCATTCGGTCATGACGCCTGTTCCTGAACATGAAGCCGAGCACGGGCCCCTGCCTAAAAATCCGCATGAGGCCCATCCCGATATGGATCTCGGCCAGTTAATGGATTTGTGCGTGGAAGGACATGGCGTCGTCGCCGTGGTCGATGGTGGCAAGACCGTCGGCGTCATCAACCGTACCGGGTTGATCCGCGCCATCCAGGAAAACCAGGGTTAAGGAGATCGACATGTCGGATATCAAGCCCGAAACCGCAGAACGCCTAGGCACACTGGTTGGTGACTTTGTCGGAAGCGGCCAGGAATATTATCGAAAATCGTTTGCCTATATGATGGAGGCACCCGGATACCGGTTCACGCTCAACTTCGCTGCAGCAATTCTTGGCCCAATTTGGTTTGGTGCCCGCGGATTGTGGTCCTGGTTCCTGGGCTTCCTTGTGCTGGAGACCTTTGCCTATATTCAGATCGGCAAGGGGTTGTTCGGCGATCTGGGCCGCGAGGCGCGTCAACGCGCCGAAAGGATTGAAGAGACCCTCGAACTTAGAAGGCAACAAATCGAATCGGCCGAACAGTCCGGTTCCTCCTCCCTGGATTCCTTGAGACGTGCAGCAGAATCGCTGGAAGGGGCGCTTGCGGGTGCCCAGGAGGCCGCTTCCCAGGCGGATACGACCGGCCTGACATTTGTGGTCGTAGGTATCCTTTTGCTTCTGGTTTTCAAATTCATCCAGGCCGCTGTGGCCAACTGGACACTGGAAGGCCAGTTCGCACGTTGGCGATCGGATCGGTCCGTCGCCCATGGTTGGTCTGTACCCCGACTTCTGATCGCCGCGGTTTTCTTTGGTGGTGTCGCACTAATGTCGATGGTCAAGTTTGCGCAACCAGATGCAGTTTCATTGCTCGAGACTTTCCCGACCGATCGCGAATGGCGCATTGATGTAGGAGACGGCGTTCAGGCAGCATTCGATTGGACAAAGACTGCAGGTCGCGGCTTTTTTGACGCGCTGACCTTCGGCATGCGCACCCTGCTCGACTGGATCGAAGTCATCCTTGTGCAGACACCCTGGCCTGTGGTCGGTTCGGTGATCGTCCTGCTGGCATATCTGAGTGCCGGCGCACGGGTTGCGATCTTCACCGGCGCTGCATTGGCTTATCTCGGTCTCCTGGACTTTTGGGAAAAGTCAATGACCACCATTGCACTGCTTGGCGCGGCGGCATTGATCTCGATCACGCTGGGCATACCGCTGGGTATCTACTGCGCCCGGCGGCCAAAGGCGTTTGCCATCGTCCGCCCAATACTGGATTTCATGCAGTCCATGCCAAGCTTTGTCTATCTTATCCCGGTCGTCGCCTTTATCGGTTCCGGCAAGCCAGCAGGCGTGGTGGCAACAATGATATTTGGCAGCCCGCCGGTGATCCGCTTCACGGTGCTGGGGCTTCAGCAGGTGCCGGAGACAGTTCGCGAGGCAGCACTCGCCTTCGGTGCCACGCCGCGTTACCTGCTTTGGCGGGTCGATCTGCCATTGGCAGCGCGCACGATCATGGCCGGCGTCAACCAGACGATCCTGCTATCCCTTGCAATGGTTGTTGTTGCCTCGTTGATCGGCGCCAAGGGCCTTGGTGAAGACGTGCTGGAAGCACTTCAATATGCTGCGGCAGGCCAGGGTATTCTTGCAGGTCTGGCAATCCTGTTCTGTGCCTTGATCCTGGACCGCATTGTTGCAGGTAAGCGATAGCAGAACGAAATTGGATGGGCGGCTTTTGCCGCTCTTCTCTATAACCGCCGCAAACGACAAACCAACGGGTCCGCTTGAAGACCTAGTTCTAAAGCGAACCGGTTTCCATGATCTCCAGTAAGGCAGACAGGACCGCATCTGCTGCTACCGAGGCAAGGATCATCCCCATGATCCGACTCACAATGGCCGCACCGGAATTGCCGATAAGCCGGACGATCGGTTCGGAGATCAGCATGAACAAGTAGGAAATCACCAGAACACTGACCATCACACCGGCGGTAATCGCCTGATCGCCGATCGAGTGTTCGTTATTGTCGGTAAGCATGACAATCGCCAGCATTGCTCCCGGAGAAGCCAGAGACGGGACCGCCAATGGAAATACCGCAGGTGACGGCCGGTCATCACCAAGATCAGCATCGACATCGGTCGTACGCATATCGTTTTCGGGCTTGGACTCCCCGAAAATCATGGTCAGCGCAAATAGAAAGAGGATGATGCCACCGGCAAACTGAAACGACAGGAGGCTTATTCTCATTGCATCAATCAGGATCTGGCCGACTATCAGGAAGAATAGCAGGACGCCTGCACTGACCAGACATGCCATCAAGGCCGTCGACCGGCGTTCCTTTAATGACATCGATGCTGTCAGAGCCACAAATACCGGGACGGTGCCAATTGGATCAATGACAACCCAAAGTGTGACAAAGCGATCTAGAAGTTCCATGACGTCACATAATCACATGTATTGCCCAGCGTCACCATGCGAAGCTGATCAATAAGAACAGAAAGACTGATCCACTGGCAGTAAGTAATAGATCTGCAGGCGGTCCAGACATCTATAGTAAAAACAACTGTATTTTCGTTTCCGATCAGGGCTACTATCATCAATCCAGTCACGGCGAGGATTGAGGCAGACAATATGTCAACGGCAGATTCAGAGAATTCGGCGCACGGCACTCAGATAGTGCTGGTCATGACAGCGATCTGCATGATGGTGGTCGGCTACAACACCACCGCGGTTGCAACCGTTTTGCCCAATCTGAAATCGGATTTCGATCTCTCGCCCACCGCGCTGCAATGGGTCATGGCGATCTATACAGTGGTCAGTGCCACGCTTGTCACGATCCTCAGCCGCCTCGGCGATATCAGCGGAAAAATGGGGATTTTTTTCTTCGGCATGATTGTATTTGCCATTGGTTCAGCCACTGCGCTGTTTGCTGTAGATGGTGCCATGCTGCTTGCCGGCCGCGGCATTCAGGGTGCAGGTGCAGCCGCCCTGTTTGGCACTTCCCTGGCATTGTTGACGGCGGCCACCCCGGAAGAAAAGCGCGGCGGCGTGATGGGGATTTGGGGTGCTGTGATCGGACTTGCCATCAGCATCGGACCGATCGTTGGTGGCGCATTTGCAAACTATATTAGTTGGCGCAGCATCTTTGCAGCGGACATCCTCCTCCTTGCTGTCGCGTTTGTAGTCGGCTTGCGCGTCAGCAAGATGGGTTATGTCCCGGATACTCGCATGCCGGGCGCAAAACTCGACTATCCAGGCGCGGTCGCCATCGTATTCCTGCTGGGACCGCTATCATTCGCGCTGAGCAATGGCGACAATTGGGGATGGGTAAGTCCGGGGATCCTGCTGCCGCTGGTCGTTGCACTGCTGGCGGCCATAGCCTTGTTCATCACATCGAGAAGAAGTGACGACCCATTGGTAGAACTGCGCTACTTCAAGCACCCGCGTTATCTGATGGCAGCACTCGGAATGTTCTTTACCGGGTTCACGCTGTTTTGTTTCTTTGTATTCTTCAATGTATTCGTGCAATCGCCCGACGCGTTCGGCTATTCGTCAATCAGGGCCGGTATGGCGGTCTTGCCGCTAAGCATGATGATGTTTGTCGTCTCCGTGATCGCGCCGCGCATCCTGGCGCCCTATAGTTTCAGATGGCCGATCACAATTGGCATGGCCGCATTGGCTGTCGGATTCATTCTGCTGGCACAGACCAGCAACACATCAAGCTACAGCGAATTATGGTGGAAGCTCGCAATTGTCGGTTTCGGTATGGGGATCTGCTTTTCCCTGCTTCCCCATCTGGGATTGCGGGTATTGCCGGACATCCATGTCGGGCAGGGTTCGGGCGTGATCAACACGTTTCTTTACTTTGGAGCCACGCTGGGTTCTGTACTCGGTGGCCTTATGCAGGCCCTGACAATGCGTTCCGGCCTGAACGAGGTGCTCGCCGCGCTGCCTGCTGGATCATCCGAGCATAAGGATCTTGCCGGTGACCTGATTCACAGTTCGCCAAGCATTATTGAGCAGGAACTGGCAAAACTGGACCCGGAAAGTAGCGCCGCGCTGGCCAAGGCACTGCGCGACCTTCAGGACAATGCTTTTGACAGCGCAATGTTGGTATCGGCTGCCGGCGGGTTTATCGGAATGATATTGGCGTTTTGGCTATTGCGCGGCACCGTGCCACCAAATCACAGTGCGGAAAAACTGGTCCATCCGGATGCAGCCGAAAAGTGATATAAGAAAGCATGCTGAATATTGGCTGTTTCAGCTGAATTGCAGTTACACATCCAGATCCAGAACCAGAATGCCGTCAATTCCGCCAACAGCGTTTTCGACAAGCTGGCCTCCTAGGGCCTGATGTTCGGGATGTTCGGCATAATGTGCCAAGGCTTCCCAGCTGTCGAAGTCGATGACAAAGCCGTGCATATATCCCCGCTCGATTTCCTCGGGGCTCTCTGAGCGGCCACCGGTAAAATTACCTGCGCCCGGGAGTTTGCCGGTCAATTCGGAAAGACCTTTGTAGATTTCTGCAATCTTGTCTTCGCCCGTTTCGGGCTTGAACTTGGTGAGTACAATATGGCGGATCATTCTTTTTCCTCGGAGCAAATCGGACTGACGATTGAGTTTCAGCCGCGCGATGCTGCAAAGACAGCCACCATTTCAAGTGGAAACTTTTATCCGCCGCTGACAGTTACCGCCCGTTTCAGATTTCGGGACGGTTCCAAGGAGACTTAGTGCAAGCTCTGGGAAAGGTCGAGCCTGCAATTTGGTCAAAGTAAGATATCCAACTGATTGCCATGTCGTGGCGACGACCGTTCCGGAGTGGAGGGTCATTGCCGTTGACAATTCAGCTACCGATACCGATTGGATCAGGTTTCGGGATCTTTGCTCTGTTGCTCAATCTTGGTCCAGGAGTGACCCGCCGCCATGACACAGGTCTTGCCTGTGGTCGTGGTCATCACAAGGGTCCAGCTGCCTGAATCGGAAGCGAAAACTTCAAATGCTTCCGTATTGCGCTTCGAAAGACCAACAGCGACTTGTGTTTCATCATATCGCTTGAGCAGCGATTCGATCAGGCTGTCCCGATCCGCACACGGGAAGGACAACGCATTTGCAGATTGAGGCATCGCCGCCACGCCGATAAACGCGGACGCCGCCACCATCATTACTGTTTTTCTGTATAGTTTTGTCATAGTTGCTCCGTTGGCAGAATTCTCGCCTCACCAACGGTGCTCTTTGGGGTTGGGCTATCGCCGGTTATGCGGTCAATCTGACTTGTTAATCACGCCAAACAATGCATTCACCTTTCAACAACGCGATCAGTGTCGCGGCAAAAGGGTTAACAAATGGTAAATTATGACAGTTTTACCAAATGGCGGCAGAACTGTTGTCGAAATGCCTCACTGTGCAAATCTGACAATTCCGCTTCAAACTTCGCGCGTGTTTGAAGCTCAGACAAGTTTTTCGAGCACATAGACGCTCGACTTGGAACCGAGCTTCTGAATATGGTCGCCATGTTCGTGAAAGCACTGTCGGACAATCCTTTTTTCCAGCGCGTTATCGAGACGGGAAGTGTAGTCCGGATCCGCAAGGGTGTGCTCATTATAGGAGAATACAAACAAGCCACCGGGCGCCAGACAGGCCAGCAACATATCGAAGTAGACAGCAGATGCTGCACCCGGCGAAATCGCTCCCATTGCCGTAATTGCCGCATAATCCCCTGGTGCAACATCCGGTGCCTGATCAGGCTCAGCCTTGAACAAGGCTCGGTAGATACCGCGTTTTCTCGCTGTCTCCAGCATCGATTCTGAAAGATCAACGCCGTCGATGACCGTATATCCATGTTCTGCAACCGCCATGCCGGACAGACCGGTACCACAGGCAAAATCCAGGATCGGCGCATCACGTTCGACAAGAAAAGATGCCAGGGCTGACGCGCATCGCGCTGGTGTCATATAGCCGTTTTCGATGACGTCGGCATCATAAGTGGCCGCCCAATCTTCATAGAGGTCCTCGACCTCTTTCTGCTCGGTCGTGCGATAAGCGCGTTCAAAGAACTTTTTACCCATTTCATCGCTCCCGGATTTTCCAAATAGTGAACGGAAAACCAATCCGGATGCAATACCTGCATATCGCCTACGGCAGGAACCTAACCTGCGACTGCGCTTTCGACCAGGTTTTCAAACAATCTTGCAACCGCTTCCGCGCCGGGATCGTTGTGACCTGCGAGCTTGCTTTCGGCGATGTAGCTGGCCCTGCCGGCCTTTGCCTTGGTGATGGAGGCTGTATGATCTGCGCCGGCTCGCGCAGCTTTTGCGGCAGCACCAAATCCACCAGGCAAGGCTTCAAGAGCCGGAAGCAGCGCATCAATCATCGTCCGGTCTCCCGGACGCGCACCACCAACTTGCTGGACCCGATCAAGGCCCGCCTTCAGTGCACCAATCCCGTCTTGTCCACTGGCTGAAGCATCACCAGCCGCCGTGAAGAAGATGGCCAGCAACACGCCGGAAGATCCACCCATCGTCTGACTGAGCTCCAACCCGATGGCCCGATAAAGCTGGGTCAGATCCGCCAAGGGCAAACGGTCAAAGGCATCTATCAAGGCCCGGGCTGCGGTCGCGAGCGTCGAACCCGTATCACCATCACCAGATTTGGCATCCAGCGCATTAAGATCCCCCTCGGCTTCGATCAGGATCCTGCAGCACCGCTCGATAAAGACCCGGGTCTCCTCATTGACCGAAGGCATAGGCTGAATTGGCGCCAAACCGTCCGGCACAGGTTCAATCGCAATATCGGATACCGGCAGGCAGCCTGGCCATGCCCAGGGCGAAACCGGATATAGCAGGCCGGATTCCACCGGCTTTCCGGCAGGTAGAAGCGAAACTGAAAAGCCCTGCATGTCGAGCGAAGTCATAAGATGGGCCGGGCCGATCATCCATCGGATCTGCTCGCCAATTCGCGAGCGAACCAGTTCCTCGGCCAATACACCCATTTCCAACGGCGTTGTGCCGCCGAGATTATTGAGCAAAGCCACATGTGGACCAGGCTGAATATTCGGAGCGAGCCGGTCGACAACCAGTTCCATCGCATCGCGGGCATTGGTAAAGTCGACTTGCTCGATGCCGGCTTCACCATGGATACCGAGACCCAGCTCGGCCTTGCCGGGCAAAATGCGTTCTTCCTTTGGAGAGCCGGGCACGGTGCAGGTATCCAGTGACATGCCGATGGAGACCACACCCTTGATGGTTTCTTCGGCGGCCTGCGTCACCGTTTCCAGATCAGCGCCCTGATCTGCCAGAGCTCCGGCAATCTTGTGCACGAACAACGTTCCTGCCACGCCGCGCGGCTGCGGCAAATCCGGAAGCGCCACATCATCATCGACAACCACCATGGATACCTTGATGCCGAATGCCCGGGCCCTTTCCGCCGCAAGTCCGAAATTGAGCCGGTCGCCCGTATAGTTCTTCACGATCAGCAAACAGCCTGCATCACCAGTGACCGCAAGGATACCAGCCAGCACAGCATCCACCGAGGGTGAGGCGAAGACATCGCCACATACGGCTGCTGTCAGCATGCCCTTGCCGACAAAACCCGCATGCGATGGCTCATGTCCGGAGCCTCCACCAGAGACCAGGGCGACTTTCGATTTATCCCAATCGGTCCGCACAACCACTTTAATATGTGGATAGCCATCCAACCGCGCCAATCGGCCGCCTGCCGTGCGCAAGGTTCCGTCGATCGCTTCGGTAACCAATTTCTCCTTGGTGTTTATGAATTGTCTCATATCTTTTTCTCCTCAGGCGATCCGAGCACCACTGGCATCGAAGTAAAGTGCGTTACGGGGTTGAATGGCGATGGTATCGCCGGGTTCCAGCTTGGTATGGACATCCGTCAGCGTCACGATTTCCTGTCCATCCAGCTCAAGATGAAGGCGCGTCTGGTCACCGAGGTGTTCGATGCGTTGAACCGTCGTTGGCCTGCCCTCACCTTGCTGGATATGTTCAGGACGGAGGCCAATTGTCTTGGCTCCATTCGGCGCTCCGGCAAAAATATCAGCGGGAATTACATTGATCCGGGGCAGGCCAAGACGGCTGGCCACATACAGGCTGACCGGATTTTCGTAGATCTCCCGTGGTGAACCAAATTGCACCAACTGCCCATTGTCCAACACACCGACATGCGTCGCCATTGTCATTGCTTCGATCTGGTCGTGGGTGACATACAGAACGGTCGCGCCGAGTTCGGCCTGGATACGCTTCAGCTCAATTCGCAGTTCGGCCCGCAACTTCGCATCAAGCGAGCTCAAGGGTTCGTCCATCAGATAGATTGCCGGGTCCCGGACCAGCGCGCGGCCTATTGAAACCCGCTGCATCTCGCCGCCCGAGAGCTGCGTCGACTTGTTGTCGAGCTTGTGGGAAATCCGCAAAATCTCGGCAACTTCCTGGACCTTTTCCTTGATCACCTCTTCCGGCGTTTTCAATATCGGCGAACGAAGCGGAAAGGACAGGTTCTCGCGCACCGTCATATGCGGATAGAGCGAATATTGCTGAAACACCATCGCGACATCGCGCTGTGCCGGAGTTTCATCAATCACGGATCGTCCTCCGATGAATATGTCACCCTCATCCGGACGCTCAAGCCCAGAAATCAGGCGCAATGTAGTTGTCTTCCCGGCACCGGTTGGCCCCAGGAGCACGACGAAAGAACCATCTGTGATGTTCATCGAAACATCGTTGATGGCTGCAACATCTCCAAAACTCTTGGAAACATGTTTGAGGGATACGTCAGCCATTTGCCAAAACTCCCTCATTGAGATCCGAACGAATGGCGCGGCCTGATTGATTGTCGAACAAGGTCACCATGGACCCTTCGAAATCAAGCCCGACGCTCTCTCCGACCTGCGCGCGCTGATCCGATGATATCCGCGCCTTCAGGGCACCATTATGGGTCTGCAACGTCACGATCTGCGTGGTCCCCAGATATTCGGTCGCCATCACTTCGCCCCGGTAACCTGCCGCATCCGAAAATCGGATATGTTCAGGCCGCACGCCATAGACCAGATCACCATCAAAGGGCTCTCGAAGCGCAGGAACGCCCATGGGCTGGTGATGCAATTCGACATTCGTTGCGCCAACCTCCAGGCTGCCGTGAAATTTCAGGAAATTCATCGAGGGCGACCCGATGAAATCTGCAACAAACATGGTAGCCGGCTTGTCATAGATGTCCTGCGGTGTTCCAAACTGCTCGACAACGCCATGGTTCATCACGACGATCTTGTCTCCCATCTGCATGGCTTCGAGCTGATCATGCGTTACATAGACGGTGGTCGCCCCCATCCGGTCATGCAGTTTGCGAAGTTCTTCCGACATGTGTTCGCGGAATTCCGCATCCAGCGCACCAAGCGGTTCATCCATCAGGAAACATTTTGGATTTCGGACAATTGCCCGCCCCAGTGCAACACGTTGCCCGT
>JANQQM010000174.1 GCA_028289365.1 Salaquimonas sp. | reverse complement strand
AGATAACACAGCCCGATAAACCGACGATGAACGAATAGGAATACGCAGCGCCCTCAAAATTAAGAATTCGGCAAGGGATTGCATTGAACAGCATCGACTTGTCCACAGCATCGTCATCGTTGCGTCATAAGTTTCACGGGCCTGTCACCTAATCAGTGTTCATTGGGGCTGTTACTAACCAGTAATTTTCCCGACTAGCCCTGAACATTGGTTTGCTTGCCGCACTCCCCCGACAATGTTCAGGGCTTTTTTACTGTCGGCCCTCCCCCATTCCTGATAGGCTGCAATCTAGCAATGCAAAGTGCCCTTCCGGGCGCATATCCCAAGGTCTGTTCTCAAGAGGATTTTAAGTGTCGCGGAACTGGAATCTAATTGCAGTGCTGGCGCTTGGCGTTGTCATCGGCGCAGTTCTATCCAACCTGCTTTTTGGTTCGGGACGCGATTCTAGCGCCGGTAATGCGCCGGCTACGCCGGGCACTGCAGCCGATGAAAACTCCTTTCCTGCCGGCTCGATCGTTGTGACAGTCTCCAACGTCGAAGTCACGCCTCCACGGACCCGCATACAATCAATCGGTACGGGGAAGGCAGCGCAGCTTGTTCATCTGACCGCTGATTTTTCCGGCACCATCGAGGCGATCCAGGTTCAGCCAAACACGTTCGTTGGTGCCGGTGATCCCATTGTCACTTTTGAACGACGAACACAGGAAATCCTGCTCGAAAGCGCCAAGGCCGAACTGGAAAAGGATCAGGCGAGTTATGAACGCCTGCAGACATTGTCAGATCAAAACAGCACGGCAATTTCACAATCCCAGTTGGACGTTGCACGTGCTGCATTCGCTGCGTCGACCGCCCAGGTTGCAGAAGCGCAATATGAATATGACAGGCGTGTCGTTCGTGCACCGTTTTCGGGTCAAATCAATCTCAATGACCTGACGATTGGCAGCTATATCCAGCAGGGCTCGGAAATTGTTACCCTGGTTGACGCCAGCAGCCTCTTTGTCGAGTTTTCAGTCCCCGAAACTTCCATAGAAAAGATCCAGGCTGGCGTAAGCGTCCGGCTGACCACGCCGGCTTTGCGCGGTCGGGTATTCGATGGCTCGGTCGTGGCATTTGATACCTCGGTCGACGAAGAATTTCGGACCGTTCGTGTCCGCGCGCAGGTCGACAATTCAGACAATCTGCTTGTGCCAGGCATGACCTTCAGCGTCAGCATAGCAAGCATCGAACAGCCCTTGCCACGCATTTCCAGCGTCTCGATCCTGTGGGATCATGAAGGCGCCTATGTCTGGCGTGTCAATTCGGATAATCAGCCTGAGCGGGTCAATGTTATTCTCCGCGACCGAATTCGCGACGATGTCTGGGTTGAAGCGGATTTGAAAGACGGGGACCGCGTGATCAGGGACGGTGCATTCAAAGTAAGCCAGGGTTCCCGCATCGCGATCGATGTCGTTGGAGCGGTTCCGGGTTCATCCGATGGCTGAAAATGAACAGGATCCTTCAGAACTGAAACAGACCGGCATTGCGTCGGTATTTGTCAGCCGGCCGGTGCTTGCGGTGGTCGTCAACCTGCTGGTGATCATTGCCGGTCTTGCAGCCCTTTATGCAGTCGAAGTTCGCGAGCTTCCAAACGTTTCCCAACCGGTGCTTTCGGTTCGGGCAAGCTTTCCCGGCGCGTCAGCCAGCACCGTCGATGCTGAAGTCACCAGCGTGTTGGAAGATGCGCTGGCCCGCCTGGAAGGCCTGGAAAACATCTCCTCGACCTCGACCTATGGCAATGCCAGCCTGACCCTGGAAATGAACCGCAACGTCGACATTATCGACGCGGCCAATGATGCCCGCGACCTTGTCTCCCGGGCACGGAGAAACCTGCCTGATGACCTCGATGACCCGATTGTCCAGAAAAGCGACGCCGATGCCGATCCGATCCTGAGGTTGGTTCTGAGTGGCTCGCTTGAATTGGCGGATCTTGCTGCGCTCGCCGAAGGCATGGTTTCCGACCGTCTCTTGACAGTTGAGGGCGTGGCGGAAGTACAGATCAATGGTGATTATGACCGGATCATGCGGGTGACATTCTCGCCCGTCGCCCTGGCCAGTCGAGGCATATCCCTCCCGGACATGCGGGCAGCACTTACCAGCGCAAATCTTGATATTCCCCTGGGCGCCCTTGAAACAGATTCACAGGAGATCGTGGTCCGTTCGATCGCCTCGACCACCACGGAAGAAGCGATATCGAACATCCGTTTGAACCGGCAGACCGTCGTGGGCGATGTGGCATTCGTCCAGTTTACCGCCGACGACCCTGAAAGCATTACCCGGATTAACGGCCAACCGGCAGTCGGGCTGAGTATCATACGCCAGACCAGCGCCAGTACGCTGGCGATATCTGCGGCCATTCGAAGTACCGTCAGCGAATTGCAGCAGGACCTGCCCGACGGGGCCGATCTGACCATTGTTTCTGATGATGGCGTCTTTGTTGAACGGTCACTGACCGGCGTCGCGATAAGTATTGCTCTGGCGATCATCATCGTCATAACTGTGATCTTTCTGTTTCTTCGATCCCTCCGTGCGGTGCTTGTTCCGGCTGTCTCTGTACCGGTCGCCCTGATCGGTACTGTCGCCGCGATCTGGATCGCCGGATTTTCTATCAACACGATATCCCTGCTGGCGCTGGTGCTTGCGACCGGCATCGTTGTCGATGACGCGATCGTGGTTCTGGAAAACATCGTCCGGCGGAGAAAGGAAGGGCTTGGACCCTATGCGGCGGCGGCAATAGGCACGCGCGAGGTATTTTTCGCCGTCATTTCGACCACGGCAACCCTGGCCGCAGTCTTCATCCCGATCTCCTTCCTGCCTGGCCAGGCCGGTGGAATATTTGGTGAATTCGGATTTGTCCTGGCATTTGCTGTTGCGCTGTCGTCTTTCGTGGCGCTGACGCTATGCCCTGCCATTTGCGCGGTAGTCGATCCGGGAAAACCGGGCGATGAAGAAACAGAAAGTCCAGATCCTGCATCCGATCCGATCCATGAGATTTTCGGCAAGATTATCGGTTTCGTTCTGAAATTCCGGTTTCTGGTGCTGATCGCCGCCCTGGCATTCGCCGGTTTGTCACTGACGCTCTACAATTTTCTGCCCAAGGAAATTACCCCGCCGGAAGATCGCGGGACAATCTTCATCTCCATTCGATCAAATTCATCTGCAAGTTTGAATTACACCAGTACGCAGGTCGCAAAGGTCGAGCAGGTACTGGAACCGTTTGTCGGGTCCGGAGAGGTCGTCGCTGTCCAGTCATTGATTGGTCGCGGCGGGTCGAATTCCGCCTTTGTCATTGTCCGCCTGGCTTTGTGGGAAGACCGGCAGCGAAGTCAGCAGGCAATCGCAAGTGATCTGCAGCGCCGTCTGAGCCAGATACCGGGCGCAACCATCGCGCTGCGCAGCCCCAACAGCCTCGGCATTCGTGGGGCCGGCCGCGGCGTGCAGTTTGCCGTGGTCGGCAAGGATTACGATGTTCTGGGTGATTTGACGACGCGCCTTTTGACGGAAATGGAAACCGACCCGAGCTTTGTCGGCCCACAGCTGACAAACGCCATTAATCAGCCGGAACTCCTGCTTGAAATCGACAGGGACCAGGCAGCAAATCTGGGAATTCCGCCACGGGACATAGTCGAGACGCTAAGCACGATAATTGATGGCGATGCAGTCTCCGAGATATTCATCGACAATGAAGCGATCGATATACGTCTGGAAGTCGGCGGCAGGCCCATAAGCGATCAGGGGGATGTGGAAAACGCGTTTCTACGGGGTGGAAATGGCCAGTTTCTCCCAATTTCAACCGTCGCCGATCTGTCGATCTCCGCCGCCTCGGCGAGGCTCTCGCGGGAAGCCCGGGAACGGGCAGTGGTCGCCCAGGCTGCCTTGGGCAGCGGCGTCGATCTTGGCGGCGCGGTGACCAGGCTTCAGGAAATTGCACCGCCAATCCTTGGTACAGAGGGGCGGCTGGTCTTTCTGGGCGAAGCTGCGACACTGGAAAGCGGGCAATCGACCAATCTGATCGTGTTCGCCGCGGCACTGTTGATTGTGTTCCTGGTTCTTTCAGCCCAGTTCGAGAGTTTCACCAGCGCATTGATAATCCTGATCACCGTCCCCTGCGGTCTGGGCTCTGCCCTGCTCGCAATCCTGATTACCGGAGGCAGCCTGAACTATTACAGTCAGATAGGATTGGTCATTCTGGTCGGCCTAATGGCCAAGAATGGCGTTCTGATCGTCGAATTTGCAAACCAGCTGCGTCAGCGCGGGCAATCGATCGATGACGCAATCCGCAATGCAATGCAGATCAGGTTTCGCCCGGTCATGATGACGCTGGCATCAACGGTGGCGGGCAGCATTCCGCTGATACTGGCCTCAGGTGCTGGTGGCGAAGCGCGCGTGGCGGTGGGCTGGGTTGTTGTGGGCGGTCTGGGATTTGCCGCGATATTCACCCTGTTCTTGACGCCGGCGGTCTATCGCATTATCGCACCGATCGCCAACAAGCCGGGTGCTTCCCTCAACCGCTTGCAGGACGAATTGGCGGATATCAAATAGCCAACGAATTGGGAGACGAACCGTGAGTACACCAAAGGTTGACCCGGCAGTTAAAGCTGAGCTTGCACCGAACGCAACGCTTCGCGCGGGCATCAATCTCAGTAATTTCCTCCTGGTCTCCGGCCAGGCCGAAAATGGTGATCCGATCGGTGTGTCACCCGATATGGCAGCAGAAATTGCGCGACGATTGGATGTTGAATTGAAGCTCGTCACCTATCCCGATCCCGGCGCCCTGGCCGATGCGGCTGAACGCGACGAATGGGATATCGGCAATATCGGAGCCGAACCGCAGCGCGCCCGAACCATTGCTTTCACAGCGGCCTATTGCGAGATCGAGGCGACCTATCTGGTACCGGCCGGCTCTCCGTTACAGTCTGTTGCCGACGTCGATCAGCCTGGCGTGCGGATCGCCGTCAAGGGCCGCGCTGCTTATGGCCTGTGGCTCGAAAACAATATCAAGCATGCCGAGCTGGTCAAAACCGAAAGCATCGATGATTCTCTTGAGGCATTCGTCGATCAGAAGCTTGATGCGCTGGCCGGATTGCGGCCGCGCCTGATCAGCGACGTGGCTGGGTTGCCGGACGCACGCATCCTTGATGGAGGATTTAGTTCAGTCCAACAGGCAGTCGGAACACCAAAGAAGAATACCGTCGCTGCGGCCTGGCTTGCCGAATTGATAGAGGATCTCAAGAAATCCGGCTTCGTAAGAGAATTGATCGAACGTCACAAGGTCAAGGGCCTGAGCGTTGCTCCTCCAGCAAATGCAAGGGATTAACCCAGCTTTTCTTGCGCCTGTTAGGCACAACAACTACTATTCCATTTGTCGTTTTTAATCCTTGGAGCTCCCGTTAAAATGAACCAGTTAAGTGGCCGCTTTGGCGCGACCAATCCCGAGATCGGCGGCATCGTCCATCTGGATCACGTGAATTTCGAAACGCCTGATCATGAAATGGCGACCATCTTCTATGTCAACGGTATGGGACTTACCCGCGACCCATACCGGCGCGCAGATGAACAAAACATGGGCATCAATGTCGGATTGCAGCAATTCCATCTGCCGCGGCGGGGCGAAAACACTCCCCCCTTTCACGGTGTCGTTGGTCTTGTTGTTCCAGACATGGCGGGCATCAAGAAGCGGCTTGATCTGCTTGAAGAGTTGGGAAAATTCGAGGGAACGCCGTATCGATGGGAAGAACAGGATAGTTCGGTGCTGCTGACAAGTCCGTTCGGAGTCCAGTTCCGACTGCATCCTGCGGGCACAATTCCGTTTCTGCGGCCACTCGGGATCGCCTATGTCGACGTTTCGGTGCCGCCGGATACAGCCGACGGAATTGCAAAATTTTACAGCCGAATTGCCAGAGCGCCTGTGGAAGTCCTCAATGCCGAAGAAAGCAAAACTGCGGTGATCAGCGCCGGCCCCTTCCAGCAAATCAGGTTTGTCGAGCGTGAACTGGCCGATTATGAAACCCATTCCATGCACATTTCCTATCACGCAACCAACTACAACGAACTACGCGAAACGGTGGCAGCGCATGGTTCGCTGATGGGTTCAGGTCAGGGAGAGGTCTTCTTTTTCGACAACTTGTTCGATCCCGATACCGGTGACGAGATCTTCACGATCAATAACGAGGTACGCAGTATCTATCATCCGGACTTCATGCGGCCATTGATCAATCGCTGGCCGATTGTAGATGAACCATTTACCGATCAGACAGAGGCGATGAAGGCGCTGGTGGAAAATATCGGCTTTATTCCGGGCGCTGGCAGTTAGCTCAACCACTGCCGCTAAGCCGATCATTCATCCAGGATCGCAACGGCCCTGGTATATCCTGCAGAAGCGCCCTTTATTTTCCAGGGAAAACAGGAAATCTCGAAACCGGAGCCCGGCAGCTGGTCCAGATTGGATAGCTTCTCGATGTGGCAATATCCAATGTCCATGCCGGCACGATGGCCCTCCCAGATAATTGACGGATCGCCGGTTTCGGCAAATTTTTGGCCAGTGTGGAAAAACGGTGCGTCCCAGCTCCAGGCATCTGTACCGGTCACCCGCACGCCCTTTTCAAGCAGATAAAGCGTCGCTTCGCGCCCCATACCGCAGCCCTTCAGCAGGTAGTCGCCTTCGCCATAGCGTGTGCCCGCTGAGGTATTTACAACCACGATATCAAGCGGCTGCAATTCATGGCCAATACGGTCCAGCTCGGCCTCGACATCGCTGGCCGAGACGACATAGCCATCGTCAAAATGCCGGAAGTCCAGCTTTACGCCAGGGTTGAAACACCATTCCAGCGGCACTTCATCAATCGTGATTGCCCGTTTCCCGCCATCCATTGTCGAATGATAGTGATAGGGCGCATCCATATGCGTGCCGTTGTGGGTGGAAATATGCAGGGTTTCCACGGCCCAACCTTCCCCTCCCGGCAACTGCTCAACGGTCAGACCAGGAAAATACTGAACCATCTGTTCTGCGGACTGTTGATGATCGATGTATTCAATATTCGGCAGCATGGGCGGCGGATCGGACGCAATCCCTTGTTCAAGTGCAACGCTTAGATCAATAAATTTTCGCGGCATTCATTTTCACCTTGCCTGATTTGTTTTGAATTCTGTCAAAGTCTGCTGAACCAGGTCAGACCGTGGGCCAAAGATCAACGCGCCCGATCAGTCGGAGCGACCATCCTTGGGCATGACGTTAGTAATGTAATTGGCTGTTTCCAGCACGAAAGAAAGTATTTCAGGCGCCAGCGCAGACAGGCACAGCAGCACGTCGATCTTCTCGCCATTGGTTACGTTTCTGTGCACCAGGCTGGCAAACTCGATCGAATTGCCGATCTCGTCCACACTGTCACCTTGTTGCAGCGATTTCAGGGTCGTCAGCAGCTCCCTGAGGTAGTCTGGTGATCGCAATTGCGTAAGCTCGATGATTTCGCGCTTTGTAAGCCCGAACCGTGTCTCCAATTCGCGGAGGATTCGCTGCGCGTTGGCAACATTTTCGGCTTCGCTGCAATATTTCTGCAGAAAAAACTCGCACACCGTGAATGCAAAAGAGGTTATCTCCAAGACTGAAGGATCGGCGTGAAACTCTGATCTGAACAAAAGCGTGATTTTCTCGATTTGATCGCCCAAGAAAACCGGCAGGCTGTCGGCTCTACCTTCTTCTTCGTAACCGAAATTCCGGTCAAATATCGCCTTGATCCTGGAAGCTGCGTATTTTTCCTCGTCGGAAATATTACCCTCGAACTCGAACAACCCGCCGGAGGCATTTGCGACGATAAAGCAGAGATTGAGCAAGTCTTCGCGTATCTTATTGTATTCGCCAGGGTCGACCGCCCGGCTGAACTGGTCAAATTCTAGATCCAGTTCGCTGAATACATCGGTCTTGCGGCGGCTGTTTTCGAAATATTTCAAAGATGCGATCTCGGAGACGTTTTTCCGGCCATCCGATAGCTTGAAATAAGTAAGAAATGCCTTGCTTCTGAATATCTGAACGGCGGTCTCGAAATTGAAGAGTCGCTCAAAGGATCCGATCTCTTCCTTGTCGATGATGGTATCGGCATTGGCAATTGCATAGACGATCATGGGTACAATTCTGGCAAGCGGCGCACCTGAATTTGCTTCCGCCTGTTGTAGGATCTGAGCAAACTCGTTCGACCGCGCACTGAAGGCATCGGTGATCTGCTGCCGCGATATCGGATTGGCTCGCTCCACCGGCGGTATCCTTTGCGAATTTTGCATGGGAACATTTTGATTGGTCATCAGGGATTGGTTTCCAACATTGCCGGCAGAATAGGACTAATCCAGACAAACTTGCAATGTTGCCATTTACACCGGGAACTGCAATTCAATAGGACGCCTTATGGCTGACCTGGCTGACAATTTCCGGACGGGATACCAAGTTGAACCGAGAAACAATTCAGGCACTGGTTTTTGGCGTTGCAGCCGCATTCTTCTCGGGCACCCATAGTGTGATCGTTCGTTATCTGGCCGACCACATTCACGGCACGACGGTTGCAGCACTTCGCCTCTACGTCGCTTCGATTGCCGTATTCCTGATCCTGAAAAGTTACCGCAGGAAAATCGAGATCAATTGGACAGACCGGATCCTGTTGGTCACCGTTGCCGGATTCAGTGCCAACTACATCGTATTTCACTGGGGTCTGGAATATACCGGCGCATCAAGTGCCATGGTCCTTGAAAACACCGCGCCGGTTTTTGTCCTGCTCATCATGTTCCTGTTCTTGCGCGAGAAAATCCGGCTGGTGGAAGTCCTGGCCGTCTTGCTGGCCGTCTTTGGCGTGTACTTCACCGTGCGCAGCGACTTCGAACTTGGACCGTCCAATCTGTTCGGCGATGAGCTGGAATTGCTCGCCGGATTGACCTGGGCAATTTTCATCATGGGCAGCAGCCGGGCCTTGTTGGGCAGCGCCAGTACCTTCGACCGGCTCAGCTTCCTTCTCGCGGTCCTGGTACTCTCGGCAATTGTGCTGACCCCGTTCTTGTTTATCAATTCATTGTCGATGTTGCTGCTGGACATCTTCCTGGTCATTCTGCTCGGCGTATTCCCGACCGCCATTGCCTATTATCTCTGGTACGAGACAGCCTCGCGCGTATCGGCGATAACGACATCAATACTATTTACACTCACCGTGATTTTCACCTTTGTAAACGCCTATATTTTCCTTGGAGAGGCAATAACCTTCGACATGCTGGCAGGCGCCGGATTGATTGTCGCCAGCGTCCTAATCTCGAAAATTCCGGCCAAGAAGTCCGAATGAGTTTTCCTGTGTTGAGAATTTAACGATAGACCCAATTCAGGAATAAATTCTTGGCGCACCCAATTGGTCGTGAATGGCATTGACCTGAGCGTGATCCAGCCCCATCGCACTTGCCAATTTATGCAGATAACGGGCTTCGGATTGCTGATCCAGATCGATGGCCATCACCGACATTGCATAGAGCTGCGGCTCTAGACCACGGGGAACCTCGCGCGCCAGTTTCTCGGCATTGACCGGTTGCTGCATCTCGTTTTCGACAAATCGCCGTTCTGCCGGCGAAATGTCACCTAACGTCTTGAGCAATCGCTCACGTTCCTTGTCGTCCAATCGACCGTCGCTTTTGGCCGCCTGGATCGTCGCGCGCAGCATCAGTGCCGCCATCGCTTCCTGGTTCGCCGTGGGCCGCAATTTCGGCTCCCCGCCGTGCCGCAGGGAGTCGTTGAAGATGTCACCGAAATTTCCGTTGTTTCCGCTCCTGCTGTCCTGCTCTCGGTTGAAGTCGTCAAACATGTCATCCAGGCCGGGATTGGAACCGCCGCCACTCTCGGTGAAATCCTTGAATATTTCTCCGAGAGCTCCACCTTGCGCGCCACCGCTACCGCCGCTGCGACGCCCGGTCAATTGGCCAAGAATATCGTCGATGGCTGTGCCTTGCCCGCCCTTTCGGGATGCACCACCACCACCCAATTGCTCGAGAATATCACCAAAACCGCCGCCCTGTCCGGAGGGCGACCGCGAGCCCGATTTCCCCTTTAGGACGGCTTGTGCGCCCTTTGCCACCGCAATTCCGATTGCCACCTTGGCAAGTGTTCCCATCAAACTCATTAGGCTCTCCCGCGCAGTTTGTATCCTTGGTTGAGGCAGTCTCACATTTAGGAATTTGCAGGGCAATAGTTTTTGAAGAAGCCGGTTTTGTCGGAGTTGTCCGGAAATGCGCTAATTGCAGTTTTTGACCAAGTCCATGTCATGTGATCAATTGGCGCTAGGAAATCCGATGAGCCGGGAAGATGATCGGCCTGTTAGCGAACCCCGTTCTGCTTCCCTGCTTGACCATGGAGACGACCATGAATGTCCACCCGCAACCAACAGACAGCCCGGTGCTGGTCGAAGTCGACGACACAATTGCTACGGTCACCCTCAACCGGCCCAAGTCGATAAACCCCTTGTCAGAAGACATGTTGGCAGGTTTGCAATCGGCCTGGGACAGGATTGGGCAAGACCGCGAAGTAAAAGCAGTGATCTTGCGGGGCGCGGGCGATCATTTCTGCGCCGGCCATGACTTGAAGGAAATGACCGCCCGCCGCCAGGACGAGGACGGCGGACATCAATATTTCATCGACCTGTTTGCAACCTGCTCAAAGATGATGACCTCGATTGTCGAGCTTCCGCAACCGGTTATTGCGGAAGTTAGCGGGATCGCGACAGCCGCCGGGTGTCAACTGGTTGCAAGCTGCGATCTTGCGGTTGCCTCGGAAGATGCCCGATTTGCCACTTCAGGTGTCAATTTCGGCCTGTTTTGTTCCACGCCGATGGTAGCACTTTCCCGCAATGTCTCTCGAAAACACGCCATGGAAATGCTGCTGCTTGGCGAATTCATCAACGCATCAAAGGCAGCAGAAATCGGCTTGGTAAACCGCGTTGTGCCGGGGAACCAGCTTGCCGCGGAAGCCCGATCAATTGCGCAAATAATTGCCGAAAAATCCCCGGTGCCGGTGAAGATTGGCAAGAAGGCGTTTTATGCCCAGGCCGAAATGACGCTTCATGACGCCTATGCCTATGCTGGCGAAACCATGGCAAAAAACATGATGGCGCGCGACACGGAACTGGGTATTGGTGCGTTCATCGAAAAGAAACCGGTGCCTGAATGGACCGGAGAATAACGGCCTAGTCGGACCTCACCAGCTTGCTATCGCGCTCGGAAGTATCCCCGTCAAAGGCGACAATGCCTTGTGAAAGACTGTAACAGGCAAGCTCGACAGATTTGGGAATTGAGACCGCCTTACCATCGCGGGTACCCGTTTCGTAATATTGGATCACTCTCTTTTTCAGGCCCAAAAGGTCCGCTGCATCCTTTTGCTTGAGGCCTAGTTTCTTGCGCCAGGATCGGAAACCGCTCGGGTTCATGAGTTACTCACCTTACAACGAAAAATTAAATCTCCTAGGTTTTCATTAGCAAATCAGTGCACGGGTTGTCGCCCCAAAAAAATGCACGACGTGCACTTTTTTCTTGACAAAAGTGCACATAGTGCGCATATACGGCGCAACAAATGCGAACGACTCGCAATATTGGACAATCGCAGAGAGGCGTTAAGCGCTTGTTTTGCCGAACCAGGAAAGGTGATGGATATGCTTACAGACATTTTTGTTGCCAGAGGCATGTTAGGCTATGACAGAATTAATCTGCACCAGCATGCGACAATATCATGCAAATTCCGCAACAGGCTGCATCAGCTCAAAGCCAGAGTAGCTGCGCTGTTTGGTTGATAAGATAGCAGACATCTGATTTCGAAAATCAGTTCAAGTTTGGGGCGATGGTATTTAGCTAAATCAAATACCGTCGCCCTTTCTTTTTTTGTTTACCCATGTCATTGAGCCTCTTCAGGGTCGGGGGTGTCTTCCGGACCGGCCCGGCGCCTATTGGCGCTTGAAACCCCAGAAATTTCGAACTTTTTCTGCGAGAGGAGAATGATATGCGCGCAGGGGTTATCGGCTTGGGGGATATGGGATCGGGGCTTGCGAAAAATCTGATTGCAAACGGATTTGAGACGATCGGGCTTGATTTGTCTCCCGAACGCCAAGCGGCATTTGAAGCCCTCGGCGGCAAGCCTGCTGCCAGCGTCGCGGAAGTGGGGCGCGGTGCCGACGCAGTCTATGTCATGGTCATGAATGGGGATCAGGCCAAGGCGATCATTCTTGGTGATGACGGGCTTACGGATTCCATGGCCAAGGGAAGCGCGATCATCTTGAGCGCGACGATCAAGCCGAGGGAGGTACGCGAAATTGGCGAGGCAATGGAGGGCTCAGAAATACACCTGATCGACAGCCCGGTTTCGGGCGGCTTTCCGGGCGCACAAGGTGGCACGCTGACCATGATGGCTGCTGCACCTGATAGCGTGCTTGACGAGTTTAAGCCGGTGATGGAAGCCGTTTCAGCAAACATTCATCGTGTCGGCACCCGGCCAGGCGATGGACAGACTGTCAAAGCCTGCCTGCAATCACTGATCGGCGCGCAGTTTTCGGCCACGTTTGAAGCGGCGGCACTTGCCGCCAAGGCCGGAGTTCCCGGCCAGGTGATCCTGGACGTGTTTTCCACCTCTTCAGCCGGTTGCGGCGTGGTCAACAATGCGCTGGAGAAGATCATTGATCGCCAGTTCGAAGGCACCGGCAGCCACATCAATACCATGCACAAGGACCTCACCATCTCCATGAACCTTGCCGAGGAACTTGGCGTGCCGCTGCATACGGCAGGATCTGCAATGCAGATCTTCCATGCAGGGCGGACCAAATACCCAGATGGCGATAACTGGATCTGCACCCGGGTGCTGGAAGAAATCGTTGGCGCGGAGTTACATCGCAAGGAAGCAAAGTCATGAGGCTCGGCGGCTTGCGTAGCGAAATCGTTCGTGTTTCAAGCGATCCGCTAGACAAAGTGATGGTTGGATAGTCCGATGAAAATTGTCCGGACAGACCGCGAGGTCGCCTGTCCTATCATTGACGATGAGTTGCGTTCTATCGGTGCAGATCTCGTGCTGCTGCCAGATGGGGTGACAGAAGATCAGCTGGTCCGGGAAGTCGCGGACGCAGATCTCCTGCTGATGTGCTACACGCCGATACCCCGACGCGTGATCAAATCAGCCCCGCGGTTGAAGGGGATCATCAAATACGGGGTCGGCATCGATGCAATCGATATCGACGCCGCAATCGAGCACGGCATTCCCGTCGTCAACATTCCCGAATATGCAGAGGAAACTGTGGCCGAGGGTGCCTTCTGCCTGATGATAGCCTTGGCCAAGCGCCTCGTATCTATGCACAAGGAGATGCAGGCGAATGGGTGGTTTTGGCCGGAGGCAGATTGGCGCGGACTGGACATCGTCGGGAAAACGGTCGGTGTGCTGGGTGTCGGAAAGATCGGCCGTTCATTTGCACGTATGGCAGGGGCTGGTTTTCGGGCACGCGTGATTGGTTTTGATCCTCATGTTTCTGCCAGTGACATGGCCGCTGCTGGAATTGAGAAACTCACGGATTTGCACGAGTTTCTAAGCCAATGCGATTTTGTATCCTTGCATTGTGTGCTGCATCCCGAAACGCGCGGAATCATCGGCAGAGCAGAATTTGAAGCGATGAAAACGACCGCATTCCTCATCAACACCTCGCGCGGCGGTCTGGTTGACCAGGAAGCCCTGTTGGAGGCTCTGCACTACAAGAAGATCGCAGGTGCAGGCCTTGATGTATTTTCCAACGAACCGCTGACACAGGATGGGCATCAGCTTAGCGCACTCTATGATATGGAAAATGTGCTGATACTGCCCCATGTCACCTTTCTGACGCATGAATCCATGGAACGGCTAGAAAGGGAAACACTTGAGCGCTGCCGCGAGATTTTGGAAGGACGACCAACGCTTGTGAAATCCGGTGATCCCCGGCTACGTGCACAATCACAAGGGGTTCGTTTCCAGGATTGAAATGGCGCAAATGGCGTCTTGTTGGTATTTCCGTAAAACGGCTATTTGAATCGCGCGGCCAGGGAGTTGTGAGGAAGGCTAGTGGCAGTAACGATTATGGATGGGGGGATGGGCCAGGAATTGGTGCGCCGAAGCGGTGCGACACCTACTGGGCTCTGGTCGACAAAGATCATGATGGATCAGCCGGAACTGGTGCGCGAAATCCATGACGATTATTTTGCGGCCGGTGCTGAAGTGGCAACCGTCAACAGCTATGCAATCCAACGCGATCGTTTTGGCCCGGCGGGTATCGAGGATCGCTACGAAGAATTGCATCAATTGGCTTGCCAAATAGCCTGCACGTCACGCGACGCACACGGTTCGGGTATCGTCGCAGGCTCCCTCGGACCGCTCGGCTGGTCCTATAGCCATGATGGTGCGCCATCGGCAGAGCGTGCGGCTGAACTTTATTCGGAGATCTGCCGGATTCAGGCCAATTATGTTGATGTATTCCTGCTCGAAACCATCGCATCGCTTGAGCAGGCAGAAGGTGCACTTGCCGGAACGATTGGTCACGGAAAGCCGGTTTGGCTTGCTGTTTCGGTTGACGACAGTGACGGCACAAAGCTCCGATCCGGTGAGAAATTGAGCGATCTACTCACACTCGCGGAGAGGAACCCGCCCCAGGCACTGATGCTGAATTGCTCAATACCCGAAGCAGTTACAAAGGGCCTTGAAATCATCCGCGAATCCAGTTTGCCGCTTGGCGCTTATGCCAATGGATTTAGCGGTATCAGTGAGGCGTTTCTGAAGAAGGGCAGCACCGTATCCAGCCTTTCAGCAAGGACGGACATGTCGCCTGAAATCTATGCCGACCATGCGGAAGATTGGGCCGAACTGGGCACTGTATACATAGGTGGCTGTTGCGAGGTCGGTCCGGCGCATATCGCAGAATTGGTACACCGGTTTAAATCGACTGGCTGATCGTGCTTTCCAGCTTGGTGACCAGCTCGTCGACTTGATCATCCTCAATGATATAGGGAGGTGCCAACAACATGTGGTCACCCCGTTTTCCGTCAACAGTTCCGCCGCCGGGATAGCAAACCAACCCATTGGAAAACCCGTTGGCCTTCATCTTCTTGTGCAGGCCAAGTGCCGGGTCGAACGTCGATTTCGTTGCCCTGTCCTCCACAAATTCCAGACCCAGGAACAGCCCTCGGCCGCGGATATCCCCGACATGCGGGTGTTGGGAAAACGCTTCTTCTAGCGCCTTTCTCAATTTGGCGCCCTGTAACTGCACCCTATCCACCAGACCCCGGTTCAGAATCGCATTGACCACGGCTACACCAGCGGCGCAAGCCGTGGGATGGGCCATATAGGTGTGCCCGTGTTGAAACAGCCCGCTGCCCTTCTCAATTGTCTCATAGATTGTCTTTGAACAAAGCATGGCACCAATCGGCTGATAGCCGGCGCCGAGGCCCTTGGCCATGCACAATATATCGGGAGAGACTCCCTCCTGCTCACAGGCAAACAGGCTGCCTGTCCTGCCCATGCCGCACATGACTTCGTCAAGGATCAGCAATACACCATAGGTATCGCATATCTCGCGAACACGCTTGAAATAGCCATCCACTGCAGGCACTGCTCCGGCTGTCGCTCCCACCACCGGCTCCGCAATGAACGCCATGACGGTTTCCGGTCCAAGCCGAAGAATTTCTGTTTCCAGTTCGTCCGCGACACGCTTGCCGAATTCTTCAGCACTTTCTGCTTCCTGCCGCCCCCGATACTCATAACAAGGCGCGATATGGCTGGTCTCGACCAGAATGGGATCGAAGGGCTCCCGGCGCCACATATTGCCACCGGCGGCCAGCGCCCCCAGCGTATTGCCATGGTAGCTCTGGCGGCGAGCGATCACCCGATGCCGGTCCGGTTGGCCAATCTCAAGATGATACTGCCGGGCAAGCTTCAGTGCCGCTTCTACTGCTTCCGAACCTCCGGAAACGAGATAGACGCGATCCAGATCCCCCGGTGCATGCGCAATCAGAAGGTCGGCCAGCTCCTCCGCCGGATCTGAGGTAAAGAAACCGGTATGGGCAAAGGCAATCTTGTCCAGTTGGTCCTTGATCGCCTGGGTGACTTCCTTGTCGCCATGTCCCAGACAGGAGACCGCCGCACCGCCCGACCCATCCAGATAGCGCTTGCCGTCCTTGTCGAACAGATAACAGCCTTCGCCGCCGGCAATTACCGGATTGCTGATCTTGGTATGGCGGCCGAAAATATGGTTCACAATCTTTCAGGCCTCAATCTATTCGTCCGTAGACGTTCACCGTCGTGAACTTTTGCCTCACACCGCTACCGCTGGGCGGCGCCGACGCTGCATCAGAACCACGAAAGCCAGGAGGAGCAGAGCCGGAATGTAGAAAACTTCCTTGGGCATCCGCTCGGCTTCGGCCCTTACATTTGAAATCACGACGGGATCATCGCCGTAGAAATCAAAAAGCTTGCCGATTTTCTCGAAGAACGGTGTTTGGGGAAGCGGCTCGTCGATTCTCGCCAGACCATCCTCCAGATTGACCGTCAGTCCGGCACCTTCCAGCCGTTCGATGGCTTCTTTCCGGTCACCCAGCGGAACCAGCAAGGTCGTGGATGTGACTTTGCCGGTATCGAAGTTCGGCCCGCTCACAACAAACGTCAGAACGCCGTTATCAGGTGCGTCACCTACCACTTCGAATACTTTAGTCGGCTCGGAATCATTGTACGGCGGATAGATCTGATCCAGCCAGAATCCGGGCCTGAACAACGTAAAGGCAACCAGCAACAATATGGCGGATTCCCAGATCCGGTTGCGGACGATGAAAAACCCTTGCGTCGCAGACGCAAATAATAACATCGCAATGACCGCTACGACGAAGACAAAGATCGCCTTGGCCCAGCCAACATCAATCAGCAACAACTCCGTGTTGAAGATGAACAGGAACGGCAACAGGGCCGTACGGATATCATAGGCAAAGCCCTGGATACCGGTCTTGATCGGATCCCCTCCCGAGATTGCCGCAGCAGCAAACGCAGCCAGGCCCACAGGCGGTGTATCATCGGCAAGAATTCCGAAATAGAACACAAACAGATGGACGGCGATCAGCGGAATGATCAACCCGCTCTTTGCAGCCAGGGCCAGAATAACCGGCGCCATGAGCGATGATACCACGATATAGTTGGCTGTTGTTGGCAGTCCCATGCCCAGGATCAGGCTCATGATCGCAACCAGTATCAGCATGATCATCAGATGGCCGCCGGATAGGAATTCAACGAGTTCCCCAACAACCTGGTGCGCACCGGTCAGCGAAATTGTGCCGACAATTACGCCCGCCGCGCCTGTCGCAACGGCTATGCCGATCATATTGCGCGAACCGGCAATCATGCCGTCTATCCATTCGCCAAATCCTCGGGAGAAGGCTGCTCCAAGATTTCCGGTACCGCGCATCATGGCCTTGAGCGGATGCTGGGTCAGCGCAACGGTCATCATCGCGATGGTGGCCCAGAACGCCGACAATCCGGGAGACAGGCGTTCCACGATAATGCACCAGATCAGGATGATGATCGGCAGGATGTAGTAGAGGCCCGTAATGGCGGTTGGGCCCGCACGCGGCAGCTCAAGAATTGGTGCGTCCGGCGGATCGACGACGAGGTCGTCATGTTTGGAGGCCAGCCAAAGCAGAATGAGATAGGCTACGGCACAAAGGACGATCACGATCGGGAACGCAAGCGACGGTAGCGCGACCTTGATCCAGCCCAGTCCGTAATAGACCGCAATGCCGAGCAGCGCGATTCCGATGAATCCACCCAGAAAACCGATAACCTTGCTGGCAAAGGTCATTGTCGAGGTTGGTTTTTCAAGCCCTTTCAGGCCCATTTTCAGCGCCTCTAGATGGACGATGTAAACGAGCGCGATATAGGAGACGAGCGCCGGGACCAGTGCGTGTTTGATGATTTCGGTATAGCTGACGCCGGTAAATTCCGAGATCAGGAATGCTGCCGCACCCATCACCGGCGGTGTCAACTGTCCGTTGGTAGAGGACGCAACCTCGACCGCGCCCGCTTTCTCTGGTGAGAAGCCGGTGCGCTTCATCAGCGGAATGGTGAAAGTGCCGGTCGTGACGGTATTTGCAATCGAGGATCCCGAATAAAGCCCGCTCATTGCCGAGGCAACAACTGCGGCCTTGGCCGGCCCGCCACGGAAATGGCCAAGCAGCGCGAAGGAAATCTTGATGAAATAATTGCCTGCGCCGGCTTTTTCCAGAATCGATCCGAACAGGACAAAGAGAAAGATCAGTGAGGCTGACACGCCCAGCGCGACACCAAAGACACCTTCGTTTTGCATCCAGAAATGCCACATGGCCTTTCCGTAGGATGCGCCCTTCCATTGCATTGCATCGGGCAACCAGCGTGCATCACCAAAGAATACGTAAAGGACGAAACAGCCGGCAACGATCATCAGCGGCAAGCCGAGAACCCGGTAAACGGTAACAAAGAGCAGGATCATGCCCATCGTCGAGATAATCAGGTCACCGGTCGTGGGAAGACCGGCCCTGAGCGCAATCTCGTTTCTAAACCACACAATGTAGAGACAGCTTATTACGCCAAGCGCACCAATCAGCCAGTCATACCAGGGGATGTGATCCTTGCTGGAATTCTTGAACAGGGGAAATGCGAGGGATGCCAGGAACAGCCCGAAAGATAAATGGATCAGCCTGGCATTGGAATTTGTGACGACACCAAATCCGATCGTTTCCTGGACCAGAAATGGCAGATTGGAGGCAATGTAGAGTTGGAATAGGGCCCAGATAAGTGCGACCCAGAAGATAACCTTGCCTTCCCAGCCAATGGGATTTCGTCCGCCGGTGTCAGTTGCTGTGAACTCCTCCAGCTTGTCACTTGCCGCACTCATAAAACCTACCTCCCCGTCGAGCCATCAGTTGGGTGAACTCATTTACCGCCCTTTATTTGGAAGAACCGGGGCGCCGGACGACGCCCCGGTAGTCTGGAATTACATCCAGCCTTTTTCCTTGTAGTATTTTACTGCACCGTCATGCAGCGGAGCCGAGAGAGAATCTGCGATCATCTCTTCAGGCTTCAGGTTTGCAAATGCAGGATGCAGCTTCTTGAACTGGTCGAAGTTCTCGAAAACCGCCTTGACGACGACATAAACGGTCTCTTCGGGTACATCTGCACTGGTAACGAAGGTTGCACCGACACCGAATGTCTGGATGTCTTCGTCATTATTGTACATTCCGGCAGGAATGACCGCTTTACGGTAGAAGGAATTGTCTTCAACCAGCTTGTCGATCGCCGGACCTTCAACGTTCACAAGGTGCGCATCACAGCTTGCCAGGGATTCCTGGGTCAAAGCTGAAGGATGACCAACCAGCCAGAAATATGCATCGATCTTGCCGTCACAAACGGCCTGACCGGTTTCTGCAGACTTCATTTCGGCAGCGAGTTTAAGGTCTGAACGATCCCAGCCCATCGCTTCCTCGATGACTTCCCATGTTCCGCGTGTACCTGAACCAGGGTTGCCGATATTCATCCGCTTGCCCTTGACGTCCGTCAACGTATTGATGCCTGACGCGTCACTGGCGATAACGGTTACCGGCTCCGGATGGACCGAAAACACGGCGCGAAGACCATCAAACTTGCCTGCATCCTCAAACTTGGAGGTGCCATTATAGGCATGATACTGCCAGTCGGACTGCGCAACACCGAACTCAAGCTCGCCTGCACGCACCGTATTGATGTTGTAGATCGAGCCACCGGTTGATTCTGCCGAACACCGCAGCCCATGTTCCTTGCGATCCTTGTTTACCAGACGGCAAATCGCACCACCGGTCGGATAGTAAACGCCAGTGACACCGCCAGTTCCAATCGAGATGAATTGCTGGTCTTGTGCAAGGCTTTGACCAATCATGGATGCGCTTGCAAGCAGCGCTGCTCCAACAAGATATCGTTTCATTTATTTCTCCCTAGGGTTTAAAAATTGGGCCCCTCATATGCCCTCTAGAATTAGAGCGCCGATCTATCATTCCATCAGCTTCTCTGGCCACAGTATGCGATATCCAAAACCCTTACGACTAATGCGAAAAACACATAATATTGGATGAAATCCGATATTTTTTTGCCAGACTGGTCATAATTTTAACCATTTAATGCAAATAATGTATAATTCGATCTTGCCACCGGATGAGATAAGAAGCGAATGAACACTCAATGGATGGAAGACTTCCTGATCCTTTGGGAAACCCGGAACTTTACCGCCGCAGCAGCAAAAACCAATATTTCCCAGGCTGCATTCAGCCGCCGGATTCATGCATTGGAAAGCTGGCTTGGCCAGACACTGGTTGACCGCTCACACCACCCGATTGTTTTCACACCCGAGGGTCAGTTGTTCCATCAGGAGGCTTCCGAGATGCTGCGTCATCTGTCACAGGCGCGGGTCAATTTGACTACGCCACATCTGGGCAGCCGCAATCATGTCAGCATTCTGATGCCACACGTCATATCTGCAACCCGGTTCGTCAATTGGTGGGATGACTGGTCGACGGATACGAATTTGTCGGTTTCAGCTGCCGTTGGTAACGTCGCGGACATGATCGCGAGCTTCATTGCCGGAAGGGGCGACATGCTGATTTGCCATTCGAGTGGCGCCTTTCCGATGATGCTGAATCCGGATCTCTATAAGAGCCAAACGATCGAGATGGACCGCTTCTGCCCATTCATGTCGAGTGCCTTTGAACAAACTACATCCTCACGCTTTCCGGGTACGCAGACAGCTCCTATTCCGCTCGCCATGTATACAGATGGAGGCTATTTTGCACGGCTTGTCGATGGCATCGTTTCGCACGCGCCAGTTCAACTTTATGGCACTCAGAAACTGGAAGCAGACACGGTTAGTCTGATCAAGCAGTTTGTCATAAACGGCAATGGCGTCGGTTGGTTGCCAAGATGTGCGATCTCGAAAGACGATTCACAAAAAATTAAACAAATTCAAAAAGATGAATGGTCACAGGACCTCCCGATAACCGCCTTTGTCAGGGCCGATTCCACCTCGGTTGCAGCAGATATTGTCTGGAAGAAACTGACCGATTACCGTAACGAATGAGCCTTGACACCAGCGTCTTCGCCGAAGGTGTTGGTGTCTATTTTGACACCATATGTTTTAAGTTTGTTTGAAGGATGCAGCCAGACTAATCTTCGCCGCGAATTTTCTGGTAGGCCTCTTTGAGGCTCGCGGCCACTTCCTTGTACTCGGCAGTAGGACCACTCTCCAGCAGATCAACTTCCTCAAACGGGTCGATTTCCAGATCGAAAAGCATCTCATCTTGACCGTCAATTGAAACAAGCTTGAACCGTTCGTCCCTGATCGCCCAACCATAGCTATTTTCTCTGCGTGGCGGCACATCCGAAAAGTGTTCCACATAGGCATATTTGCGGCTTCCCGAACCGCCTTGGACGACCGGCCAGAGGTTGATTGAATCTCTGGTTCGAACCTCGGCACCGGCAAGTCCTGCAATCGTGGCAAACAGATCGGTTGTATTGACCAGCGCGTCATTCCGGCCGGGTTTGACACCAGGTCCATAGATTACCAGGGGAATGTGTGTTCCACCTTCAAACAGGCTGCCCTTGGCGCCTCGCTCGCCGTAAAGATTACCGGTCACCTGGTTCGGTGAACCATTATCCCCAAGGAAAATTACGATAGTGTTCTGAAACTCATCAGGCGTGATGGAATTCAGCAAGCGACCCATTTCAGTATCAAGTGCTTCAAGCGCAGCATTGTAATAGGTTGCCCGGTCCGATCTTATCGCCTTCCTGCTATTTGGCAGATCACCTCTGCTATGCAAGTCGCTTGGTGGCGTATGAAAGGGCGCGTGGGGTGCATTATATGCGAGCCACAAGAACCAAGGCCGGTCCTGTTGGCCTATCCAGCTGATCGCGCGATTTGTCAGGATGGACGTCGTATAACCTGAAACCTCTGCTGCTGCACCATTATGTACGGCGGTCCAGTTGTAATAGTCGCCCGCGCCGCCAGTAAAAATCCCGAAAAACTCCCAGACACCAAGGCTAGCCGGGTGATCTAAGTCATCGGGAGTATCAGACAAATGCCATTTACCGATGAGTGCTGTGCTGTACTGAGCTTGATCCAAAACGTCGAATAGGCTGTTCTCATCTTCGGAAAGCCCGTTACCCGCCTCAGCAGATACTGCCGAACCGACACCGGTGCGAAAACCGTATTTACCGGTCATGATCGACGCACGGGTTGGCGAGCACAACGGTGCAGAATATGCGTTCTCGAACACCAGGCCTTCAGCGCACAACGTCTCCAGATTAGGCATGGTGGCCTGATTGGCGCCAACATCGTAACAAGTGGTCGCGTCAAGCCCCATATCGTCGGCAATGACCAGGAGTATGTTTGGATTCGATTGGCCAGATACAGGCGCAGGTCCAGAAACCAGCGCAAAGGCGGCCAATGCGGCAATCTGTAATGTCTTTCTACCTGGCAAAGACCGTTATCTCCCTATCCACTTCCAATGGAATGAAATTTGTTCGATGACAACCGGAATTGCAAAGCTTCAATCGCCATCTGCAAGCAATGTGACCGATTGATTCTTGGACATTGCAAAGCCCTGCGGACTTAAGCAGCATCTTCTCTGTGAATGAAATAATTCACACAATCCAATTCGGTCATTGGTTACTAGTTTTCGTGCTGCCCGACAGTAACTGATCGACGGTTAGCGGGCCGTTACCACGAAGCTCAAAATTCGTTGGTCTCATTATATCATTATTTATCATGCTTGCAGAAATGACATTTGTTTCATTCAGTCTATCGGCTTTGGGGGCTTGAGCACCTGCCGGCGTCGAAACGAGATGAAGGCTGATCGCCAACAACGCCAGAAGAAGCACCATGATGATGCCCGCAATCCGATCCGACAAATGGTGCATGACGCTATCCTTCATTGGTCGCCCTTTTCGTGCATTCATGACAGGAAAATGTGCACGGCTGACGCAGACAATATGGATGCATTATGAAAATTGGACGAAAGCAATTGCTGTTTATCCGTCATAAGCATAGCCGACACCATAGACCGACCTGATGAGTTCCTGATCTCCGGCCAGTGGTTTCAATTTCTGGCGGATGTTCTTGATATGGCTGTCAATTGTCCGATCGAAAACCATCGCATCATCCGGAAAAGCCTGTTCGAGCAGCTGGGCGCGGGAAAATACACGACCAGGTCGCTTGACCAATACCATCAGCAGTTGAAACTCGCGTCTCGTCAACTCGACCGGCCTTCCTTGATAGCTAGCGGTCCAACTATCTTCGTCAAGTACGAAATCAGCATCTTTGGGATGTGCGGCACCGGTATTGCTGTTGTTTTCCATCCGTCTGAGGATGTTTTTTACCCTGGCTACCATTTCGCGTGGTGACCACGGTTTGCAAATATAATCGTCTGCCCCCAGTTCCAGTCCGAGTAAACGGTCGATTTCCTCAATTCTTGCGGTCTCGATAATGATCGGCACATCACTTTGAGCGCGGACTTCCCGGCAAATCGTCAATCCATCCTTGCCGGGAAGCATGACGTCCAGGATCACAAGATCAGGTTCCGTCGACAAGATGAACTCAACGGCATTTGTACCTTCCTGCAGGATGATCGCCTCCATGCCGGCCTGTTTTAGATAATCCTTGATGATTTCGGCCAGGGCCGGCTCATCCTCGACAATCAGAATTCTATGCGTCATCGGATGATTCCTGCAATTTGGCTGTCTGTTTGAGCGGTAATTCGATGGAGATTGCCAAACCACCCAAGGATGACAACCCTGCGTGAATATTACCGCCATGCGCGTCAACGATCGCCTTGCATATCGACAGACCAAGACCCGAGCCGCCATGGGCACGCGCTCTCGAAGCCTCGGCACGATAAAACCGGTCAAACAGATGCGGCATCGCGGACGCTGGTGGCGGTGAGTTTGAATCCTCAATGACTATCCGTGCCCGGTCGGACTGCTTCGACAGCACTATTCGAACGGTACCCGGAGACGACGTGTATCGCGCCGCATTGGCAAGGATATTGTCAATCAACTGTCCGATCCGAAGATGGTCACACTCAATAATTACATCCGGCGATATCCGGGCATCCACCGTAAGGCCGGCATCGTTCAGAATTGTCTTTGCATTCTGGACCGATTGCGAAAGGATTTCAGAGAGGTTTTCGGAACTGAAATTCGAGCCAAACTTGCCTTCCCGCGCAAAGGATAGCTGACTGATGTCCTGGACCAATGCGGAAATCCTCAGGACAGACTGGTGCAATGTGGCCAAAGTCTTGTCGTCCGGATTGCGAACGCCGTCTTGAAGGGCTTCGATTTCTGCGCGCAGCACAGCTAGCGGCGTCTGCAATTCATGCGATGTATCCGAAACCCATTGCCGTTCGGCTTTTTCTGCCACCTCAAGCTGCATCGCCAACGCATTGAACTGGTCAACCAGGTCACCAAATTCGTCATTGCTGGTTTTATCAAGACGAAGATCATATTCACCGGACGCCAGCCGTTTCGCTCCGTCCTTTAAAGTGTTGACCGGCCCGACAAATTGCCTGGAAAGGAAATAGGCTGCAATCGCGGAGACCGCCAACGCAAGGGCGACCGCCATGGCCAGGGCACGCAATTGATCGGCAAGAAAAATTTGGCTGGACCCTCCGACAGCATTGCGCGGCATGGCAATCGATAGATAGCCGACAATCTCGTTGGCATCGGAATTATCCGTTTGCAGGATGGCCCGACGACTAGTCCTGCGATCTCCGAGCGGCGCTCCCGCTATTCGTACACCCGACGCATCCAATAGCGTTATGCGCTGACCAAGCTGAAGCGGATCAGGCGGTGGTCTGCGTCGGTTGTTATCTGCCGGAAGACCTGCCGGAGGTCCCGGTCTTGGCAGGCTCTGTCTGATCAGCTGGTTCAGACCGCGCCGGTTATTCTGAAACTGCGGCCAACCCGGATTTGCCGGATCGTGCATTTGTTCGAGCGTAATGCGGAGCGGCTCAAATCTGTCCAACTCCGCTTCCAGGATATATTGCGAAAATCCAGCCTGCATTGAAGTCGCCACCAGCGCCGCCAGGAACAGGATGATGATGCCCGACGTTGTCAGGATCGCAATGAACAGCTTCTTGCCTATGGAAAGATTCTTCCAGAACATGTTGCTTAGATGAATATCAATTGTGGACGGAGAATGAAGCCTCGCGTTTGCCGGATCGTCCCCGTTTTGGCCGACAAAATCAATTCTCCACATTTCCTTCAACATTCCTGCCAACTTGCTGCATTTTCGATCGTTACATTTCGAAGCGTCGGCAAGTTATCGAACGAACCATTCAAGGAATAATTCAATGAACGCTCACATCAGATATTCATTATCGGCGACCGCGCTGTTCGGCATGGCGGTGCTGGTCCTTGAAACAACTACCGCAAGTTTGGCGGCATCGAACTCGGTCAAGCTGACAGAAACCGGCAATCAACGTTGCATGGTCTCCAACGGTATTCCCGATCACGGGACCGGAAACTTCCCCAATCCAGGCAATCCAAACGCGATTGCCAGCCAAAACATCAGGCTTTGCGTTCCGCTGAATCCGGTCAAAGGAAACACTGCAAGGCCGGTCCGGGGAACGGTGGGATTTGCCCTGAACGGCATTATATTGCGCCCAGGGACTGCGGACTATTATGATGCAAACAGTCCGCGCGGATTTAGTCGAGATCGTTCATCCGGCTGGAATCTCGAAGGCCTTGGCGCCCGTGACCAGCTCGGCATGGACGCCAATAACGCCCATGTCGATCGAAACGGCATCTACCACTATCACGGTCCGTCGCAAGCCATCATGAAAGCCGCCAAGGGCACGCTGATCGGCTATGCCGCCGATGGCCATGAAATCCACTATGTGGGTTCAAAAATGAAATCCAGTTATCAACTGAAATCAGGCACGCGGCCCAGCGCACCCGGTGGAGCCTATGACGGTACCTACAACGAAGACTGGGTCTACAAGGAAGGTACAGGCCAGCTCGATCAATGCAATGGCGGCATACTTGATGGTAAATATGTCTATTTCGCAACGGACTACTACCCGTTCTTTCCCCGCTGCGTGTATGGCAATATCGGTAGCGGTTTCCGCGGCGGCGAGACGGCTGGAACAGCCGGACCAAACCGCAAAAATCCCAACCAATCTGCCGGACTGCCCGGGCAAGCACGCTCCGGAGCACGTCCGCCACGGGGCCAGCGACCCCAGGCAGGTGCCCGC
>JANQQM010000137.1 GCA_028289365.1 Salaquimonas sp. | reverse complement strand
TCGAGCACGGTCACATCTATATCGCCCAGCCGCCGCTCTATAAAGTTACGCGGGGCAAGTCGACCCAATATCTCAAGGACGAGCGGGATCTGGAGAATTTCCTGATCGAAGGCGGGCTGGAAGATACCGCTCTGAAGCTTGCCGATGGCGAGGTGCGGACCGGACAGGACCTGCGGGTTGTGATCGATTCCGCGCTTGCAGTGCGCACGCTGATCAACAATTTGCATACCCGCTATGACAAGGATGTCGTGGAGCAGGCCGCGATTGCCGGCGCGCTGAATGCTGAATTGATGAGCGATGCTGACCGTGCCCAGGCGGCCGCCGAATATGTAGCAAAGCGCCTGGACGTGATTGCCGAAGAGACCGAGCGCGGCTGGAAAGGTTCCCGCGCGGAAGATGGCGGTCTCGTTTTCGAGCGTGTCGTGCGCGGCGTCAAGGAAGCAGCCCATGTCGACATGGCACTGATCGGGTCTGCCGATGCCCATCGGCTCGATCAATTTGCCGCCGATCTTCAGACGGTATATGGCAAACCGCCCGAATTTACCCGCAAGGATGTCAGCGAGACGATTTCGGGTCCGCGTGCCCTGTTGGCTTCGGTGTTCGAAGCCGGCCGCAAGGGCATCGCCCTGCAGCGCTATAAGGGCCTTGGCGAGATGAATCCCGATCAGCTTTGGGAAACAACACTTGATCCGGAGATCCGCACCTTGCTTCAGGTCAAAGTCAATGACGCAACCGATGCAGATGACCTGTTCTCGCGTTTGATGGGTGAGGAAGTCGAGCCTCGCAAAATCTTCATTCAGGACAATGCGCTCAACGTGGCCAATCTGGATACGTGATTTTCTGTCAGACACACCGGCTAGATCTGACGTAGAAAGCTACTCTGGCTCGCATTCCGGTTTTGTGATCAAGCTTTCGGTTTCGGTTACCAATTTGGAAACGATTGGCCGCTAGCATGGTGCGCATAACCAGGATGCTTGCAGGTTTGAAATGCGCACAAACGGACAGACATTACGACAAGCCGCCCGTTCTGACATTCCGGAAACGGCAGAAGCCGGATCGATCAACCCGGCAGAAAAAAAGCCTGAAGACTGGAGTGATAGGCGTGCGGCTCCGCGGGTAGAAGCCAGGGAACTGTCCGAGATCATCATGGATACCAGGGAAATCCCAGTAACCTGCCTGATACGCAACATCTCAAGAACCGGTGCATTGATCGAATCCGCTTCCGCAAATGTCAGCGACAGGTTCATCCTGACAAACCACGCCCGCAAGACCCGTGTCATTTGCCGTGTTGCCTGGCGCAAGGAAAAGATGATGGGCGTACACTTCCTGACGGCGCCCCGCCCGATCAAGTAAGGCAAATTTGCCCGAAGTCACCGTCCGCGACGCTTGTAGAATAACGATGGCGCATTCAGATATTTTCTGATGCGCGAACCAAGCTTAGCTTTTCTCCATTGTGCCTGAAGCGTCCGGAGCTAATCAACCGGCAGGAGAGTTGGCATGGAAACGGCTACCCGCTTTTTGCCCTCGAACAAGAAAATCGATCCCAGCCGCAGGCGTCCGGTAAGACCGGACGGCACGCCCGACGACAATGACCGGGTTGAAATCGGGCCAACGCCGTTGGCGTTCGAGAGCTGGAAAAAGGCTGGCCTGGAGGCGCCAAATCTGGAAGCCATGCGTCAATTTCGGTTGGACCGGCTGGTCGAGGAAATTCGTGCGCGTGATTATGCCGGCTTGTTGTGTTTCGACCCGCTCAATATTCGTTACGCTAGTGACACAACCAATATGCAGCTTTGGATTACCCACAATCCTGCGCGCGCCTGCTTTGTCTCGGCTGACGGCTATATGATCGTCTGGGACTACGTGAATTGTGATCATCTTTCGGCGCATCTGCCCCTTGTTCGTGAAGTCCGGAGCGGTGCCGGTCTGTTTTACTTCAGCTGCGGCGATCGGGTGGTTGAGCAAGCAGAGCGACTTGCTGCAGAAATTGAATCAATCCTGATCGAGCACGGCGGCGGCAATCGCAGGCTGGCGGTCGACCGCATGGAACCGGAAGGTGTTCTTGCGCTAGAAAAACGGGGAATTGAGCTCTTCCAGGGACAGGAAGTCACGGAAGTGGCAAGATCAATCAAAGGTCCGGACGATTTGAAGGCGATGCGGTGCGCCATCCATTCTTGTGAAATGGCAATGTACGAAATGCAGGCACAATTGCGGCCGGGAATGACCGAAAACGACCTCTGGGCCATCCTGCATGCCGAAAACATCAAGCATGGCGGAGAGTGGATCGAAACACGGCTGTTGGCGTCCGGTCCACGCACAAATCCATGGTTCCAGGAATGTGGTCCACGGATCATGCAGGAAGGCGACATCGTCTCCTTCGATACCGATCTCGTCGGCGTCTATGGCATGTGCTGTGACATTTCACGAACCTGGCTGTGTGGTGACGTTGAACCGACAGCAGAACAAAAGCGCATCTACCGACACGCCCATGAAATGATCATCAACAATATTGAACTGCTCAAGCCCGGCATGACATTCAGGGAATTTACCCATAGCGCTGATCTAGCCCCGATCGAGTTTCGTCATAACCGCTATGGTGTCCTTGCCCACGGTGTTGGTCTTTGCGATGAGTGGCCAAGCATTTATTTCCCGGAGGACTGGCAAAGAAGCGGCTATGACGGCGTATTCAAGCCGGGAATGATGGTTTGTATCGAGACTTACTGTGGCGCGGTTGGCGGGCGCGAAGGTGTCAAGCTCGAACAACAGGTATTGGTGAGAGAAAATGACGTCGAAGACTTGACAAACTACCCCTGGGACGACCGTTTTCTGCAATAATTTCTTCTTCAACTGGCCGTTTTGCAGCCGTAATTCTGCCCTTGTTTTCAGTCACACACGCGAACATTGACGATTAGCAGTCATGTTGATTCACGGCTGGATACGGTTTCAGCCAATACAGGAAATGTTTTCATGAAAAAATTGCTTGCCCTTGGGGCGGCGGCAACAATTCTGGCCGCCTGCCAAACGCCGACCGATCCGCTTACCGGAAAGCCGCAGGTAAATAATACTGCCGGCGGCGCCACATTGGGTGCGGTGACGGGTGCACTGACAGGTTTGTTGATTGCAAAGGACAAGAGCGGAAGCGACAAGCGGAAATCGGCGCTGATCGGCGCCGGCGTTGGCGCCTTGGTCGGCGGTGGAGTCGGCAATTATATGGACCGCCAGGAAGAGGAATTGCGCGCTCAATTATTGTCAACCGGTGTGGGTGTCACGCGCGTCGGCGACCAGATTGTGCTGAACATGCCGTCAAATGTCACCTTCTCGACAGATCAGGATCAGCTAAATCCTGCATTCTTCCCGGTATTGGATTCAGTTGCGATTGTTCTGAACAAATATCCTAATACGCTGCTTGATATTGACGGCCACACCGATAGTACCGGTTCGGCACAGTACAATCAGGCATTGTCGGAGCGTCGCGCCATTAGCGTTGCACGTTATCTCGATGGCCGTGCTGTCGATTCAAGGCGCCTGCTGGTCGTCGGGTTTGGTGAGGCACGCCCAATTGCCCCCAATGAGACCGAGCAGGGCAAGGCGGCTAACCGGCGGGTTGAGGTCCGGATAAGCCCGATTACCTGATAATTCACACTGTCGGGCGGGATAATCAATAAAATTGTAACTATCCCGTTCAGCCAATGATAATTGCCTGAAGCTAATCTGATGCAAATCAATGGCTTGAGGCAGACCCATGGTGTTGCGGCATATCCCGTTGGCAAGAAAATTTCGTGATGACCGGCGCGGTAACTTTGCGACCGTTTTTGCCGTCGCGATCCTCCCCGTTCTGGCAATTGCTGGCTTGGGCCTGGATTATGCCCGTATATCGGCAGCCGAAGAAAGATTGCAGGCCAGCGTGGATGGCGCAATTCTGGCAGCAGCCGCATCCGGCGGCACCGTCGCTTCCATGCAGCACGCGGTAAACGACTTCATCGCCGCCAACCTTCCCGAACCCGATATTTCGGTCAAGACGGTTGTTGATACCTATAAGATGACGGTTGAAGCGAGCTATCACCTGCCGACATCGGTTCTTGCAGCAACCGGAATTCCTGAGGCCGAGATTGTCGCCAGCGCCCAATTGACCAGCAAGACACCGCTCCGTGATTCCGGCGGCAGGCTGAATGACCGGATTACCGCCAAGGAAATTCGGGCAGCCAGGAGAAAGTTTGAACGCGCTATTGCCAAACTGCCTCGAAAGTATCGGGACAGAATGCTGGAGAAGTTTGACCGGATGGCAAAATCAACCAGCGCCGGAAAGCCCTACTACCTGTCAGAATAAATTTCGAAGCTGTTGAGCCTGGATCAGTCGACAAAGGCACGCTCGACCACGAAAGTGGCAGGCGCGGCATTCGAACCCTCGACAAGGCCGGCTTTTTCGCAAAGCGCCTTGACGTCTTTCAGCATGTCCATGGAACCGCAAATCATCGCCCGGTCTTCTTCCGGTCCAAGTGGCGGAACACCAAGTTCCTCAAACAGGGAACCGGTTTCGATCATGGTGGTGATCCGCTCGGTCCGCTCATAAGGTTCGCGGGTGGCCGATGGTACATAGGTCAGCTTGTCGGCAAATTCACCGATAAGCGGATCATTGGCCAATTCATCCATTAATTCATGACCATATCCGAGTTCGGCAACCTCCCGGCAGGTATGAACCAGGATCAACTGCTCGAACTTGTCATAGGTTTCCGGGTCACGGATCACACTGGCAAAGGGCGCAATTCCGGTGCCGGTCGCAAACATGTAGAGCCGTTTGCCAGGCGCAAGCGCATCATTGACCAGCGTGCCGGTCGGTTTCTTGCGCATCAAGACCGTGTCGC
Organism: Salaquimonas sp.; assembly: GCA_028289365.1. Taxonomy (GTDB): domain Bacteria; phylum Pseudomonadota; class Alphaproteobacteria; order Rhizobiales; family Rhizobiaceae; genus BOKV01. Next base: position 812 of record JANQQM010000137.1, on the reverse strand, counting down.
CAGGCTGGATTTTCTGCAAATGCTCGGTAAGCGGTCCGCCCGGAACCTTGATCGAGAAGAATTCAATCTCTTCATCCCAGGAAGGGCTGGCAATCGAATAGGCCCGGTAGATCGGCTTTTCTGCATTGGGCAGGCCGATCATGACAAATTCACCCGAACGGAACCGGAAGCTGGCCGGCCGGGTGATGCGGAACTTGAACAGGCGGTCGGTATAGTGCTTCACCGAAACAACCTTTTCGGCGAACACTCCCTCAGGCACTGGATATGACAGTTCGGCCTGTACATTCATATCGATGACACCCATTCTCAACTTCCTTCCACCATTACCGGCAAAGCTGTAATTTTGCCAGGTAATCGCGCCTTACGGCACTTAGCTTCAATCTGTGCTGACGGCAAGTTTTATGGACGTAACCATTTCAACTGCCTGCACCGTATCATATGCGGTTTGAAGGTCGTTTTTTACAGCAATGGATTTTCACGCTTTTGGCAAAAAGCGGAATGATTTGGATCAATTCGTTTGTTTGTAGGAAAGTTTGCCGCCCCTTTTGGGTTTTTTGCCGGTTTTTGGTTTTTGTTTCGCCCTGTGCGCAAATGCACAGCGGTATTTTTGGCGTTCCCTTATCTTGGTTTCATCGGCAGGCAACAAGCCTCCCACAAATAACCAGTCTTTATGAGAGAAAAGGACGCTTCAAATGACCAACACCCTTCGCAATACCTTTATCGCAGGCTTTGCCTCCCTCGCCATGATCGCAGCCGGTTCGGTTGCAGCCCCAAGCCAGGCCCATGCCGGTGGCAAGGTCGGCGCCGCACTC
>JANQQM010000136.1 GCA_028289365.1 Salaquimonas sp. | reverse complement strand
GAGTGCGGCGCCGACCTTGCCACCGGCATGGGCCTGGCTTGGGGCTGCAACCGAACCGGCTGCGATCATGGCGAGGGAGGCAAAGCCTGCGATAAAGGTGTTGCGAAGGGTGTTGGTCATTTGAAGCGTCCTTTTCTCTCATAAAGACTGGTTATTTGTGGGAGGCGTTGTTGCCTGCCGATGAAACCAAGATAGGGGAGCGCCAAAAATACCGCTGTGCATTTGCGCACAGGGCGAAACGAAAAACCAAAAACTGGCAAAAAACCCAAAAGGGGCGGTAAATTAACCAACAGCTAACCGTTTTTGATAATTAGAGGGCCGGCAAGGTCCGAAATAACAATCTGTTTGGATGTGGATGCTATTGTGACGGCAATATCGGATGCGTTTGCGATTACTGCGCATCTGCCGTTGTTTGGAGGCATATGATGAAGATCGTCATGATAGCAGATGATTCCCCGGTAATCCGCAAGGTAGCGCGCCGGCTGCTGGAAGACATGGAATTAGTTGTCGTGGAAGCTGGAGATGGCGCCCAGGCGATTTCCATGTGTCGTGACAACATGCCGGATATCCTGATCATCGACTGGGATATGCCGGGTCGTTCCGGGGTGGATGTGGTAGCTGAGATTGCCCGCATGCCCTCTTCGGAAAATACCGTGATATTTTACTGCACGAGCGAATTGAATATTTCCGAAATGACGAAGGCCAAACGTGCAGGCGCCAAGGGTTTTCTGATGAAACCGTTTAACCGCAAGATTCTATTGAAGAAATTCATGGATGTTGGCGTCCTTAATGCTGACGAGCAGGCTGCCTGACACCGCATTATTTATCGATCATCTCGAATTTCGGCTTTCAACAGGCCAAAAAAAGAACCCCGCCGGATAGACGGGGTTCTCAAATTGTTCAGCTAAATTACGTTTGGCTGGTAAAATTCAAGCCTTATGCAATTTCACGCATTTCATTTGGATCTGGTTCACGCAGGACGTAGCCACGCCCCCAAACCGTTTCGATGTAGTTCAGACCGTCTGCGGCTGCAGCAAGTTTCTTGCGCAATTTGCAGATAAATACGTCGATAATCTTCAATTCGGGCTCATCCATACCGCCGTAAAGATGATTCAGAAACATTTCCTTGGTCAGGGTAGTGCCCTTACGCAGGGAAAGGAGTTCCAGCATCTGGTATTCCTTGCCGGTCAGATGGACGCGCTGTCCGGCGACTTCAACTGTCTTGGCATCGAGATTGACGACAAGATCACCTGTCGTGATGACTGATTGTGCATGACCCTTGGAGCGCCGCACAATTGCATGAATGCGGGCCACAAGTTCGTCCTTGTGGAACGGCTTGGTCATGTAGTCATCGGCGCCAAATCCGAGACCACGAACCTTGTCTTCAATTCCTGCAAGACCGGAAAGGATAAGGATCGGTGTCTTTACCTTTGAAAGACGAAGCGTTCTGAGAACCTCGTAACCCGACATATCCGGCAGGTTAAGATCAAGAAGAATGATGTCATAATCGTAAAGCTTGCCCAGATCGACGCCTTCCTCACCGAGATCGGTGGTATAGACATTGAAGCTTTCAGATTTAAGCATCAATTCTATGCTCTGGGCGGTAGCGCTGTCGTCCTCTATCAGCAATACGCGCATTATAATTCCCCTTCTCTCACCGCTGTGTGGATGCCTGATCTACAGACTGGTCCCCGATCTGGCATGCCTGCATTCGTTTCTTCAAACCAAATGCTGATGCATAATGGTTAACAAATTGTAATTCTCTTGCGCAAGTCTCCTCTTAAAAATTCAATTGTTCGACATAAGTCATTGAATTTAATAAGGAATAACAAACGAAAAAAGCTCGCGCATTACATTAAGAAATCGGATTAAGCGAATCACACCCAAATATTTGTATTCTTAGGTCAGTTTTTTGCGATTCACGCAGATTCTGGCCTTCGAATTTACCGGCTCTTAATGCGTCGGCCTTATGATTAAGAATAGATATGAATGAATGGTTACCAAAAGTGCCGTTCGTTAAGAATTTCTTGCCCGGGCAGTGTTTTTTAACTGTCAAATCCAGGCAGGAATGTGGGGTAAAAATATAATTGCCGGAAATCCGGTGTGGTGTGCGTTCGCGCATTCAAGGAGTGTTGAGTATGAAATCGCGTGATAACCTGCTTCGCTTGAAGCATTTCCAAGTCGAAGACAAAACGCGTCAGCTGACCCAGATCGAAATGATGATCGGGGAGTTCACCCAGATGGCGACCGAGCTCGACCGGCAAATCCAGATGGAAGAGGAAAAGTCGGGCATTACCGACACCACGCATTTTGCCTATCCGACCTTTGCCAAGGCAGCACGTCAGCGCAGGGATAATCTAGAAGGTTCGATCAAGGAATTGATGGTTCAGAAGGAAGGTGCCGAAGAAGCGCTGGCAAACGCGGAAGAAGAGCTGAAGAAAGCACAGATGCTCGATAATCGCGGTGGCGGTTCCGGCAATGACCCGGTTGTTGACGCACAGGTTGAAAACCGCGCCCTTATCGGTTGAATTCAATCACAGCAGTTTCGGCTTTTGCCAATGATTCGAACAAATCAGTCGGCGGTCGGGATCTCGAACGTCATTGATGCCCAGAGCGACTCCCAAACCGCGGGATTGGTACTGCCAGAGTCATCGGCTGGTGGCTCGACAGGCCTGATCACAACGGAATCAACCAGATACTCATAACCCGGCCGAACCGGAATATTTGCCTTTCCATCTAAATCCGCTTCAATAATCGAGATGTCGACCTTGCCCCGCATGTCGTCTTCAACAGGTTCTGTCGATGATCCCGCCCGTTCAAATACTTCGATCTGGGCATTGGCAAGCGGTTTGTCCTGATAGAGAACCTGAACGGGTAACCCGGCTGATAAATTATCTGTATAAGGGTTTTCAAGCGCGACGATCTCGATTTCCAGGCCCATTTTCCGGTCCGCGCCTGCACCGTTTTCCACTGCAATCAGGCTTTTTGCATATCTGAAATATCTTTCCTTGAAGCCGGTTTGCGGCAGGCCTCTCCCGATGTGGTCGTCGATAATCTCCGGATATCCCTTGTGCGAAACGAAATTCCTGAATTTTTCCAGATCGGTATAGGTCACGAAGTTTGCCGTCGTTTCATAGACGATTATATTCAGGCCCGCGTTTTTTGCCTTCTGGTTCAGGGCGGGGGCGTCACCTAAACGGCCGGCAACCTTGGAATTGGTCTTCGCGTCGGCAATCTCGAATCGTTCAAAGTTCATTTCGACAAAGGGGAAGGATGGCCCTTCTAATTTCTCACCAATGCGGATATGTGCGGTCAGCGGCTCATCCAGCGAGAGCTGATAATTGTCGGGTGAAATCCATAATTCGTGGCCATTTGCTGGGAATATGGAAATCGCAAAGACCATTAGGGTGATTATCGGGGAAACCAGGTGCATGCAGGCATTCCAGGAAATTTTAACGATATCCGGGTTTATCGGGCAAATTTCCTTCCGTAAATCCGTCAAGTTTGCCGGAATCATCACATTCACGTGCTGGCTGGTTTCAATTTGCGCGATCACGCAGGCGCAAGCCCATGAAGTGCGTCCGGCAATTGCCGATATGGAAATTAGCGAAGACCAGGTCCTGCTCGAACTGAAATTATCAGTTGAGCCGCTGCTCTCAGGCGTTGATCTCAGCCAGTTTGCAAATACGGACGATGCACCGCAATCATCAGACAATGATGCGCTTCGTGCGCTGACCCCGAGCGAGCTCGAAGCTGTTTTTCGCGAACAATGGCCAAGTTTCGAGGAGAAGATCGATCTACGTGAAGGTGGGCAGAAGGTTAAATTGTCGCTCGATGAGATGTCGGTTTCAGAGGAGCCCAATCTGGAACTGCCCAGAGACTCAACCATCAAACTTTCCGGCCCGTTAAATTCCGAAAATGATGCCGTGACGATTGGCTGGGCGGATGAATTTGGAGCACTGATCGTACGACAGGCAGGTGAGGGTGGTTATTCCGGCTATTTGGTATCCGGCCAGCGCAGCTCGCCGATATTGAAGAGCGGCGGATCAACAGAGAGCATCCTGGCTGCGTTCTGGCGATATGTGCAAATTGGATTTGTCCACATCATTCCTGCCGGGTTGGATCATATCCTGTTTGTCCTGGGATTGTTTTTCTTTTCGGCCAAATTGCGCCCGCTTGTTCTGCAGATAACGGCTTTCACGGTTGCCCATACTGTCACGCTTGCCTTGGCGACGCTGAAGATAGTCAACTTGTCACCCGGCATTGTTGAACCCCTGATTGCGGCGTCGATTGTCTATATCGGGATCGAGAATATATTCGGCCGGGGATTATCGAAATGGCGTCTGCTGGTGGTTTTCTGCTTTGGCCTGCTGCACGGGCTGGGTTTTGCCGCAGTCCTGGGGGAGGTCGGACTCGATCCAGCCCGGTTTGCGACCAGTCTCATCGGGTTCAATATTGGCGTTGAAATCGGCCAACTATCGGTAATTCTTGTTGCATTTCTTGCTCTCGACCTGCCCTTCGGAAAATATCAATGGTACAGACCTCGCATAGCCATACCAGCTTCAGCAGCGATATCGGTTGTCGGCGCCTATTGGTTCTTCGAGCGTGTTTTCGGTTAAACAATCTGACGCGCAAAAAGCGCCATCCAGACTTAGGAATTCAGTATGCTCAATTGGTTCACTCTAATCCTGGTCTGCCAGCTGGCGGGTGAGCTTATTATCGTGGGAACCGGTTTGCCGCTGCCCGGTCCGGTTATCGGCATGTTGCTGCTTTTTGGCATTTTGCTGGTTGTTGGCAATGTGCCGGATCAGCTGGCCAGGACAGGCGATTTTCTGCTTTCAAATCTGGCTTTGTTGTTTGTCCCAGCGGGTGTCGGTGTGATGGTGCATTATCAGTTGCTAAAGAATGACTGGCCGGCAATCAGCGTTTCACTCATTGCCTCGACACTGATCACGATTGCGGTTACTGCGCTGGTCATGATCGGATTGAAACGGTTGACCGGCAAAAACGCGCAAGCAGTTGAAGATGATGGAAGCAGCTGATGCGTGATCTTGATGACATCTGGGTATATCTGTCCGCCAGTCCGCTTCTGCATTTGACGCTCACCCTGGTGGTCTATCAGGCGGGTACCTGGGTCTATGGCAAAACGAACAATAATCCATTGGCAAATCCGGTATTGCTGGCGGTTCTGGTTATCGTTGCAATCCTTGTCCTGACTGGCACAAGTTATGAGACCTATTTTGAAGGTGCGCAATTCGTACATTTCCTGCTGGGTCCGGCAACCGTTGCGCTTGCAATTCCGCTTTATCGTCAATTTTCCCAGGTGCGCCGGTCGGCCCTGGCTTTGCTTTCCAGCATTGTGGTGGGTTCGGTTACCGCAGCGATTTCGGCAGTTGCAATCGCCTGGCTGCTTGGCGCGCAGGAAGCTTCCGTTATTGCTCTGGCGCCAAAATCGGCAACCGCACCGGTAGCAATGGCAATTACAGAGCAATTGGGCGGGCTGCCTTCGTTGACTGCTGCCCTGGTCATTCTCACCGGAATTACAGGGGCGATGCTTGGTCCGTTATTGCTCAATCTGCTGGGCATCAAGGACTGGCAGGCGCGCGGAGTCGCGATCGGCACGGCCAGTCACGGAATCGGAACGGCCCGGGCATTGCAGGTCAATGAGGTTGCTGGGGCGTTTTCGGGCTTGGCAATGGGCTTAAATGCGGTAGCGACGGCGATTCTTCTGCCGCTAATCTGGAGATTGTTTTTCTGATGGTGGCACTTCGTCCGGCATTACTGCTTGTTGCGTCGATTTCTTTCGGGCTTGGCATATCCCTGCCGCTGATCCGGTTGGACAGGTTTTTCTTCTTCTCCGACACGCCTTCGCTTGTCGAATTGGTCTTTGGCCTGTGGCAAAACGGGGATGTCGGTCTGAGCCTGCTTGTCGGCCTGTTCAGCCTGATATTTCCGGTAATCAAGCTGTTTACGGTCTATGAAGCGGCCTATGGTTCCGGTAATTTTCCGGCATGGGCGTCGGTTTTGGCAAAATGGTCGATGATGGATGTGCTGCTCGTGGCAATCCTGGTATTTGCTGCAAAAACCAGCGGATTGGCGACTGCGGTTTCGCAACCCGGTATCTGGTTCTATGCCTTGTCCACCGTGGCAGCCGCCGCTGCTACCGCAGGCATCAAAACCGAAAGGAACATGGAAGAAAAACAATAATCCGCGCCGGGAGAATGTCCGGCACGGTACAGATCATCAATCTGAAACTGGATCAGGGACGGTATTCCTGAATGCGTGTCGTACGCAATCCGGCCAGTCCATGGGCATCAATGGAAGATTGCCAAGAAAGGAATTCCTCGACGGTCAAGGTGTAACGCGCGCAGGCCTCTTCCAGCGAAAGCAAACCGCCTCGCACCGCTGCCACCACCTCAGCCTTGCGCCGGATAACCCAGCGCCGGGTCGTTGTCGGCGGGAGATCTGCGACCGTCAACGGGCTTCCGTCTGGGCCAATTACATATTTAACGCGTGGTCTAACCTGGTCTGGCATCCGCTCTAACTCACTACAAAACGAGCACTTCGAACGCCAACCTACCGCAATGGACTTAAAAATCAGCTAAAATGATGGTTACAATTAAGTAAGAATTTGAAGTAATATCTGGGGGCGAAAGGGGCGCTTTCCGCGAGACAGCATGGCCCTGATTTTGGTAGAAGGCCCAGAATGTTCCTTCGGGACGGGTTCGCCTGTTCCGGAAATCTTGAGCAAGGGTATTGATATGGGGCAATATCCACCATCCAGCCCGGTCAGCGCGGCGTGAAAGGCATATCGTTTGTTTTCCGGAAAAATCAGGACAATTGCCTATGTGACAGGTTTGTTCTGCCTCTATCTGGCGGTGGCAATGCTCGCGCCGATGATTGTGGATATCATCGATGACAATGAAGACTGGAAAGGCTTCATGGTCACGTTTTTCCTCGTTGGAAGCATATCTGCGGCCATTTTGATTGCCAATCGCGGTGAAATGGTCCCGTTTTCTCCTCGGATGGGCTTTCTCCTCATTAATGTGTTGTGGATTACGACGTCGTTTGCATCCTCCATACCGTTTCTGCTTGGGGCCACCGAAATCAGCTTTACCGATTCCGTATTTGAGGCCGTTTCCGGCCTTACGACGACCGGTGCCACGGTTATGACCGGTCTGGAGGATTTGCCGCGTGGCTTGTTGCTGTGGCGATCCACCATGCAGTGGCTAGGCGGGATCGGTATCGTCGCGATGGGGCTGTTGATCCTTCCGTTCCTGCGGGTCGGCGGTATGCAGTTCTTTCGGATGGAGTCCTCCGAGCGTGCAGACAAGCCGGTTGCCCGGATCCAGACCTTTGCAAGTTATCTGATTACGATTTACGTCATGCTGACGCTTTCCTGCATGGTGACCTATGCAGCCGGGGGAATGGAATGGTTCGATGCGCTGAACCACGCCATGACGACGATCGCCACTGGCGGATATTCGACCCATGACACGTCTTTTGCCCAGTTTGGTGATGCTGTCCTTGTCACGGCAATCATCTTCATGCTGGTCGGTGCGCTGCCCTTTACCGCCTTTTTCCTGTTTTTGATCAATAACGATTTCCGCAAGGCTTTTGACAGTCAGATAATAGGATTGCTGATCATCATATTTGCCCTGTTCATCCCGGCTTTCATCGCGGCAAGCGATACCGGTGCGTTTCTCCCGTCAGATGCGTTTCTGCATTCGCTATTTAATGTCGTATCAATTGTGACGACTACAGGATATGCAACGACGGACTATGTCAGCTGGGGACCGCTGGCTGTTTCGGTATTCCTGGTGGCGAGTTTTGTCGGCGGATGTGCCGGATCGACGGCTGGCGGTTTCAAGGTCTATCGGCTGATTATTCTCGCCCAGACCTTGCGGGCCTCGATCCGTGAGCTGGTATATCCCAACGGCGTTTTTCCGGTCTACTACAATGGACGTCGCCTGGCGCCCGAGGCATTGCAGTCGATTACCGTTTTCTTCTTCGCATTCATTGCGATCCTGTTCATCTTCACCATACTTCTCGCTGCAACCGGGATGCAGTTTGACGATGCCTTTGCCGGGTCGTTGAGCTGTCTGACCAATGTCGGACCGGGCATTACAACGTTGATCGGGCCGGCAGGGAATTTCGCGACCGTGCCGGAAACAGCAAAATGGCTGATGATCATTCTCATGCTGCTTGGGCGGCTGGAAATCATGACGCTGCTTGTCATTCTGACGCCGATGTTCTGGCGCAGTGACTGACGATTACGGATGCGGGGACGGCGATTGGCTTCCGGCAATGGAGGTTTGGCAAATTGCATGAATTATTGAGCGTCAAGGAAATGGGACGTGCTGACGCTTTGACGATCGAGCGTGGCAAGCCCGGTATCGTACTCATGGAAAATGCCGGTGAAGCCGTATTCCGCGTAGCCCAGCAGGTGCTGTCAGAGGTTGATGGCTTCAAAGTACTGGTCGCTTGCGGACAGGGGAATAATGGCGGAGACGGTTCCATTGTCGCCCGCATGCTTGCTGCGCATGGTCACCAGGTAACGCTTGCACTTGCTGGAAGCGAAGAGAAGCTCCGCGGTGATGCGCTCATTGCGTTTGATCGATGGGGCCGACAGTCTCTCGGTATTGATCAGGTCGATCCGGGAGACTACTGCCTGATTATCGATGCATTGCTGGGCGCCGGTCTTGACCGCGATGTGGAAGGCGCAATTGCTGGCTTGATCTCGAAGATCAACGAATCAGGCAAACCGGTTGTTGCGGTCGATCTGCCCAGTGGCATCAACGGTGATACGGGCTTGGTCATGGGTGTCGCCGTTTGCGCTCTGCACACGGTTACCTTCTTTCGCAAAAAGCCCGGCCATTTGTGTTTTCCGGGCAGAGGTCATAGTGGCGAGGTGACTGTTGCAGATATCGGAATTGCCGACAATGTTCTTGAGGATATCGGCCCAACGACAAGCGAAAACCTGCCTGAATTATGGATGGACAACCTTCCCGATTATCGTCGCGAAGGGCACAAATACAGCAGGGGACACGCAATTGTCGTGTCGGGCCACATGCCAAATACCGGTGCTGCGAGGTTGGCAGCAGGTGCAGCACTGCGCGCCGGTGCCGGTCTGGTAACGCTTGCTAGCCCACCGGATGCGCTAACTACAAATGCGAGCCATTTGACCTCGGTAATGCTGGCGAAGATGGATAGTGCAGGCGGCCTGGAGGAACTGGTTGCGGATCGCCGGATATCGGCAGCAGGTCTTGGACCGGCATTGGGGCTGGGCGAATCGGCGCGCGACAAGGTTGCGGTCGCCCTGAAGTCGGAGCGCCCGGTCGTGCTTGATGCCGATGCACTGACATGCTTTGCAGAGACGCCGGATCAACTCTTTGAGCTGATATCTGCAGTAGAGCGCGATGTGGTGATGACACCGCATCATGGCGAATTTGTTCGCTTGTTTGGTGACGCCAACAGCAATGACAAATTACGCCAGGCACGCCATGCGGCTGCGCGTAGCGGGGCGGTCATTGTGTTCAAAGGTCCGGACACCGTAATCGCGGAACCCGCGGGCAGGGCGGCGATCAATTCAAATGCACCACCCTGGCTCGCGACCGCGGGCTCGGGCGATGTTCTGACAGGGATCATCTGCGGATTGCTGGCGCAGGGCATGGTGGGATTTGATGCTGCTTGTGCCGGAGTCTGGCTTCATGGCGCTGCGGCTGCGGAACTTGGCCCGGGTATGACATCGGAAGATCTCTGCCACCAGATATCTGAAATTTATTGTGCAGTGCACGAACTGCAACAACTGTAATATTTCGTTAATTTTTCGGCATAATAATTCACATTCGCGCCCCAATTCGATTGCATGAGCGGATTGAAATATTGCAATGCAACAGGAATTTTCCCCTTGAAAAACTATCGAATTAAAACGCTGTCAGGCGTCTTCATCGCTGCGTCCATCTTGCTGGCCGCAGTACCATCAGTACAGGCCAAAGGTGAGCAATGCGGTGATGCATCATGGTATGCATTGACCTCGATTACGGCCAATGGCGAAAGAATGGATCCTTCAAAAATGACGGCGGCCCATCGCGACCTGCCGTTTGACACGAAGGTCCAGGTTACAAACAAATCAAACGGCCGTTCAATCGTCGTTCGGATCAATGACAGAGGCCCGTTTATCAAGGGCCGGATCGTTGATCTTTCCAAGGCAGCTGCCGGTGAACTTGGCTTTGTCCGCTCCGGCGTTACCGATGTCTGTCTGCGCGTTCTGAGCTGACCGGCGTCATTCCATTGTTTAATGCAGCATCAGCACATATCTAGTGTTGATGCTGCATGTTCCCAAAAATACCTATCGCCTCAATGTGGAGCCTGCCGGTCAGCGCATGACCGCGCATGCCAATGGTCACCTTGTGGCTGATAGCGTCAATGCCCGGATCATGCACGAAACGCGGCTGAAGCCGACGGTGTATTTCCCGCGAGAAGACGTGTTTCTTCTCGACGACAAGGCAGATGACTTCCACACATTCTGCCCTTTCAAGGGCACTGCGCATTACCATGATCTGATCCTGCCGGAAGGCCGGATTGAGAAAGCGGCCTGGTGTTATCCCAGGACGCTGAAGGAATCCGAACAGATCAAGGGCATGCTGGCCTTTGACCCAAGGCATGTGGATATCTCTCCGGAATTGAAGGGGCCCGATCACCAGGTTGATGACGGCAATATTGCCAGTCCGTTTGTCGACTGGCTGTTGCGCGAGGCGTGGACAATTTCCGATCCTGCAGAGCTGACCCGAAACATCGCCCATCGGCTGATTGCAGCGGGTGTTGCCGTTTCGCGGCTCAATGTCCTGATCTGGTCTCTGCATCCGCAGACCGCGGGCATTGCCTATGTCTGGCGGCGGGATGATGACAGTCTCAAGATCAATGAACCCAGCTATGAGACGCTTGAAACGCCAGCCTTCCTGAACAGCCCGTTGCGCTATGTTGCGCATGGCCTTGGCGGTGTCCGGCAAAAGCTCAATACCGACCAGATGGAATTCAGTTTTCCCATTATTGACGAATTGAGGGCCGAGGGCGCTACCGACTATGTCGCCATGCCGCTGCAGTTTTCGGACGGGCGCATTCATGTCATGACGCTGACCACGGACCACCCCAACGGATTTACGACCGCCAATCTCGGCATGATCTTCGAGTGTTCGGCGGTGATCAGCCGGTACTATGAAGTACACATGCTGCGCGCCAATGCACGGAATGTGCTTGGAACCTATTTGGGCAAGAGCACGGGCGAACGGGTGCTTGGCGGGGATATCCGACGCGGCGACGGCGAGGATGTCGATGCGGCAATCCTGATCTGCGACATGCGGCGCTCATCCGAACTCTCCGAACAATTGGGGCGGGACGAGTATCTCAAGCTTTTGAACCGGTTTTTTGAGACCGTGACCGAAGCGGTGGAGCGGAATGGCGGTGAAGTGCTGAAGTTTGTCGGCGACGCCGTATTGGCAATCTTTCCCACCGATGTTGGCGAGGCTGCGGCATGCAAGAATGCCTATATGGCAGCGGTTGAGGCGGTGGGCAGCGTCGCAGAAATCAGGATTAGCGCTAGCGATGAAACGCTTTCCTGTTCGGTTGGTGCTGCCTTTGGCCGGGTCAGCTATGGCAATGTCGGTTCGGCGACCCGGCTGGACTTTACCGTCACCGGCACGGCGACCAATGTTGCGGCGCGCTTGTGCGATCTCGCCAAGCAGGTGGACCGAAACATTCTGGTATCGGCCGATTACTGCGATCATGTCTCCGACCGGCTGGAAAGCGCCGGTACCCACGAATTGCGCAATGTAAGCAAGAATGTCGAAGTATTTGCGCCGCTCAACCGGGAGAAGACGGTAGCGCAAACTTGAACCGGAACGCTTTCAGTTTCCGATAAATGGCATTATATAGGCCAGTAACGATTGGACAGCGCGGCCTTTACCCGCGCATGACCGGGAAACAAACATGCTGAATACCCTAGATCTGCCAGGCCGGCCGGAAGATAACCGCATTGTCGTTGCAATGTCGGGCGGCGTCGACTCGTCGGTTGTTGCCGGGCTGTTGAAGGCCGAAGGCTATGACGTTGTCGGCATGACCCTGCAGCTTTACGACCATGGCGAGGTCAATCACCGTAAGGGCGCGTGCTGTGCCGGGCAGGATATTCACGATGCGCGCCGGGTCGCCGAGACGATCGGCATTCCGCATTATGTGCTGGATTATGAATCGCGGTTCCGCGAGGCGGTGATCGACCCGTTTGCGCAAAGCTATGTCGCGGGCGAAACGCCGATCCCCTGCGTTGCCTGCAACCAGACGGTGAAATTTGCCGATCTGCTTGAAACGGCCAAGACACTCGGTGCTGCGGCGCTCGCCACCGGGCATTATGTCCGCTCGCATATTGTCGATGAAGAAACCGGCAGGCGCGGGCTGTTCCGGCCGGTCGATGACAGCCGGGACCAGAGCTATTTCCTGTTTGCGACGACCCCGGCGCAGCTTGATTTTCTGCGCTTTCCGCTTGGCGGTCTGCCCAAGTCGCGCACGCGCGAGATCGCACGCGAACTGGGCTTGAGCGTTGCGGAGAAATCCGACAGTCAGGACATCTGCTTCGTGCCGAAGGGCAAATATTCGGACGTGATCGCGAAATTGCAGCCCGATGCTGCCGATCCCGGTGAAATCGTCCATATTGACGGAAGGGTGCTGGGGCATCACGAGGGAATCATCCATTACACGATCGGCCAGCGGCGCGGTATCGGTATTGCCGCCGGCGAGCCGATCTATGTTGTCCATCTCGACAGCGAGACCAAGCGGGTGATTGTCGGCCCGCGCGAAGCGCTGGCGACACGGCGGGTGCATCTGCGCGACGTCAACTGGCTGGGCGACGGGCGAATCGAAGCTGCCGCGGGCGGCGGGCTCGACATCTTTGCCAAGGTGCGTTCCACGCGTCCGCCGGTGAGTGCGCGGCTGATTGCCGATGAAGCCGGTGTGCATGTCGATCTGACCGGTGAGGAATCCGGTGTCGCGCCCGGGCAGGCCTGTGTCTTCTACGAGGATGAGGGCGAGGGCGCCCGCATTCTGGGTGGCGGCTTTATCGCCCGGACCGAGCGTAGCGAGGCGGCGGAAGCAAGCCTGCGCAAGCTTGCCGCGCAATCGCCCGGCGGCCACGCGATCGCCTGAACGGGCGCGTGTAACCATAGCATGCAGTTTTGCTTGACAGGTGCGCTGACGGCTCCTTATATGCGCGCGCATTGGCAGGCGAATTTGCCCGTTCAGATCCGGGTCCCCACCAAGGGGCGGCCCGTGGATAGAGCGGCTGGCTTTGCAAATCCGGCGGAGTAGCTCAGCAGGTTAGAGCAGCGGAATCATAATCCGCGTGTCGGGGGTTCAAGTCCCTCCTCCGCTACCAGATTTTTCTTTTGTTTTTCAGGTTGTTGGTTGGGGTGCACCCCATCTCCCCCCTTGAGGGGGAGAAAGTGATTTCAGCGTCTTAGCGCCAGCTAAGTGCTAGAAATTACAAGAGGGGGGATTGGTTCGACCACCGCAGAGTAACCCCCCTTGTTTTGCTAGAGCTTGGCGCCGCTTCGCGCTACCAAACCCAAGACAAAACATTCTCCCCCTCAACGGGGGGAGATTGGGTACCGCGCATGCCGCTCGCTCAAAGGGGAGATGGGCCGCGAAATTGGGGAGGATATTTTGAATGATCTGTTTGTTTTGTGAACGAGCGTCTCGTTCTTCGTCATCCTCGGACCGGCGCAGCCGTGATCCGAGGATCCATTCCGTGATGTTTCAGCGGAAGGATCCGGACCCATTGGGCATTCGCGGCGCCATTACGGTCTGGATCCTCGGGTCAAGCCCGAGGATGACGAGGGGAGAGGGCGATGCCCGCTCCACAAAGAGAGAGGTGTAGCCATGCAACCACTAGCCGAAATCTACATTCACTCGCCGATCTGGCTGAAGACGCTGATGTTGGTGTTGCCCTTCGTCACCGCGCTGGCGGCGTTGAAGATCGTTCTGGCCTACCGCCTGGCGAAGGGGTCGGAAATGCACCTGCCGCCGGTCAATTATCGGGAAGAAGACGAACCGCTCACCATCCGCTCGCCCGAAGTGGCAAGACGCCTGGAGGACCTGGCAACGATGTATCGGTACAGGCGGCGTGACTGACGCTCTCCGTCATCCTCGGGTCAAGCCTAGGAGTGACGGAGGAGCGATTGCTGATTTGTTTAAGCGTGATGATGTTGGCCATGATCGTCTCCTTTGTGGTTGGACGATCTGTTCAATAAGACAAGATTGAAGAGTGTGTCAGGTGCATTCTCCCGACGGTCGCCGGTTCGTTTGAGCAGATTTACCAAGTGCATCGCGACACGCCGGATGTCTCGACGGGCAGTTCTGGCGGCGATGCTGCGGAATACGCCAACCGGAAATAAAGGCGAAGCTTGCTAAGTTCCCCTTTGCGGTGAAGACTATGTAGAGATCTATACGAGCGTTAGACCAGCACGCCCCTAAATCGCTCTGAGGAATCGGCTGACTCGGAGTTTGATAACATTTCGAGACATACCGCCCGATATAAAGCCAGCGAGCCATTGGGCGTTTATTTGCGGTCTTTGCACCCGTATGAAACCCACGGATTTATGTTTGTATCAATGCGTCGTTGGCAACATTGAAACTATTCGGAAAATTCGCCTCATTTGAAGACTGGCAGACTGATGATACATCCGCGTGTCGGGGCAGGGCGGTAGTAGGTTTAGCGGTATTCCAGGGTGCCAAACATAGCCTGGCAGCAAAGAGCCATTTCCGGTGCAAATAATACACTAAAGTCTTTACACTTGATTTTTGACTCCCTTTTATGCCGTTGTATGAGGAGAATCGAAAATTTTTGTCTGTTTTCTCTTATACACCGTAAATAATCATGTTTTAAGGATAGTGTATATATATTTTGGCATGCATTTTGGCGTATTCGCACGTCGGTCATCAGCGTGGACAACTGATCTACGCTCAAATTTTTTAGTGAACAAAGCCGAATTAAAGAGACTGGAATAACCTTGCATCGACGTCCGTTTTGAAGCTCAAATCTGCCGTAGTTCAGCAGGGTTCAACACGACAGCTTTTGTCCCTTAGCGGACATCCGCATATAGGTGATTGTCGGAAAAAGAGCGGACTGTCTGGTGCTTACGACCTGCTAACCGTTGACTAATTGGTCCGCAGGGCACCGAATTCATTCAACGATCTTCTTCGACCGCTCTTTTCCACAATGCCCAAAAGTGTAGTCTAGCACCATAACCAGGGCATCAAATATGAATTCAAGAATCCAACTTCGTCATTTGCTCGCGTACCGGGCCATTATGTCGACGGGCTCAATCTCCGCGGCGACGAATTTGGTTAATTTGTCGCAACCGGCCATCAGCCGTTTACTTGCTCTATTGGAAGAGGAACTGGGAATTCGGCTCTTTTATCGCCGGGGACGCCGTTTAGTGCCAACCGTTGAGGGAGTAAGTTTCTTTCGCCGTATTGAAGGAACATTGAGCGGGTTCGACGAAATTTCTTCAATCGCCGAAGACATACGGTTGAATAAAATCGGGCGGTTGCGCATTTGTGGAATCGGTCCCTTTATATTCAGTGACTTTCTGCCCTCGGCAATTGCCCGCTATCGGGCCGCACACCCGAATACGAAGATGACCGTGGATATGCGCCGGCGTGAAGATATAGACGAATGGGTCGCAAGCCGTCAGACGGATCTGGGTTTCACTCTTCAACCTATCGAAAGCCAATCAGTCTCTTGGCGGACGTTTATCCAGGTCGCGGCAGTGGCCGTGGTTCCCCGTGGTCATCAGCTGGATGGTCTAGAGACACTGAGCGTTGAGAATGTTGTCGATGAGACCATAATCCTTCCAAAGCAAAGCACCAGGATACGGCAAATCGCTGATGCAGCTTTTCTAAGTCAGGAGGATCATATGGAGGTTGATATCGAGACCTCTACTGCATTGGCTTCTTGCCATTTGGTCGCTCAGGGCGTCGGTATAGCAATAAGCGATCCATTTAGCGCTTCGGGCATCAGGTCTGATCTTGTCTCCGTAGCCCGGTGGTCTCCTGAGCTAAAGCTATCCTATTGCGCCATCTGGCCCAAGGACCGGGAACCATCTGAGCAATCCCAGGATTTCCTTGAAATGGTAGATCGGCAAGCAGAGAATTTCTTGGACGAAAATCCCCAGGCACAACCGTTATCTCAATAGAGTTCTATATCTAATTATTCGATAATATATGCATTAATATGCATTTTGATGATAAATAAAAATGACTTATTCTTCTTAAATCGATGCTCTCCTGATTGTTGGAGACGCTTTGCAGGATTTTAGGGAGGAACTGATGGCAAATCACAAACACACCAGACATTATCTGACATTGGCTGCGGCCTGTATTGCAATTATTTCGTTTGAAAAACCTGCATTAGCCGAATGGCCGGAAAAACCCATCAAGATCACTGTGCCTTGGAAAGCAGGTGCCGGGGCTGTGGATCAAATGACGCGTCAGCTGCAAAAGACAGTTGCAGAGGGCGAACTTTCCAGCCAGCCGATCACAATTTTTAATGTCGGCGGTCCGATCCCTGTAGGTTTGCGTCAAGCCAAGGACAGTGCCGCTGATGGTTATAATTTTGTCGTGATGCACACCGCGATCATGACACTTGAAGGTGCCGGCAAGATTGATTTTGGTTACAAGGATTTTGAGCCGGTTGCCCGTCTTGGTCAGTTCTGCCAAACGACTTCTGTGCACAAGGACACCGGAATAAACTCGATTGACGAACTTCTTGATAAGGCCACAGCAGAACCCAATACGCTGGTGCATGGGGCCAACCTCGGCGCGATCAATCATGTATACGGAATCATGGTTCAGGGTTTGAAGGATGGCGCTCAATTCCGTTTTGTCCAGACGGGTGGTGACGCTGGTACTTTCCCTGAAATGAAGGGAGGTCGTGTCCACGTAGCTGGGTATTCAGCTGCGGGTGCTTCGAACTTTGCACTTGGCGCTGATGGGAAGCCCGACCCGGGTTCGCCGGTTCAGATGCTGGCCTATGCAGGATCAGAGCGGCATCCAAATTTTCCGGACCTTCCAACCTTCAGGGAACTCGGCCATGATTTGGAGTTCTGCGTTGACGGATGGTACCTCGCGCCCAAAGGCACGCCTCAAGAGGCAATCGACGGGTTCGCCGCGATGGTCAAAGCCTCGCTGGACGACGAAGGGATGCAAACCTTTTTAGGTTCAAAAGCCATGGTCGGCAGCTTCCAGACAGGAGAAGAGCTGCAGGCTGAGATGGATCGCCAGTGGGGTGCCATTAAGGATGTGGCAGCGCGCGCTGCCAACAAGTAGGCTCCTCCCTACTGCGATGGGCTTGGCGTAATTGGGATACGCCAGGCCCACAACCTCAATGCAGATTCCACGAATGGCAGTCTCCTTCAGAAGATGAGGGCAGCATATTATGCAGTATTTTCAAACATTAGAGGCTTGGGTTACGGCCGTATTATTGGTGGTCAGTACCGCGTTTCTTGTTTCATCATTGGGATTGCCCGCAGGCACATTTGATCCGCTTGGTCCCGGCGCAGCACCTGAAATGGTCTCGGGGCTTTTGTGTCTCTTATGTCTGACCGTGCTGATCCGAGGCACCTTGCGAGCAGCAATTGGCGTTGACCTTGAAGAAGAGGCCGCGGTCGACATCATCAAGCGTGAAGGCGTAGAAAGTCCATATTCGCTTGCCATTTTTTTCGTGCTGCTACTTGGATATTTGCTGGCCTTTCAATGGCAGCTTGGCCATTTCATCGCGATTACCACTCCTTTTTTTTTCGTCACCATCCTGCTTTTGGGTGGGCTAAGCTTGCGCAATGGGATTATCGCCCTGACCATTGCGACCGGCCTGTCAGTTGGATTTTTCTATGTGATGACGGGTTTCTTCACTATCCGCCTGCCGGGGATTTGATCGATGCTTGACGCTCTGCTTGGCACGTTTGAACCCTTCCAGATGCTAATGATTTTCATCGGGGTGTTTTCCGGTATCATTGTTGGCGCAATTCCGGGATTGACCGGGTCGATGTTGATCGCGTTGACGCTCCCCATCACCTTTCACATGAGCCCGCTGCACGCGACCAGCTTGCTTGTTGCAATGTATGTCGGGTCCATCACAGGGGCATTGATCTCGGCCACTTTACTGCGGATGCCGGGGTCGCCTGCCGCAGTCATGACAACGATAGATGGCTATCCCTTGGCAAAATCCGGTCAACCGGGCCGCGCGCTGGGGATCGGGATTGCCGCGTCGTTCTGGGGTTCGCTGATTGCTTGGCTAGCGCTGGCGCTTTTGACCAAGCCGCTGTCCGAACTGGCAGTGATACTTGGGCCATTTGATTATTTCGCGTTGGTGATGATGGCGATGGTCCTGATTGCCTCCGTTACGGGCGGCGATATGGTCAAGGGCTTGATCGCTGGTTTCCTGGGTATGCTCGTCACATTTCCGGGCATTGACCCTTCGGGCGGTGAAATGCGTCTGATGTTCGGCGTGAACGACCTGATTGGCGGCTTCAAACTTTTACCTGTTCTAATAGGTGTTTTTGCCGTC
>JANQQM010000132.1 GCA_028289365.1 Salaquimonas sp. | reverse complement strand
AAACTGCAACGGCGTGGTAGCCATTCCTCTGGGATAACCGTTACCGGCTACCTCGGTGCAACCTACCCGGACAGCTCGCCAGGAAACCGGCTGATTTTGCCTGACGGCAAAATCACGCTGTCCCTATTCGGTCTTGCTCCCGATGGGGTTTACCTTGCCGACGCCGTTACCGGCGTACGCGGTGGGCTCTTACCCCACCCTTTCACCCTTACCACCAGGGACGAACCATGATGGCGGTTTGCTTTCTGCGGCACTTTCCCTCGGGTTGGCGGAAAATTCCGTTTCCCCGGCCGGAAGTTATCCGGCATCGTGTTTCCTTGGAGCCCGGACTTTCCTCCACCGCAGCCTTTCGGCTCCTGCGGCAGCGGCCACCCGGCCGGCTGGCAGAATTGACTTATGCCCGCCGCACTGCTTCGTCAAGCCGGTCAGCAATGCTGCGGTTAATGCCGAAATTTCGGCGCAATAATTACTATGGTTAACTTTGAATTAATTGCCGCAGTTCAATCTGGCGCCAATTACATATTATTCCCCGGGATTAAATTTGATGGATAGAAGAAGTTTTGTCGTCGGTGCCATGCTCGCATCAGCCTTGATCGGGTTCTCCGGTGAACCAGCCTCGGCAGAAACTATCAAGAACGTGTCCTACGGGGCCAACAAGCTCGATATCTACACTCCGGGCGCGGATAATGCGCCGGTCGTAATCTATGTACACGGCGGCGCCTGGCGCGCCGGCAGCAAGAGATCGGTCAAGTCAATGCCCGACTACTTCAACGGTTTGGGCTATATATTTGTATCGGTAGGATACACGCTTTATCCCCGGGCTAACGTGGAGCGCCAGGCCCGCGAAGTAGGCCAGGCCGTCAACTGGGTACGCGCCAATATCTCCAAATATGGCGGCAATCCTGACCGTATCGCATTGATGGGGCATTCGGCCGGCAGCCATCTCGCCTCCCTTTCGGCGCTCTCCGGCATGGCGACGGGCGTCAAGGCGCTGATTGCAAACGACACCGCGGCCTATGACGTCGCCTATCTGGCCGAACTTTATCGTGGCAGGCTCCCGCAGCTCTATGCCCCACCCTTCCGCGATAGCGCAAATTGGCGCAACTGGTCTCCGATCAACTATGCCGGCGGCGGCGGAATGCCGGTCTTGGTAATCTGGTCCGGTGGACGCTACCGTGACCGCATATCAAATCGTTTCGCCGACCGGCTTGCTTCCGCCGGCCACCCCGTCACCCGGTTTGACGGCCGCAGATATAATCATATTGCCATCGGAAGCGCAGTCGGACGCAAGGGCGACGCTGTCACCAAAGCCATCGGCAACTTCCTGAGCAGCACGCTTTAACGTCTCAACCACGCAACAAGGCGTCCAGCGACTTATGCAGCGTCGCAATGGTGGACACATCCGCTATCCCGTCTACGCGTTCCGGGCGGTAATGCCGCTGAAAGGCATGGATGCAGGCCTGCGTAGCCTCATCGAAGTTTCCGGATTTTTCGACTTCAAAGCCATGGAGCGCCAGCATTTCCTGTAGTGCTGCAACCGGCTCGCCACTGTCCCCAAATTGAAAAAACCGGCCACCGGAAATCGCTTCAGCCTCCACAAAATGCCCCAAGCCTGAAGCATGAAATTGCGCCCAGGGAAACAGTTCACCGGGATCTTGTTTGCGATCAGGGGCGATATCGGAGTGGGCAACCACATTTTTTGGGGTGATTCCGTGGCGATCGGCAATATCCCGGCACAATGCAATCGCCGATGATATCTGGATATCAGGAAATGGCCGATAGCCGTGCTCATGACCCGGATTGGCGATTTCAATGCCAATCGAGTGCGAATTGATATCACGCTTTCCATGCCAGAACGCTTTGCCGGCATGCCACGCCCGGCGGTGTTCTGGCACCATTTGAACGACCTTGCCGTCTTCAAATACAAAATAATGCGCAGAGACGCCCGATTCCTTGCAGGCCAGCCATTGCAAGGCCTCCTGCTCGTCCTTCATGCCGGTATAGTGCAGTACCAACATGTCGATACTCGTATCGTCCGCCCGCTTGCCATGGTTCACCGCCGGCAAAACCTCGCATGGAACGCTCGTATCGGGTTGAAAACTCAAAGACCGCGCTCGCGCTTGATATTGTCCCAGGCCCGATTGATCGCTGAAAGGCGGTCATTGGCGATTGCGACAAACTCCTCGGGCACACCCCGCGCCATCATGCGGTCGGGATGGTTTTCCCGCACCAGCATGCGGTAGTGGGCCCTCAATGTCTCGGCATCCCAACCAGGGTCTGCTTCCATGATCTCATAGGGATCGCCATCAATCGGCTGTAAATGGCGTAGCTTGATTCGCTCATAGGCCCGCTCGCTGATACCGAATATATCCGCGACGGTATCGAGATAGGCTTGCTCCTTGTCATGGACAAGACCATCTGCCTTGGCGATGTGATAGAGTCCGTCCATGACATCTTCCAGAACGGCCTTGTCCTCCGGGAAAAGCTGGCTGACCTGGCGTGCATAGGAAGCAAATCCCGCAACATCCTGTTTTGCAAGATTATAAAGGCGCGAAACATTCTTCGCTTCTTTGTCGGGAATCTGAAAGATGTCGCGGAAGGCGTCGATCTCATCGGGTGTGACGACGCCATCCGCTTTCGCCATTTTCGCTGAAAGCGCAATCACCGCAACTGAAAACGCTACCTGGCGCCGAGTTTCGGGGTCACCCTCGAAAGTCGAACGCACAGCCTCGACCACGCTTGAAAAAGCGTCAACCGTTACAGAAGAAAGGATTTCTCCGAAGCGATTCCAAATAGACATTGCCCTGTATTAAGCGACCAGCAAGCAGTGGCAAGTGCCAATTGGAATAATTTTGTCCGGATTAGTTTTGCTGTTGTGACGTCTTTTCCGAATCGTCAACAAAGAGGGCAAGCGCAATTGAGGCGAAAAGCGCTGCATAGGACAAGTTGAAAAGGATCTTTTCCATGATCTAAGCCTGCATCTGTGCCGGGACACGCCCCGTCTCGGCGGTTTCATGTTTACGCAGTAACACCCTTGCTAGGTAATCGCGGAGAAGTTTGGACAGCATTGTGACCAAATTCCGGCATTTCAAAAAAAATCTGGAATTGTAGCTCAGCGAACTAACTAGAAACGAAATCTCGCCGGACGGCCGATCGTCAAAGACTGGCCGCAGCCCGCGCTGCCTGGTCATACTGTCCGGATAGCGACCGCAAAAGGCCGGCAAGCCTGGAAACCTCGACCTCATCAAGACCCATGGTTTTCATGCTCTCAATCAACAGGGTTTCGCGGATCTGATGGTATCTTTTGCAGGCTTTCTCGCCCTCGGCCGTGATCGAAACCGTTTTTTCCTTGCCTCTGCGCCCGGTTTTGACCAATTTCATACCCGCCAGTTTCTTGATGGAATAATTGACCAGATGGGTATCCTCGATGCTGGTCAGTAGACATAGGTCAGCCAGCGTCTTTTCCCTTCCGCGATGGAAGACATGGTGCAAAACCAGCACATCGATAGCCGTTAGACCCACTGTCCCAGCCGCAGATGCGCATCGCACCATCCAGCGATGCCAGGCATTGGTCGTTGCATTCAGGGCAAATTCAAGCTCGGACACAGCCGGCATTGCGCCGGAGGCCAGGATCGCGGCTGACACGATCGGTCCGACAGCATTTTCATCCGCTTGTTTGTTGATCGGCATCTTTATCTCCAAAAATATGTTGACATTTTATCGACAAATTGTAGATGATGGCAAGCAGAAAATTTGTAGATATGGAGAAAACCGTGACACGTTGGGATTTTTGGGTCGATCGGGGCGGCACCTTTACCGATATTGTTGGCAGAGACCCACAGGGTGGTCTTCATCCCCACAAGCTCCTGTCTGAAAACCCCGAAGCCTACCGGGATGCCGCGGTTCAGGGCATCCGCGATCTGCTTGGGCTGAAACCAGGCGAACCGGTTCCTCAAGACCGGCTGGGAGCCGTCAAAATGGGCACCACGGTTGCTACCAATGCCCTGCTTGAGCGCAAGGGCGAGCGCACGGCGCTGTTGATCACCAAGGGATTTGGCGATGCACTTCGCATCGGCTATCAGGCTCGGCCCGACATTTTTGCCAAGGAGATCCTCCTTCCCGAACAACTCTATTCCAAAGTCATCGAAATTAACGAACGCGTCCTTGCCGACGGGACCGTTGAATTGCCAGCCGACGAAGCCGAAATTGCTTCCGCACTTGAGACCCTGCGAAAGGACGGTTTCGATGCGATCGCCATCGTCTTTCTGCATTCCTGGAATTTTCCCGCTCATGAGAAAATCGCAGCCGAACTGGCTCGAAAGGCAGGTTTTAGCCAGATCTCGGTCAGCCATCAGGTTTCGCCCCTGGTCAAACTGGTCGGCCGCGGCGACACTACTGTCGTCGATGCCTACCTGTCTCCCATCCTGCGGCGCTACGTCGAACAGGTGGCAAGCGAACTGGGAATTTCTTCGAGCTTAATGAATCCTGAAAGCGGCCCTGATTCTGCCGGATCAAAAAATGATTCAGCACAATTGATGTTCATGATGTCCTCCGGCGGCTTGACTGCTGCCGAACTGTTCCAGGGCAAGGACGCAATTTTGTCCGGCCCGGCAGGCGGCGTCGTCGGATGCGTCGAGACTGCAAAGCTCGCAGGATTTGAGAAAATCATCGGCTTCGACATGGGCGGCACTTCAACCGACGTGTCCCACTATGATGGCGAATTCGAACGCGCCTTCGAGACCGAGGTTGCCGGCATCAGAATGCGCGCGCCGATGATGCGCATCCATACCGTGGCCGCCGGCGGTGGCTCCATTCTTCATTATGAAGATGGTCGCTTTCAGGCGGGCCCCGATTCTGCCGGCGCTGACCCCGGCCCTGCCTGCTACCGCCGTGGTGGGCCGCTAGCCGTAACCGATGCCAATGTCATGGTCGGAAAATTGCGCCCTGAATTCTTCCCGGCAATATTCGGACCGGATCAGGACCAGAAGCTCGATGCCGACATTGTCACCGCCAAGTTCCGGGAATTGGCTGCCCAGACCGGCACCACCGCCGAGGAAGCAGCAGACGGTTTCCTCCGCATCGCGGTCGAGAACATGGCCAATGCAATCAAGAAGATTTCGGTTCAGCGCGGTTATGACGTGACCGGTTACGCGCTCAATTGTTTCGGTGGTGCCGGTGGTCAGCACGCTTGCGCAGTGGCGGATGCTCTGGGCATGAAGACGGTACTTATTCATCCTTTCTCCGGCATCCTGTCAGCCTATGGCATGGGCCTTGCCCAGATCCGTGCCCATCGCACCAATGCGCTTGTCTTGCCCCTGGATGAAAAGGTCGAAACAAAACTCCAGGAAGTCGAAGCGCAATTGAGAGCAGAAGCTGAATCAGAACTTTCGCAACAGGGTGTAAGCGGTTCTGATATTTCGTCTTTTGCACGCGCTCATATTCGCTATGACGGCACTGACACGCCAATCGCCGTACCGCTCGCAGATGCCGAAACCATGGCGCGGGCCTTCGAAACAAGTCACC
This sequence comes from Salaquimonas sp., assembly GCA_028289365.1. Lineage (GTDB taxonomy): Bacteria > Pseudomonadota > Alphaproteobacteria > Rhizobiales > Rhizobiaceae > BOKV01. The sequence continues at coordinate 12,799 of JANQQM010000132.1, read as the reverse complement.
GCAGGCAATTCGGATTCGTGTTCGAAAACAAGCAATTGATTGTCGAGGCAATCGAAGTCGAATCGATTGGTGCCGGTGCCGGCCTGATCGAGAAGCCGCAGCAAACCACCTCAAACAGCGCCACCTCAGACAGTTCGGCATCCTTCTTCTCTGGCGGGAAATGGCACGAGGCCTCTGTCTATCATCGTGACAATTTGCGGCCCGGCCAGACCGTTCGGGGCCCGGCACTGATCATCGAAGCCCACCAGACGGTCGTGGTGGAACCCGACTGGCAGGCCGCGATCAATGAGCTCGGCCATACGGTGCTGACCCGGTCGGTCGCAATGGAACGCAAGGAGGCAATCGGCACCAGGGCAGATCCCGTCATGCTCGAGGTCTTCAACAATCTGTTCATGTCGATCGCCGAACAGATGGGCGTCACATTGCAAAACACGGCCTACTCGGTGAACATCAAGGAACGCCTCGATTTCTCCTGCGCTGTCTTCGCATCAGACGGTTCGCTGGTAGCCAACGCGCCCCACATGCCGGTTCACCTCGGCTCGATGGACCGCTCGGTTGAAACCGTGATCAAAAAGAATGAGGGCAAGATAAAACCCGGCGACGTCTTCATTCTCAACGCACCTTATAATGGCGGTACCCACCTCCCCGACATTACGGTCGTGACACCCGTCTTCGACGAGGCGGAAAAGGACATTCTGTTTTATGTCGCTTCGCGCGGCCATCACGCCGATGTCGGTGGCATGGCACCCGGCTCAGCCACACCGCGCGCTACCCATGTCGACGAGGAAGGTGTGTTGATCGACAACTTCAAGCTGGTCGATCAGGGCGTCATCCGGGAAAAGGAAATGATCGAAGTGCTGACCAACCACCCCTGGCCAGCGCGCAACCCGTCCCAAAACATGGCGGACATACGGGCGCAGATCGCAGCCAATGAACGCGGCGTTATGGAACTGCGCAAGATGGTTGCGCATTTCGGTCTGGATGTTGTCCAGGCCTATATGGGCCATGTGCAGGATAATGCCGAGGAGAGCGTCCGGCGTTTTATTGACCGGCTGAACGACTGCGAAGCCTCCTACGAAACCGATACCGGCCAGACGATCCGTGTGAAAATCACCGTCGACCGCGACAATCGAACCGCCAAGGTCGACTTCACCGGCACTTCACCTGCGATGAAGAACAACTTCAATGCCCCGGAACCTGTGACCCGCGCCGCGGTACTTTACGTGTTCAGGCTCATGGTCGAAGCGCCAATCCCGATGAATGCGGGTTGTCTCAAACCAATCGAGATCGTTTTGCCCGACGGATGCATGCTCAAACCCGAATATCCATCAGCCGTGGTCGCGGGAAACACCGAGACCAGCCAGCATGTCACCAATTGCCTGCTTCAGGCATTGGGGGCCATTGCCAATGCACAAGGCACGATGAACAATCTGACCTACGGCAATGAGCGTTATCAGAATTACGAGACCATATGTTCGGGCGCGCCCGCCGGGCACATGAATGACGGGCGACGCTTTGGCGGAGCCTCCGCAGTCCATACCCATATGACCAATACCAGGATGACAGACCCGGAAATCCTCGAAATGCGGTTTCCAATTGTCGTCGAGGAATTCTCGATCAGACCCGATTCCGGCGGCAAGGGTGAATTTGACGGCGGCGATGGTACCAGGCGGGTATTGCGGTTCATGGAGGACATGGAATGCGCAATTCTGTCTTCCCACCGCAAGCGCCCGCCATCCGGGATTGCGGGTGGTGGTGATGGTCAGCGCGGCAAAACAGAAATCAGGCGCCTCGACGGCACAATCGACGTTCTGGAACATTGTGATCAGACTTCCTGCAAGGCAGGAGAAGCCGTGATTGTGACACCACCGACCGGAGGTGCATTTGGCAAACGGAAACAATGATTTCCTGCATCTCGGGTGCCATGATTCACCAATAATTTATTGCCTGCGATCGAATTGTTGGCAGCAAGCCCCCAAATTGGGATAATAACTGTTCCGAACATGAAAACGCGCGCAGGCCTGCCCAATGAATGAACCGGTCCTCAAATTTGACGTGAAAGCAGAACTGGAAAAACTGTCGCCGGAGGCTCTGCAACGGGTTGTCAATGGCGGCAGCGTTGTGACCGAAAACCTGCGGCTACTGAAAAAATCGGCACAAAACCCGGTCGGGCAATGTCTTGCCCACCAGGGCACATTCTACGAGGAAGAACATTTTCCGAAGGGCGATGTCTATGATGGGCAGTCGCATTCCCAATATTACTACCATGCACACCGGCCGGAAAGCGGCGAACACGGACATTTTCATACGTTCCTGCGCGCCAAGGGGATGCGCAAATCAACTAAACCGGCACCTTATAAGGGCGAAGCCGAAAGACCGCTTGGAAAAGATGCCCTCTCCCATATCGTCGCGATCTCCATGAACCGACCGGGGCTGCCGATTGGTTTGTTCACCACCAATCGTTGGGTTACGGGTGAGACCTTCTATAGTGCGGGTGATGTAATCGACATGCTGGAACGGTTTGAAGTCGAGCAAAGCTATCCCTGTCTGGCCACCAACCGGTTTCTGACGGGGATGATGCAATTATTTGCTCCTCAGATCGCCGCCCTCTTGAAAATGCGCGACGAAACGATCAGCAGCTGGGCCGAAAACCACCCTGATCGGGACGTGTTTGAGGATCGCGAACTTGAGATCACTTCGATCCTGGATATCAATATCGATCGGCAGATAACCGCAGCCAACAAGGAAATGAAGACAAGGAACAAAAAACTCCTGGCCGTTTGATGCATTTCCCGCTCTGATAGCAGAAAATCAGTTAACTTATTGATTTAAAGCCATAAATTTAAATCACATACAGCACAAACTTGCAAACAGGCGGCTGAATCTTCGTCGCCTGCCTGCCAAAACGTTCACGCCCCTACAAAACAAGCTCACAATTTCTTGTGTGCCACGTCAGTAAACGTGACACCGGTTTACCTTTCGACCGCATAAAGTGATTCTTGAAATCACTGGATTTTAACAAGAGAGGGGAGCCATCACCGTGACACTTAAACTCAAACTATTGACGACTGCAGCAATCCTGCCTTTGGCGCTGGGATCGGCAGCCGCACTGGGCGCGTCGAGCGCATCGACTACGGCAGGCTCACCAGCTCAATCATCCGATGCGGGAAATCCGATCGCGCAAAAAAGACCGGCGCCGGCAGTGAGCTCGTTCCAGGTCGCCGCTTCCCATGCGACCTGCAATCCCTGCGCGGCAGCTTGTAACCCCTGCAATCCTTGCGCGGCAAAGAAGGTATCAGCCTGCAACCCGTGTAACCCATGTGCGGCAAAAGCTGCCTGCAACCCTTGCGCAGCAAACGCATCTGCCTGTAACCCATGCAATCCGTGCGCAGCCAAGGCTTCAGCATGTAATCCTTGCAATCCATGCAACCCATGCGCAGCGGCAAATCCTTGCAACCCGTGTAATCCTTGCAACCCGTGTGCTGCGGCCTCCGGAGCCGCTGCAACAGAATGCTTTGTTCCGCGGTTAGCCAGTGCAGCTGCCTGCAATCCATGTGCGGCGAAAAAGGCTTCAGCCTGTAGCCCGTGCAATCCATGTGCAGCAAAAGCAGCCTGCAACCCTTGCGCAGCAGCGGCGGCTTGTAATCCGTGCAATCCTTGTGCCGCCAAAAAGGCCTCCGCCTGCAATCCATGTAACCCATGTGCAGCAAAGGCAGCCTGCAATCCGTGTGCAGCAGCAGCGTCTGCTTGTAATCCCTGCAATCCATGCGCTGCCAAGAAGGCCTCTGCGTGCAACCCTTGTAACCCATGTGCGGCAAAAACGGCCTCAGCCTGCAATCCTTGCAACCCATGCGCAGCAGCCAATCCGTGCAATCCATGCGCAGCTGCAAATCCGTGCAATCCCTGCAATCCGTGTAACCCATGTGCAGCAGGCGCAGCAGCGGCAGATCCCGACGATCTGAACTTGAGTGCAGAAGAAGCGGCCTCGCTTTATGATTGCCTCGAAGCGGTGATGAACGCGGCATACAAGAGTGGTGGTCACTGGGCTGTCAACAGATGGTCCGGATTTGAAAACGTCACCGTACATCCGTATCCAAGTGCAACCCACGGCAACCGGTTTGTGATCAACGCGGTCAACAAGATCGGCGCTGATGCCTACCAGAAGTATGAGGACGTCCAGGCAATGCCGATTGGTTCGACAATCGTCAAGCCGAGCTTTACCCTGTCCTCAGACGGCCAGGCATCATTGGGACCATTCTTCGTCATGGAGAAAATGACCAGAGGCTTTGATGCAGAAACCGCCGACTGGCGCTATGCCATGGTAATGCCGGGTGGCCAGACGGTCGGCATCACCGGCGGCACAAATTCGGCTGCCATGAATTTCTGCGCCGAATGCCATAGCGGGGCAGAAGACAATGATCAGCTCTTCTTCCTGCCTGAGGAAGTGCGCAAATAGCACCACCTGACCCAGAGTAAACAACACCGCCGGTACATTCGTATCGGCGGTGTTTCTTTCAGACGATTTGGCAGATATCTGCAGACAATCGTCGCAGCGGAGATTTAATTCGTAGCTTCCGGCGAGTACTGCCTGAGATAGGCAATGACATCCAAACGCTCCTGCTCCTTCTTGAGCTTGTAGGTCATTTTCACCTTGACCTTGTCTGCCTTCAGATAGTCTTTCATGTAACCCTTCGGGTCGGTGATATACAGCGCGACTTGCTCGTCATCCCAAACCAGGCCAGCCTCTCCCGCTTCGACAATACTCTTGCCGTATTTGAATCCGTCAACAGTTCCGGCCACCCGACCGAATATCCCGTTCAGCATCGGACCAACCCCGTTCTTTGCCCCCTCCCCAACCTTGTGGCAGGAAGCACATTTCTTGAATACCTTTTTACCTGCATCGGCATCCTGGGCGTGCGCCGGCATGGCAAGAACCAGGCCTGCGACAATCGCTGCAATAGCTGTCATGGACCGTTTCATTTTATTCCTTCCTGTTCATAATCCTTGGATTATCTAATCCAACCTCCTGGGCGTTCATCGCGGCACAGTGAAGCAGCTAAATAAGAGAAGCGCTGCAGCGTCGACACGCCAGATGGGGAAATCAGATCTTTGTTTCGTAACCTCACCAACAATTTGCAAACCTAGCTGCACAACGGAAATCCGTTCAGGCAAGCCCGATAAAGATCGTCATGGTTCTTTTTTCAGTTCGGAAGGTACTTGATTACCGGATTTTTGGCTTGATCCACGTCAAGCCGCGCGTCGTTTAACCGATAATTAACCATAAAATGCGTTGAATGAGGCCACCCAGGAGTGGCTGACCATGATTGAATTTGCAGAAAGACCAAGACTGACCCGGTTTGACGATGTCTTGCTCGTTGTTCGCGAACTACGCAAACTCGGAATTTCCGGCAGAACCATCTACGAGCGGATCACCGAAATCGGTCCTGTAGATCTTGATATGCTGAATGCTGTGCTTCGCGCAGAAGGCCGCGCTACCTGAAATCCTATTCAGGAATTGCCATATATTCCCTGCCGGAGGTCAATTTCCGGCCCGCCAGCAATACCCAGAAGTGCGTATATCGTGGATTGCGTCCTGAACGATTGAAGGAATACGCAAATCCGGCTCGGTCAAAGTTGCGCCGCAGCAATATTTTCCGGTGCTCTGGAGAGTCCAGCCAACCCTCTATCGCATCTTCCACGGAACGGTAGCCAACACCCAGATTTTCCCCCGCTGATCCATCAAATCCCGCCGCCGCCAGGCGCTTGGGGAACTGTGTACCGGCACCTATCTCGTGGCCATATTTACCGGTTCGCGCCATCAGGTCGGCATGGGTCTGTGCAGCCTTTTGCAAGTTTGGATCGGACGCAAATGGTTTCAGGGCGAAGTTTCGCCGAACCTCGTTAACTTTCGAAAGACCTGAACTGGCATTGAAAACAAGCGGCGTCTCGCCATTGCTCTCCACACGACGTTCATCCTTGTCGGAATCGGCGCCACCGAATATTCCGCTGCAACCGGACATCACTGCCCCTGCGAATACAATTGTCGCAGACCTGATCGTCTCTCTTCTCGAAATTTTTTCGACCATCACGCGCTTACCTGAAACTTGGGCATCTTATCTAGCGCTCATATTAAATTCGGATGTTTAACGAATTCTTGGAATCAATCCAACAACCCAATCAAGCGGTTCTCGAGCAAATGAGAAGCTTGCTCAGAAATTGTCGCAAACATCGGTTACGGACTGTCACAGCGCATGCATTTGCCGTTCCCAAATGTCGCAACCCCCAAAATAGCGGGGATTGCACGAATAGCGTGAATACGAGAGTAATTGCACTGCACAGCAAGAACCTGCCCCAACGGCGACGTTCCTAACTGCCGTGTAAGCTGCCCGGATCCTGGTGGGTTGGAGCTGGGCAGCTTTTTTTCTTGAATACCCAATTTCCGGCTGGAAAATTCCCAATTTAGTTTGTATTTGGAGGCGAAGTCCTCTTGGTTTTTTTGACCAGATGCTTGAAGACAGCACCTGCCATCCCCAATTGAAAAGCACTGAAATTCAGTTTTCATTGGCGGACTTGGTTCAGGCGCCCGAAATTAGAACAAATCGGTAGTGGTGGGCTGCCGATAATAACAATCTAGCGCGGCCAGCTATTCATGGATTTCATGTTTTCCGAAGCTCTGGGTACACCGGTTTGGATGTGGGCCGGATTTCTGACCTTTATTTCGGCAATACTGATTTTTGACCTCGGCATTTTATTCCGTGAAAGCAAACCTATCGAAATGGCGCAGAGCCTGCGTCTCTCCGGTTTTTATATTTCGCTGGGCATTTCGTTCAGTGTTGTCATGTATTTTCTGCGCGGCCCCGAGGCCGCGTTTCTTTATTTAACCGGCTATGTCGTCGAACAAAGCCTGTCGATGGACAACATCTTCGTGATAGCGGTAATCCTCAATTATTTCGCTATTCCGCGGCAATATCAGCACCGCGTGCTCTTCTACGGGATTCTCGGGGTTATCATCCTCCGCGGCGTGATGATTGTTGCCGGCGCGGCGCTGATCCATGAATTCCATTGGGTTCTGCATGTATTTGCCGTGTTCCTCGTATTCACCGGCATCAAAATGTTGATGGACGGCAATGAGGTATACGATGTTGAGTCAAATCCTGTTCTGCGATTTATGCGAAAACACTTCAGGATTACCGATGACCTGAGGGGTGAAAAATTCTTCGTTCGGGAAAAATCCCCGAAGTCGGGAAAGATGCGGCTCTATCTGACACCCCTGTTTGTAGCGCTTTGTGTCATCGAAGTTGCCGACGTTATTTTCGCCGTCGATTCCATTCCCGCGATTTTCGCAATTACCACCGACCCGTTCATCATCTTCACTTCCAACATATTCGCAATTCTCGGCCTTCGCGCATTGTTTTTCGCGCTTTCTTCGCTTCTGCACCGGTTTGAGTATCTCAAATATGCCCTGTCACTTGTGCTGGTGTTTATCGGCGGCAAGATCCTGGTTGCCGAAATATTCTCGATTGATCACATCTCGCCGGCCTGGTCATTGTTCATAACCTTGTTCATCCTGATCATGGGCGGCGTGGTTTCAGTCTGGAAGACTGCCCATGTCGCAAGAAAGACAAGAAAACAGGAAGAACTGAAATTGAAGAGCGGTTCAGCTGCGGGCGGCGGAAATGCAAGTTATCAGGATGCCCCGGCGCGCCGGCAGTGACTTTATGATTCGACGGTTTTGATCGCCGAATCACCTTTATCCTCGAAAATAACTTTTGAAATCAGGCTTGGCCGCCAGCAAGCGAAGCCTTTATTTTTGCGCCGGCCTTTGCCATGTCGATTTGGCCACGATAGTGCTCTTTAAGCCAGGCCATCACTTTTCCCATATCGCGTAGAGAAACCGCGCCGGTTTCATCTATGGCGCTGGCGATTGCGGCCTCGGCCTCTGAATCACTTAGCGGCTTGGGCAGAAATTCCCGAATGATATCAATTTCTTCGCGTTCCTGCTTTTCCAGTTCAGGTCTGCCGCCTTGGCGATAAAGCTCCGAGCTCTCGTCTCGTTGTTTGACCATTTTCACGAGGATTTCTGCGATTTCCTCGTCGCTGGCACTGTCCTTGCCCTTGCCGCGCAACGCGATGTCGCGATCGGTAATCGCAGCGCTTACAAGCCGCAATGTCGCCACGCGTCGCTTGTCTTGATCTTTTTGTGCTGCCTTGAGGGCTGCTGAGATATTTTCACGCATATCCTGCATGATAGCCTCCGAAAACGGCGGGAGCATGGACCACAAACAGGGTATGCGCAACGCACCGATATGTTCTTAATTTGTTGTTTTTATTCGGTTTTATAATCTTCTTGTTTCCGTTTTCCAATTTGGTACGTCATTTAGATGACCAATAATTCATCAGGCCTCTGGGCATTGACATTGCGACACACAATGGGCAATCAAACGCCCGGAATTATTGCCTCAAACTGTTAAAATCCGGTTTTACGCCGATAATTTGGCGCAAATGCACGAAGTGAAGCGGAATCACAATAAATGACCACCAATGGCTGGACTGAAAAGAAAACCACGGCAATCCTCGTATTGGCAGATGGTACCGTGATTGAGGGATATGGCGCTGGAAGCACCGGCGTCAAGCAGGCGGAGATCTGTTTCAATACTGCGATTACCGGCTATCAGGAGATCATGACAGATCCATCCTATGCCGGTCAGATAGTGGCTTTCACGTTCCCTCATATAGGTAATGTCGGCGCAAATTCCCATGATATCGAAACCCTGAACATGGATGCCAAATCACGGATTGCCGGCGCCGTGTTTCGGGCAGATATCACCGAACCGTCAAATTTTCGGTCAATGCAGCACCTCGATGAATGGATGAAATCCCGCGATATCATTGCAATTACCGGGATCGACACCCGGGCACTGACCACCCTGATACGCGAAAAAGGGCTGGTCAACGCCGTAATCTCGCACGACCCGTCTGGTGAATTTGACCTGGAAGTCTTGAAACAGCTCGCCTCACAATGGCCGGGCCTGGTAGGTGCGGACCTGGCAAAGGAGGTCACGATCGAGAAGCTGTCAGACTGGACCCAGTCCCCATGGGTTTGGGACGAGGGATATGGCAATTCCTCGACAGAGGATTTTCACATTGTCGCAATCGACTATGGGATCAAGCAAAATATTCTACGCTTGCTCGCAGGGCTTGGCGCAAAGGTTACGGTTATGCCGGCCAAAGCAACCGCAAAGGACGTTCTGGCGCAGAAACCTGACGGCATTTTCCTGTCCAACGGACCGGGAGATCCGGCCGCGACCGGCAACGCCTATGCGATCAAGACGATCCGCGGCCTGCTCGATAGCGGTATTCCCATGTTCGGCATTTGCCTGGGCCACCAGATGCTCGGCCTGGCGCTGGGCGCACAAACCGTCAAGATGCATCAGGGGCACCATGGTGCAAACCATCCGGTCAAGGACTTCACCACAGACAAGGTGGAAATCGTCTCGATGAATCATGGTTTTGCCGTCGAGGGAAAATCCCTGCCGGATGGGGTTAAGGAAACGCACATCTCCCTGTTCGACGGATCGAATTGCGGATTGGCAGTTGATGGAAAGCCGGTCTTCTCGGTGCAACATCACCCCGAAGCCTCACCCGGCCCACAGGACAGCCACTATCTGTTCCGTCGCTTCGCGAACCTCATCAGGTCACGCAAGGACATGGAACCGATAGCCGAGCGCGTAGAACCGACCAACGTCGAAGGTTAGGCCGGTCTGCCCCTGTTGCAAGACGCTACTAGATTTCGGAATTAAACGTGTCGCAACTCTCGATACGGCCGGATTCAAAGCCTTTTCGGAACCAGTAGCGGCGTTGTTCAGCAGTACCGTGGTTGAATGCATCGGGCACCACATAGCCCTGGGTTTTTTTCTGTATCGTATCATCGCCGATCTGGTTGGCAGCCACCAACGCTTCCTCAAGATCGCCTTGCTCAAGCCAGCCTTGTCTCGCAACATAATGTCCCCACACACCGGCAAAGCAATCGGCCTGTAATTCGACCTTGACCGACATCCGGTTTACTTCGAGCTTCGGCATGGATTGGCGCATCCGGTTGAATTGCGGCAGGATGCCAATGATGTTCTGAACATGATGCCCGACTTCATGCGCAAGGACGTAAGCCTGGGCAAAATCACCTGGCGCACCGAATTGCTGGGCCAGCTGCCGGTAGAATGAAAGGTCGATATAGACCTTGTTGTCGCCGGGACAATAAAACGGTCCTGATGCCGATGACGCCAGACCGCAGGCTGAACGAACCCCGTCAGAGAAAAGCACCAGCTGCGGTTGCGGATAGGTCTTGCCATAGGATTTGAAGATTTCGGTCCAGACTTCCTCGGTTGAGCCGAGAATGGTGGCCACGAACTGCTTCATTTCGTCTTCCCGGCCGCCCGTTCCGGTAGTTCTGTCAAATTGCGGCGATGTGGTGTTGGGACTGGTCGACGGATTCAGTCCACCGCCCATACCGCCACCAAGACCACCTAACAATGTCAGCGGGTTGATCCCAAGCATCCACAAGACCAGGCCGATAACGATGAGGGTTCCACAACCGAAGCTGCCGCCACCGCGCCTGCCGCCCATAGGGATACGGATACCGCCGCCTCGCCTGCCACCGGGAAATCCCATCCCGCCCGGCAAACTCATTCCACCGCCGCCCGACTGGCCCCTGATGTCACGGACATTGCCGCTTTGACGTCTACCTCTCCACCGCATATGCCAGCTCCCGGAACCTCTACTCGCGCCTGATTTATGGGATCACAGATCTTTTGACCACGTAACCATAAACCGCCAGGGATGCAAAGTGCTCCGAAGGTGAAATTCTAATTGTCGACAAGTCAGAAATTTACGCCTACCCCCCCTTTCCCTACGGACCGCAATACCCTACAAAGCAATTTTAGCCAGACAAATTGCTTCTCAAAACGGACGGTCAACCGTCCGTTTGTTTTGTGACGACTATCTGGCCAGGCAATTTTGCCGATCTCGAAACAATTCTACCTTGACCCCGATCTCTCCCAGATCGAAATTCGGACCGGAATTCATTCATGCCAAAACGTACCGATATTGATACAGTCCTGATAATCGGTGCAGGTCCGATTATCATCGGCCAGGCCTGCGAATTTGATTATTCAGGGACGCAAGCCTGCAAGGCGCTGAAAGCCGAGGGCTATCGGATCGTCCTGGTTAACTCCAATCCGGCGACGATCATGACGGACCCCGACCTTGCCGACGCGACCTATGTCGAGCCGATCACACCGGCAGTCGTCACGAAGATCATCGAGAAGGAAGTTTCAGAACGCCCGGATGACAAGCTGGTCATCCTGCCGACCATGGGTGGCCAGACGGCCCTGAACACCGCTCTGTCCCTCAAGCAATTGGGTGTCCTCGACAAGTGGAATATCGAGATGATCGGCGCTGACGCTGCAGCGATCGACAAGGCCGAGGATCGCAAGCTCTTCCGCGAAGCCATGCGGAAAATCGGCCTTGATACGCCAATCTCCAGACTTGCCAATGCGACGGAAATCAAGAGCCAGGACAAGGCGCGCCACCGCGAAATGCTGGACCAGCTTAAGGCAGAACACGGAGAGGGTGAGAAATACGAAGCCGCCGCCGCAGCCTTTGAAAAGGAATGGGCGGATGCAGAGCGGGATAGAAAGGAACGCTACAAGGCCCATGCCCTGGCCATTGCATCCGATGCGCTCAAGGATGTCGGCCTGCCGGCAATCATCAGGCCATCTTTCACGCTCGGCGGAACCGGCGGAGGCATCGCCTATAACAAGAGCGAGTTTTTCGAGATCGTCGAAGGCGGGCTCGACGCCTCCCCAACAACCGAAGTGCTGATCGAGGAATCCGTCCTGGGTTGGAAAGAGTTCGAGATGGAAGTCGTCCGTGACAAGGCAGATAACTGCATCATCGTCTGCTCCATCGAAAACATTGACCCGATGGGCGTTCATACTGGTGATTCGATCACCGTTGCGCCGTCGCTCACCCTGACCGACAAGGAATATCAGCGCATGCGCGATGCCTCGATCGCGGTATTGCGCGAGATCGGGGTGGAGACAGGCGGTTCAAACGTCCAATTTGCCGTTAACCCGGAAAATGGTCGCCTGATCGTCATCGAGATGAACCCGCGCGTCTCGCGGTCGTCGGCGCTGGCATCAAAGGCCACGGGTTTCCCGATCGCAAAGGTCGCGGCCCGCTTGGCGGTTGGCTACACGCTGGACGAACTCGAAAACGAGATAACCGGCGGCGCAACGCCGGCCTCGTTCGAGCCGTCGATTGACTATGTCGTCACCAAGATTCCGCGTTTTGCCTTCGAGAAGTTTCCGGGCGCTTCCCGTAACTTGACCACAGCAATGAAATCGGTTGGCGAAGTTATGGCAATCGGCCGGACATTCGCTGAATCGTTGCAAAAAGCGTTGCGTGGGCTGGAAACCGGATTGACCGGCCTCGACGAAATCGAAATCCCCGGCCTGGGCGAAGGCGATGATCGCAACGCCATCCGCGCCGCACTTGGTACGCCAACGCCTGACCGGTTACGCATGGTGGCACAGGCTTTCCGCGAGGGCTGGAGTGCTGCAGATATCCACGGCTACTGCAAAATCGACCCCTGGTTTCTGGATCAGATCGAGCAAATCCTCGCCATGGAAGCAAAGGTCGCCGAGCACGGTCTGCCGGAAGACGAGACGAATTTGCGCATGCTCAAGGCAATGGGATTTTCGGATGCCCGACTCGGCTCCCTCACCGGAACGGATGCCGAAGC
>JANQQM010000125.1 GCA_028289365.1 Salaquimonas sp. | reverse complement strand
TTCAACTCGGCGGCGCCGTGCTTTTTCTCAAGATCAGTTCCGGTGACTTCTCGATGATTGTTTCAGCTCTGGGCTCAAGGCCCTCCGACAGTACGAGCTCAATGGCAATCTTTCCAAGTTCAAACAGCGGCGTCTGAACCGTTGTAAGCGGGGTTGCCAAATCCTGGGCAAGGGCGAGATCGTGGACGGCGACAATTGACAGATCTGTTGGCACATCAAGGCTCAGACGACGCATCGTCCTCAGTGCTCCAACCGCGCCAAGAACATTCAGGCAAATCAGGGCTGTGAGTTGAGGCCGGTCATCGAGGAGGGCGGCGGTCGCCAGTGCACCGGCTTCCACATCGGGATCGCTGTGTCTGATGTTTTTATCCGAGAACCCGGGATATATGGCTTTTATTCCGCGTAACCTTTCATTTGTGAAGCTCAGGCCTTCGCCAGTTGCAATGCAACCAATTTCCCTATGTCCCAGCTCGTGCAAGTGTTCGGCGGCAATGCGGGCGGCTTCGTAATCATTGACGCGCAGCAGATGAGCTTTTGTCGTCAAGCGTGCCTGGAGGGCGACAATGGGCATGTTGCGCCTGGCTGCGCGCGCTATGATCTCATCGGCATCCTCACCGCTGCCTTGAATAACCAGGCCATCCAATCCACCGCCATTGATCAGGCGCAACAGGCCGGCCGGGCTCTGATGGCTGCTCGAGGCATCCGCCAGAACCAGGGATTTGCCGGCCTCAGCGGCGGCACTTTGGGCGCCATCCAAAATTTCCCGGTATACGGAGTTGGAAACATCATGAACGACAAAAGCCAGGACAGCGGATCTCGCGGACCGCAGAGATCGGGCGGCAACGTTGGGTGTGTAGTCCAGATCTTCAATGGCCTTGAGGACCCGGTCGCGAGTATCCTTGCTGATACGCAGAGTCGTGTCACCGTTGACGACCCGGGATACCACACCCGTCGAAACGCCCGCCGCCTTGGCAATGTCCGATAGCGTGCTCACTTGCAAAATTCCATGCCATTGTCTTTTCCGTTATAACACGCTTTTCAGGGTTAACATTGGCTTGACAAAAGGCTCAATTTTATTGTTCTATCGCTTGGTAAAACGTATTACCATGTTTAATTGCCGGGTTCTACGATAAAATCGTTTTCAAGCTACAGGTTAGAAAAACTGGAAATTCAATGAACGCATCGAACAAACAGGCCCTTGACGGAATCCGAGTCCTGGATTTCACACAGATGATGCTTGGTCCGCTGTGCACACAGACACTGGCCGACATGGGGGCCGATGTCCTGAAAGTGGAGCGGCCGGGAAAAGGCGAATGGATGCGGTCCATGCCGATGATCGGGGAATTCGTCGGCGGAGACAGCGCTGCATTTCTCTCATTCAATCGCAATAAACGATCGATTTCGGTCGATTTGAAAAATCCTGAGGGGCGACAGGCGCTGCTAGATATGGCCAAAGACTGCGATGTCGTCGTCGAAAACTTCAGAACGGGCGTTATGGATCGGCTGGGGTTTGGATATGACGACTTCAAAGCCGTTAATCCAAAAATCATTTATGCGTCAGGCTCGGGCTGGGGTTCCGATAGCGCCATGGCGGAAAAAGGAATGCCGGGACAGGATCTTTTGGTACAGGCCATGTCCGGCGTTATGTTCAATACGGGGCGCGCCGGCGATCCGCCGACGGCCTGCGGGACACCCATTGCGGATTTTGCTGCGAGCCAGTCCCTGGCGATCGCCATATTGGGGGCATTGATCGCGCGCGACCGGCAGGGCATCGGCCAGAAGGTCGAGACCAACCTCTATTCCGCAACGCTGAATTTGATGGGGCAGGAGAATTTTGCGGTGCTCAACCAGGATATATCCCTGGAGCGGTCAGAGGCGGGTGTCGCTTCCTGCTGGAATGATGCCCCTTACGGCCCGCATCCGACAGCCGATGGCTGGGTGGCAATTGCCATGTGTCCCCTGGAAAAGCTAGGCACGCTTTTGGATGATCCGGGCTTGGCCGAAATGGACCCCTGGAAACAGCGGGATGAGACGAAATTGCGGATCGACAGGGGCACTCAGAAGAAAACGACCCAAGAGCTGATGGCAATTTTTGAAGAGGCCGATGTCTGGGCCGCGCCCATTCGCAACTCCAGGGAAGCGCTCGAAGACGCACTTGATCGGGAGCCGCAACGGCTGGTGGAAATGGACCATCCTAAAGCCGGTCGCATAAAGGCGATTGCGAATCCGATATCAATGAGCGAAACACCTGTTTCCATGCGGCGCGTTCCGCCGCAAGTCGGCGAGCACACTGACGAAGTCATCAGTGAGATTTTAGGCGCCGACAGGTTGCAGCAGCTTCGCAATTCCGGGGCATTATAATCATGGAAGAACGCCTCCATCCCAATCTCGTTCTCGAACGCAAGGGTGCGATAGAAATTCTACGCGTTGATCGCGAAGACTCACTTGGCGCGCTGAACTTTGAGATCATGGAAGCACTGGGAAATTATATTCAAGACCTCGGCGCGCGCAAAGAGGACGTGCGCGTTCTTGTCGTCACCGGAACGGGGCGAGGTTTTGTTGCCGGTGCTGATATTGTCGGTTATCACAAGGTGGGACAAACGGAGTTCGATAATTTCCAAAGGCGTTCGAGGAAGACCTTCGACGCCATAGCCAATCTGCCACAGCTGACGATTTGCGCCGTCAACGGATATGCTCTTGGTGGCGGATTGGAATTGGCACTTTGTTGCGATTTTATTTTCGTTAATGAAAAGACGAAACTAGGATTGCCGGAGATCAAACTCGGACTCCTGCCCGGCGGTGGGGGGACGCAGCGACTTCCCCGGCTTGTGGGGCCAATGCGGGCCAAGGAATTGCTGGCAACCGGTCGCATGATCAAGGCGGAAGAAGCCGTTCAGTATGGTATTGCCCTCGAAGCCTGTTCACCAGATGGTTTGATGCCGCGTGCAATTGAATTTGCCGAAGAGCTGGCGGGCCAGGCACCCGTTGCCCTTCTTGAAAGTAAACGTGTCATCGACGATGGCCTGGACACGGCCCTTTCTGCAGGGCTTACAATGGAGCAGCGTGTGCTCGGCGCCTTATATGCGACAGAAGACGGAAAAGAGGGTATTGCAGCCTTCATTGAAAAGCGCGATCCTGAATTCAAGGGACGTTAAGGAGAAAGTTACGTGAGTGAATCAGTAATCAGCTATAATTCCGGGCCACTTGCTACAGTTTCGATGGGGCTGCCGGGGGATCATGAAGGCAAGACAGCGACGCGGGTGTTCTTCGTGCGGGGTGGTGAGAAAACGGCGCTTATCGACAGTGGTTTATATGGAGGTTTGCCTTCACTCAAGCAGGCATTCGAGGAGCTCGGCGTCGAACGGCAAGACCTGGATTTTCTGCTGCTGACCCACGAACATATGGATCATGTGGGCAACAATGGCTGGCTCAAGGAAGAAACGGGCTGCGAGATCCTTGGTCACAGTGCCCGAGCGGATCGTGTCGCCGACAATATGCTGAACGCCAAATCCATTGTACATGCTTTTCCCGAGGGCGAGAATTTTGATCTGAACGAGGAATATCTCGACTGGATGGGCCCGACCGAAGGACCGATTGATAAATTCATCAAAGATGGCGATGTCATAGACCTTGGCAATGGAGTTGAGCTGGAGGTCGTGGAAGTCCTGGGGCATTCCATGGCGGAAGTGGGATTTTTCGAGAGATCAACACGGACGCTAGTAATCGCAGACCCTCTTCTTCCGACGTTCAATCCGGTTCTCTATCTCTACGAGGATCCAAACGTCATGCGGGCCACATTTGACAAGATCGAGCGTTTTCTGAAAGAGCGGGATGTTCAGGCCGTATTGCTGGCCCATGATGAAGTGAAATCGGCTGCCGAAACCCAGGAACTGGTTGATGATTGCCGCCGGCGGGTTGACAAGGTTGAAGAGTCGATCTTGTCCCATATCAAGGCGGAACCGGGTATCTCCTTCCTCGATCTTCGCGACAAGTGCTGCGATGACCAGGACATGGTTCGCGAATGGCGCGCGCTCGTTTCGATCGATGCGAGTTTGAAAGATTTCAGCAGCAAAGGTCTTGTGGAGCAGCGGGACGGCGGTTGGCATTATGTCGGCTAATCTCCCAGACTGTGCT
>JANQQM010000103.1 GCA_028289365.1 Salaquimonas sp. | reverse complement strand
CTCAAGAACGTCAATGTAACGGCAGTCACGGCCGATTTTCTCAAGGTTGCCAAGCGCTTTTTCTTCAATCGTTGACAGGCCGCCGGCGATGTTACCCTTGGTCGGCTGGCTGTCGGAAAGATCGTCGGTCTGGTGGGCGAAAATCACATCGTCCTGATAGGCTTGGAAGATCTTCATGAACTTGGCAGCAGCTTCGGGATTTGCGGCGCGCTTTTCGCAGATATGCTCGGCGCCGGTGATCTCTGACGTTTCACCAAAACAGCCATAAAGACCATGCGGCACGAGCTTGTCATACATGTTGCCGACCGTCGGGCAGGAGGACAGGCCTGTGGTCGTGTCGGATTCACCGCATTTGGTTGACACCCAAAGATCGGTCAGCGGGCATTCGACGCGCTGCAATTCGCTTGCCCAATGCACAAACTCCTTGGCCTTGCGGCTGGCAGCGGCAATCGTCGCGATATCGCCATTCTGCTCGATGGAAAATTCGGCGACCGGCTTGCCGGTTTCGCGAATTCCGTCGGCGATGACCTTGGTCCATTCCGGTTCGATGCCGATGACGATACAGGCCGCCACGTTCGGGTTTGCGCCCGTGCCAATCATGGTCCGGAAGTGCAGTTCGAGATCCTCGCCGAATTGCAGCCTGCCATAGGCATGCGGCAGTGCCAATGTGCCCTTGATGTTGTTTGCCACTGCTTCACAGGCGGCATTTGAGATGTCATCGACGGGCAGAATCACGACATGGTTGCGAACGCCGACGCGGCCATTTTCACGGACGTATCCGTATATGTTGCTTTTTTGATCCATTGAGACGGCTCCGTACTACCAGCGTTTCGTTTTTACATTATGGGTGTGGACATGTTCGCCCTTCTTGATCGGGGCAATCACCTTGCCGATATCCTCACCATATTTGATCGCGGTATCGCCTTCCGCCAGGTCTACAAGTGCAACCTTGTGACCGATCGGGATATCTGCATCCGACTTCAGATTGAAATCGCTGTTGTCTTCGGTGACGACACAAAGCATGTCTGTGCCAGCAGTCAGGCCTTCCACCACGACTACGCCTACATTGTCCTTCTTGTCATGAACCAATAACTGGGGTTGGGCCATCCGGTCCTCCAAAGTTGTGAGTTTCGGATGTAATACATATATATGAATTCTTGTACAAGACTTATTTTGAATATATGCTGTGTCCGGTGAAAAAATTTAAAGGCATGGAACATTGCAACCATCCAAATCTCCTGACGTCCCGTTATACCGCCATGTCTATCAGGTGATCCTGGACCGAATCATCAATGGCGAACTCGGGCCCGGCGCCATGCTGCCAAGCGAAACCGATCTGGGCGCGCAGCTTGGTGTCAGCCAGGGAACGGCCCGCAAAGCACTCAGCGAATTGGTACAGGCTGGTATTCTTGACCGGCAACAGGGCAGAGGAACCTTTGTCGCGACGACCACGCCTGAAAATGCGCTGTTTCATTTCTTCAGACTACGCAAACCGGATGGCAGCATGGCAATTCCATCCATGGTCAGCGAAGAATTCTCAAAAAGACGGATACGGGCAAAGGAACGCGACCTGTTTTCGACCGGCGATGACCAGGTGTTTGAAATCTCACGCCTGCGGCGTATCGAGAACACACTGGCGGCTCATGAGATTGTCTGTCTTCCGGCGGGTCTGTTTCCAGGTCTGGCAGAACGGGCGCCCATGCCAAATGCCCTCTATCCGTTTTATCATCAAGTATATGGCATCGCGATCGCACGGGCAGAAGAATCAATTACGGCGGGTATTGCCACGAAACAGGATGCCAGCCGGTTGGCGATCGATGAAGGCACGCCACTATTGGTGGTCGAGCGCAAGGCATTCGACCTTTCCGATCGGCTGATCGAATTGCGATTCAGCAAGTATTTGACGGAAAGATTGCGCTATGAAGTCACGCTGAAATAGCCTCAACTTGTCAATACGTGCAGCATTAGTCGCTCAATCCTCGAAGCGACCACTCTATGTCCTTCACAACCGGCTTGTCGGTACGCCGCAAATGGGAATAACGGTCCTGCGCGGTCATTGATGAAATCGGGTTCAGTTCACTGACATAGGCGAATGCCGATCCAGTCTGAGCCGGAAGGAAGGCGCAATAGGCCGCAAAAAGCAGCACGTAGAACGCAGCATACGCCAATACCTTGTCCACTGGTTTTTCCTGATCTTCGTCCGTGTCGCCTGCTATCACGTATTGGGGCCGAACGTTCTCTTTGGGGACCCAAACGCCCTGCGGCACCGGAAAACCGAGTCTTCCCATGGCACAACTCCATAATGATACCCGACCCAGCGGGCGCAATCTGGCAGATCGGCATTAAATTCAGATGTTCAAAAATGATCGGATTTAAGTCTTATTGTAATCAAGCGAGCTTTGGATCATCCATCAGGGAATCGCCAAATGTTTCGCGTAACAGGTTCTTGCGAACCTTGCCGGTGGCGTTTCTGGGAATCTCATCAACTACGCGGAATGTATCGGGCACCCACCATTTTGCGACCTTGCCGTCATAAATCTCGTTCATGTTGCTTTCGGTAAATTCCGAACCCGGTTTTTCAACCAGCAAAAGCAATGGTCGTTCATCCCATTTTGGATGTTTTGCAGCGATTACAGCGGCATCGGCGATTGCCGGATGCCCAAGCGCCAGATTTTCCAGCTCCACCGTCGATATCCATTCGCCACCCGATTTGATGATGTCCTTGGATCGGTCGCGGATGGTCATGAATCCGTCTTCATCAATCGTGGCAACATCGCCGGTAGGAAACCAGTTTCCATTTCTCAGATCATCCCCTTCCGAGTGGAAATAGTTATTCAACACCCAATAGCCCCGGCAATAGAGATTGCCTTGCGCCTGACCGTCTTCTGCGAGCGGATTATCCTCGTCATCAAACACGCCCAACTCGATGCCGAATGGCGGTCTGCCCTGGTTGCACCGCAGATTTTCCTGCTCGTCATTGTCCAACGCATCATGTTTGTTCTTCAGATTGTTGACGGTTCCAAGGGGGGAAAGTTCGGTCATGCCCCAGGCATGCAGAACCTCGACATCATAGTCCGTTCTGAACTTTTCAATCATTGAGGGCGGGCAGGCCGATCCGCCAACAACGGTTCGTTTGAGGAAGGGCAGTTTTTCCCCAGACTGCTCGAGAAAATCGATCAATCCTGCCCAGATTGTCGGCACGCCGGCCGAGACTGTGACCTTTTCCTGATTGAAAAGCGTGGCGATGCTTTTTCCATCGAGATTTGGGCCCGGCATTACCATTTTTGTTCCCACCATCGGAGCGGCATAGGCAGTGCCCCAGGCATTGACGTGGAACATGGGAACGACCGGCAGCAGGCAGTCGCGCGCCGACAGGTTCACCACATCGGGGGTTGCGCTCATCATGGCATGGATCAGGGTCGAGCGGTTTGAATACAGTACGCCCTTTGGATTTCCCGTCGTGCCGGAGGTGTAGCAAAGCGAGGACGCATCATTCTCGTCAAGATCTTCCGGCCAATGATAATCATCATCCCCGCTTTCAATCAGATCCTCATAAAATTCCAGCCAGGGATATTTTTCCGCCGTCTCGTCATCGCGCGGTTCCATCAGCACAAAGGCATCCACCGTCTTCAAATTTTCCCGCAGGCCGTCGACCAATGGCAAAAAAGTCGCATCAAAGAAGATCATCCGATCCTCGGCATGGTTGATGATGTAGGTCATCTGATCGGCGAACAGCCTCGGATTGATCGTGTGGCACACCTGCCCGTTGCCGGAAATGGCGTAGTATAGTTCGAGATGGCGAAAATTGTTCCAGGCGATGGTGGCAATACGGTCGGACTTTGCCATTCCACGTTTGTTGAACACGGATGCCAATTTCAGCGCGCGTTTTCGGATTTCAGCGTAGTT
Organism: Salaquimonas sp.; assembly: GCA_028289365.1. Lineage (GTDB taxonomy): Bacteria > Pseudomonadota > Alphaproteobacteria > Rhizobiales > Rhizobiaceae > BOKV01. The sequence goes on along the minus strand of JANQQM010000103.1, from coordinate 3,055 downwards.
GGTCCGGTGCTGGCCACCCTTTGTATTGACTGAAACCACTTCCGTATCGCTGTGATAAGAAGCAGCATGATCAATGATCGCCGAAATTAGCAGTTGGCGATCCATCATCAAACCCTGCATGAAATTCTCCCTCTTGACGCCTGACGCATATGATAGAACCTTGCATATCTACAATCTGCATGCTGACAGGTTTCATCATGCGCTCATCCAGGACCATGGTATGAACGACAGGAAAGTCAACCCAATCCGGGAAACCGATGAGACAGCGCGAATACTTGCCCGCAGCCTTGTCGATAAAGCGCTGTTTGGCGCACTTGCCGCGCTGGAACCGGAAACGGGATATCCTGTTGTCAGTCGTATCGCCGTCGGTACCGATGAAAATGGCCAATTGATCTCGCTGGCGTCGGACTTGTCCGGCCATTCGAAGGCCATCGAACTTGACCAACGTTGTTCCATCCTCCTCGGCGAGCCGGGCAAGGGCGATCCACTGGCACATCCCAGAATTACGCTGGTCGGAAAATTGAGCAAAATTGTCCGGGGTGCGCCCGAGATCGCGACACTGCGTGAGACCTGGCTGGCCAGACATCCCAAAGCCGCCTTGTACATTGATTTCGGCGATTTCAATTTCTACCGCCTTGAGCTGGAACGCGCCTACCTGAATGGCGGCTTCGGCAAGGCCTATGTGCTTGAGCCAACAGATCTTGGGGTACAAACTTGAAGGCGGATTGTGCAAAAACGGAACTAGTCGGTCTTGGTCGGCAAACAGCAGCAAGTTGCCGAGACCGGTCTTTTATTGCCAAACTGGAAGAATGGGTGAGCGGGTGACAGTCAAAGAACCAGAATTCTCGTTGGGAATGGAGGAGGAGTACCTTCTTGTTGATGAAACCACGCTCAACGTCACGCCGGCACCTGACGCATTCATGACGGAATGCCAGGAAGCACTCTCGACAAAGGTCAGCCCGGAATTCCTGCAATGCCAGATCGAGGTTGGCACCGGGGTTTGCAAGACGGTTGCAGATGCGCGGGCTGACCTCACCAATCTCCGGCGCACGATTACCGGTATCGCAAAAAGTCACGGCCTGCTGGCCATTGCGGCTTCTACCCATCCCTTTGCCGCCTGGCAGCAGCAAAAGTTCACTGAAAAGGAAAGATACCGGATCCTGGAACGCGATCTTGCCGGTGTTGCCCGGCGCATGTTGATCTGCGGCATGCATGTTCATGTCGGTATCGATGATGATGATCTCAGGATCGACATGATGAACCAGATTCCGTATTTCCTGCCGCATCTGCTTGCCTTGTCGACATCCTCGCCGTTTTGGGAAGGTTCGAAAACCGGATTGCGATCCTATCGGCTGACCGTGTTTGACAATTTGCCGAGGACTGGACTGCCACCGGAATTTGCCAGTTTTGCTGAGTATCAGCGCTCACTGAATACAATCATCAATACGGGGATGATCGAGGATGCGACAAAAATCTGGTGGGATTTGAGGCCGTCCGCCCGCTTCCCCACGGTAGAAGTACGTATTTGCGATGTGTGCCCCAGGCTTGAGGATGCGCTGGCAATCGCCGCGGTAATCCAAAGCCTGTTTCGGCTATTGTACAATCTGCGAGCCAATAATCAGCGATGGCGGCAATATGACCGGTTCCTGATTGCCGAGAACCGCTGGCGGGCGCAACGCTATGGTGTCTCGCGGGGTTTGATAGACTTCGGAAGGGGTGCTGTTGTCGATCTTCCTGAACTGGTCGAGGAATTGGTCGAAATGCTGGGATCGCATGCAGAAGCCCTGGGCTGCCTGCAGGAATTGAAGAATGTCAGAAAGATTATTGAATCAGGGACAAGTGCAGACCGACAAATCGAGACCTATGAAAAGGCGCTTTCTGATGGCGCCGAGCAGGAAGAAGCGCTAAGGCAAGTCGTCCGTTCCCTTGCTTCAGAGTTTACCGAAGGGCTTGATTGCTGAGACCTGCCCCATGATATCAAAATGGCTGCAGCACCTTTACCGTCGGTGAGGATGGCAAAGTCGCCAGCGAGACCGTCATTGAGCGGCTGCCCGTAATTTCGGTTTCAAAACCGTCCTGCATGCCGGCAAGAAATCGCTGCAAGGAAAACTCCGAAAAATAATGCATCGGGATGACAATGCTGGAGCGCACCTGCCCCGCCAGTTCAATCATGCCTGCCTGGCTCATGGTGTAAGTGCCGTCAACCGGCATGAAAATGACGTCGAGCCTGCCGATTGCCGCAATATGTTCCGGCGTGAGCTTGTGATGCAGATGGCCGAGATGGCCGATACAAAGACCGGCGACCTCGAAAATGAAAATCGAGTTGCCACCTTCCTCATACATGAAGCCTTCGGAATACAGGTCCGTGGGCACATTGCGGATGTAGATATCTTCGACCCGCAGCCGATGTTCGGCCGGCCGCTGACCGTCTGCTGATTCCCAGCCTTTCAGCACATGCGGGATCGCGGGATCCGGGAACATGGTATAGTGTGAGGAATGGGCGTGGTTCATGGTCACGACATCCGGCGGGCCGCCTTCGCCCGGAAATCCAGCATAGTCGGTAACCACTGAAACGCCATCGGCAGTTTCAATCCTGAAGGCTGAATGACCAACATAGGTGATCTTGACTTCGCTTGACCCTGTGGCAACCGGCTGAAAGGCAGCTTTCCAGACTTTTGGCGCTGACCAATCATTCGCAACCGCCAGACAAGTGCTGACCTCTGCCTGCGCAGCGGCGTTGGGCACGAATGCAAGCGTAAGCGCCACGATCAATAGCGGTGTTCGAAACAACCCAATGAGCCTGCCTGCGAAATTCATCATGCTTGCGGTCATTGCCATGCTCCGTTTCTGACAGGGTATATTGCCATAGATAGAGGTTTTGCCAAGCTTGACCACCAGCAAATTTTTGCGAGCTCAATCGTCGGTGATTTTACGAGTTGAAGCGAAGGTCTTGCTCCCCAGACGCCAAGAACCCCGATCCTTGTTTGGACCGGGGTTCCTGGAGAGAAAGGGATGTTGATCCCTTTGAAGCTTTGGGGGTTTCGTGAGGCGAAAC
>JANQQM010000095.1 GCA_028289365.1 Salaquimonas sp. | reverse complement strand
GTCTGTTTCTCGGAGTTTGGCTGGAATGTTCATTGCGTGGACAAGGTTGAATCTCGTGTCGATCAACTGAACAAGGGCATTGTTCCCATCTATGAACCGGGTCTGGATGATTTGCTGCAACGCAATCTGGAAGCCGGTCGTCTGACTTTTTCTACGGACCTGGGTGTGGCGGTCGCGCAAGCGGATTTGATTTTTCTGGCCGTGGGAACCCCCATGCGCCGCGGCGACGGACATGCGGACCTGAGCTATGTCTACAAGGCTCTGGAAGAACTCGCCCCCCACCTGAAAGGCTTCACCGTCATCACCACCAAATCGACGGTTCCGGTGGGAACGAGCCGGGAGGTCGAAAGGCGTCTCAATGAGTTGCGCAGTGATGCGGATTTTGCGGTCTGTTCCAATCCCGAATTCCTGCGCGAAGGTTCTGCAATCCAGGACTTTACACATCCGGACCGGATTCTTGTGGGCACCGACGATCCCCGCGCCAGGGAAGTTATGGAACGCATCTATGAACCCCTGTCGCTGCGGAACGCTCCTTTGATATTTGTCGGTCGCGAAAGTGCCGAGCTCGCAAAATATGCCGCCAATGCCTTCCTGGCACTTAAAATCAGTTTCATAAACGAAATTGCAGATCTCTGCGAAAGCGTCGATGCCAACGTCCAGGAAGTCGCGAATGCCATCGGAGCCGACCAGCGCATCGGCGGCAAGTTCCTGCATCCAGGACCGGGCTATGGAGGTTCCTGTTTTCCCAAGGATGTATCCGCCCTGGTACGAACAGGTCGTGACTATCGTTCGCCGGTAACCCTTGTAGAGCAGGTCAAAACGGTCAATGACGAACGGAAAATTGCGATGGGCCGGCGGATCATTGAAGCTGCGGGGGGGCATGTTAACGGCAAGACGATTGCCGTCCTCGGTGTTACCTTCAAACCCAACACGGACGATATGCGCGAGGCTCCAAGCCTGACAATCCTGCCCATGCTGCATGAAGAAGGCGCAGATATTAGAATTTATGATCCCCAGGGTCGTAAAAGCGACGCTCCTGAACTCGAGGCATTGACCTGGTGTGACTCCGTTTTCGACGCCGCCCAAGATGCAGATATCGCCGTCGTACTAACGGAATGGAACGAATTTCGCGCCATCGATCTGGTGCAGTTGCAGAACGTAATGAAAGGCAACATACTTGTTGACCTGAGGAATCTTTACAGTAGCGAACTGGCGGGCGCGGCCGGATTGGCCTATCACAGTGTCGGACGCCCGACCTGAGCGCCGAGGCGCAGGAAACCGGCAACCTATCAGCCGGTTGCAAGCGACATTACTTCTGATCGTGTTTGAAAGTATTTACCGCCGATCGAAATTCATTGAGGCCGAGATCTTCACGCAATGCTTCCGTACCCTTGAGGACCATGGGATCGACGGGAATTCCTATACCGTTGGCGATGCGATCATTTTTGGTAAAATTGGCGATAATTGCAGCGGCGCCGCTAACGGCATGAGGCCCAAGTTCTTCGGCAAGGGCCGCACGGGCTCGATCCAGGGCTTTGACATCGGATCCGACAGCGGCATCGCTGAAATCGAGCAACACCCGTCCTCCGGTGACACCCACATCCTGACTCGGATCGACCAGGGCTTTCAGATTTGGCTCAATATTGTGGGCTTGTCCACTCTCACGGAGGAACCGGGCATGGCCGGTGGTTCAGTAAAAGCACTCATTGATCGCCGATATGCGCCCGGCGACAACCTCTACCTGCACTCGATTCAAACCTTCATGGTGTTGATAGTCATAATCGATAATGCGCTTTAGCGGCAGATAGTAAACTTGCTCCATTTCCAGGTGCCTTCGCATCTCGTCGGGCACCAGGCTCAGGGAGCGAATGATATAGGGTTTCGGAACACCACCATAGAGCTCCCGGCCTAATTCACCACCGGCTGCGCCATTGGGAATGGTCGGCACAAAGGCCAGTTCCTGCACTGCCGTTTCAGGACGCTGTCGCGTTGGTGAGCCGCTACCCGGCTCCGGCAGTGGGCGCAGTTTCACGCCCAGAGCCCGGGCGAACACATCGATAGAAACCAGGCGCGACACCAGCCCCACGATTTCCGTATATTCCTCGTCTGAAAGACCCTCGGACTTGGCCTCCTCGAAGTCAGTCTCGGTAAAATCCTTCGGTGACACTGCCAGCAGCTCGATCATACGCTGCACATTTTTCGAAAGTTCGAATTCTGTCCCGGGCAGGTTGTCGTCCGCACCCTCAAGTACGCCGGCGTCAATTCCTGACTGACGGGCTTTGGCAACGACAGCAATTCTTTGCGCACTGGTCCCCCAGGTGCCTGGCTGTTCCAGATTTTCTAGCTGCCGCTCATGAACTTCTGAAATAAAGTCGGCAACTGGATAGTCGCAATCCGTATAAATGCTCATGGAAGTCCCGGTACACGACGAGCGTTGAATGGTCACTGCTACTATAGGGAGACATCATCCGGATACAAGTGAAGGAACAGGGGATCGGAAAAAAAACTTCAGGCCAGTATATCCAGGGTCGATTTGGAGAGATCACTGACCATGGCAAAGGCCTTGGCATTGGCCTTGTAGGCATTTTTGGTGACCATCAAATCAACCATTTCCGCAACCAGATCAACACCGGAGCCCTCGACGAAGGCACCATTGGATTGCCGGATAGCGGGCCCCGACTCGGATACTGATCCGGTGTGGGCCAGCCTCGTGCTGGTCTCCCGAGAAGTTTCGGCAACGCTAGCGGGCCCTTCGACAAAGTTGCTGCTCTTCTTGGCGTAACCATCGGAGGAGGCGTTTGCGACATTGCCGGCAATGACATTCAACGCCCGGGTCTGGGCACTCATTCCGGAAAGCAGGCTGTTCATTGCAGATATCAAGCGTAATTCTCCATTAAAGGAAGATCACTGACAAAATCGGGTTCGTACCATTGCGAACAAACTCAATTTGCGAACTCGAAACTAACCCTATTTGCTTGCCGCAAACTTAACGTTCACAAACCTGGTTAATCGCCGTTAACCTTAACAGATTGTAAATTTCTTAAATTTGGAAGATACTGCGCCTTGAGCGGGGTCCAAAACGTCAATCAGTAGAGAGTAAAAATGACGATGCCGATCATAAAAATAATAATGGCCCTGGTCCTCGGATTGAGCCTCAGCCTTTTTCAGGCCCCAACGAGTGAAAGCCGCGAAATTCAGCGCGGTCATACACCGGTGGTCAAACACAAGATTAATCTCGACAGTCAACGGGCGCGCGCAAAAATGTCTCACAAGCGTGTCCGCAAGATGCATCATCGCACAGCAAGAAAAGCGAAACGTCATATGCACAGGCGCATCGCCAAGCGTCACAAGCGCATGCGCGTAGCGCACTATCATAAGCGCAAGCGACTGGCAAAACGACACAAGCGCTTCCACCGCAAACGTGTTCGCCGAGTTTGGCCGACACGGCATCGGGTTCTCGTCATCAAACGACATAATTGCCATCCGTCCATGTATCGGTCCCACATCAAGAAGGGACGGACGACGGGCCTTCGTCATCGCCATGTTCGGATCGTTTGTGTAAAACGAAAAATCAGACGCATTGATGCACGTGTCGCCTGGCGACAGGACCGGGCCAAATGGCTGAGCCGCATGCGCGCCAGCAGGACCTATCGAACACGCTAAGTCTGCAAAACTGCCGTAACAGAAATGTACCGGGGGGCATCATAGCCTCCCGGATTTTGTCTGCACAGTCACACAAGACCGCTTTCAGCACAGGGCTCGATTTCCGGAGTTCAGCCGGAAGCGTTGTTGTGCCGGTCCAGCCATTTGCCGATCCGCAATATTCGGGCATCATCGAACTGCCGTCCGATAATCTGAAAACCCATGGGCATGCCATCGACCTGCAGGTGAGGGATGTTAAGCGCCGGCACACCGAGATAAGTCCACAAACCGTTAAATATGGGATTACCGGTTGATTCCAGACCTTTCGGAGCAGGTCCCGTTGCCGACAGTGCCATGAGGGCATCATATTCCTCGAACAAGGGTTCAAGAGCCCGATTCAGCACATCACGCTGGAGCCTCGCATGGATATAGTCTGTTGCC
>JANQQM010000093.1 GCA_028289365.1 Salaquimonas sp. | reverse complement strand
AGGGACCAACCTCAGTTCTTAAAGGACATGGCAACGAGGCAATTTTTGATCAGACCCTGGCGGCGATTGCAGGGGCCGGGGATGGTGATCTGGTTTTTTCCAACTTTGTAGATTTTGACAGCGAATATGGCCATCGCCGTGATGTTGCCGGTTATGCGGCAGCACTTGAACGCTTTGACCGGCGACTGCCCGAGATCATGGCCGTGATGAAATCCGGTGATCTGCTAATCATCACCGCTGATCACGGCAACGACCCGACCTGGCACGGCACGGAGCACACGCGCGAGCAGGTGCCTGTTCTCGCATGGTCGCCGGGCATAGACGCCAGATATGCTGGAACCTTGAATACTTTCGCAGACATCGGCGCGACGGTTGGCGCCCATCTTGAAATTGCACCCGGTCCAGTCGGCACACCCTTCCTGGAACACAGCACATGACGGCGAACGTCCCCAAGGCAGAATTGCATTGCCATATTGAGGGTGCGGCAAGTCCGGCGCTCGCCAAGATGCAGGCAGACAAATATGGCGTCGACATCTCGCCAATCATCAATGGAAATTCTTATGTCTGGGAGGATTTTACCTCCTTTCTGGAAGTCTATGACACGGTCGCCAAGCTGTTCAGGACGCGCGAAGATTTTTGCCTGCTGGCAGAGACCTATCTTTCATCGCTTGCTGAAGATGGTGCGATTTACAGCGAGTTCTTTATTTCAACCGATCACGCGCGTGAATCCGGCATTGATCCGGCGGATTATGTTTCCGGCCTGGCAGATGGCATTGATGAAGCAAGGAAGACAACCGGCATTGAGGCTCGGATGATTGCGATTGGCTTGCGGCATATGGGCCCGAACGCCGTGTTGGAAACGGCAAGATGGATCACCGCAAATCCACATCCGTTAATCACCGGCTTCGGGATGGCGGGTGATGAACGCATGTATGATGTTCCCGATTTCCTACCCGCTCATGATCTGGCGCGTACAGCCGGGCTGGGTATTTCCACCCATGCCGGGGAGTTATGCGGTCCAGCCAGTATCCGTCATACAGTTGAGCACCTTAAGCCAGACCGGATCGGACATGGTGTGCGGGCGATTGAAGATCAGGGGCTGGTCGAATTGATCGCTGAAGAGGAAATCGTTCTGGAAGTCTGTCCTGCCTCCAATGTAGTGCTGGAGATTTATCCGGACTTTGCCAGCCATCCCTTGCCAAAGCTGGTCGAGGCCGGTTGCCAGGTGACGCTCAACTCGGATGATCCGCCACATTTTTCGACCAGCCTTGCAAATGAATACCGGATCGCTGCCGAGCATTTCGGTTATGGTGATCAGGCTCTGCTTGAATTTACCACCAATGCGATCAAGGCAGCGTTCATAGATGGGGAAACCCGGACGCGGCTGCTTGAGAAGTGCAGGCTGACGGGTCTAGGGTAAATTCAACGCAGCCGGAGACCCAATCCTATGCCCACGCCATCGACAAGCCACGCAAACGTCACTGTCATCGATCATCCCCTGGTTCAGCACAAGCTGACAATCATGCGCGACAAGCAGACATCCACTGCGAGTTTCCGCCGGTTGCTGCGCGAAATATCGCTGCTGCTTTGCTATGAAGTGACCCGCAATCTCGAATTGACCACGCTTGAAATCGAAACGCCGCTGGAGGCCATGCAGGCACCGGTCCTTGCCGGCAAGAAGCTTGTTTTCGCCTCGATCCTGCGGGCGGGCAATGGGCTGCTGGAGGGCATGCTGGATCTGGTCCCTTCTGCCCGGGTAGCCCATGTCGGCCTCTACCGGGATCACAAAACGCTGGAAGCGATTGAATATTATTTCAAGGCACCAGACGACATGAGCAACCGGCTTGTCATTGTCGTTGACCCGATGCTGGCGACGGCGAATTCGGCGACGGCTGCCATTGAAAAGCTGAAAGAGCGCGGCGCAACAAATTTGCGTTTCCTGTGCCTGCTGGCGGCGCCGGAGGGCATCGACGCGTTTACGACCGCGCATCCGGATGTGCCGGTCTATACCGCTGCAATCGACAGCCATCTGAACGAAAAAGGCTATATTGTTCCGGGACTTGGCGATGCCGGGGACCGCATGTACGGCACCAAATAGCCGGTTAGTAATCCGTTTACCTTTTTATCAGTTTCCCGGAAACCTGGTTGCGGCGTTCAGTGGCCGCAAACGGGTTTGTGTCATGATCTGTGCACCAATGAAATTGTGGGAGCAGATCGATGTGGCGGTATATAATCATGGCGGTTTCCCTGATCGGGACGGCGACAACCATGCCTGCCCTGCTGCAGGACAAGGTGGTCGAAGCCAGAACGGAGCCTGTCTATTCTGCTACCCGCAGCGAACCGACGCCAACAAAGGCGCGCAAACAACGAAACCCGCTTGCCAGACGGATTGCCGAAGTTGATGCGGATCGGCGTGGTCATTTCATTGCCAGTGCGAGAATGAATGGCAGGCGCATGGATGTTCTGGTCGATACCGGCGCGACCCTGGTTGCGATCAATGAATCCACCGCCCGGAGAATTGGTATCCGGCTGAAGCCCGCCGACTTCAAATACCGGGTTCGGACGGCGAACGGTATTACCAAGGCTGCCGCCGCGACGATCGACGAGATTCAGATTGGCCGCATCATTGTGCGTGATGTCCGGGCTTCGGTTTCCAAGGATAGTTCGCTATCAACGGTTCTGCTCGGAATGAGCTTTCTCAACAAACTGAAGAAGTTTGAAATCAATTCCGGTACGCTCGTCCTGATGCAATGAACTGGTCCAAACGGCTTATCAATCAATGATTTCCAAAACCGGCTGAGGTGCTTCTGCTCCCTTCCGGATGGCATCCAAAATCCGTTTCTTTGCCTTCTCGGCGCTGGCTTCATCCCTGGCATGGATGACACAGATCGGGCTTGATCCATCCCAGTCCCGGCCTGCGATATCGGTCAATCCAACAGCATGGTCGATCGGGTCCTGCGGCCTGGTTCTGCCACCGCCAAGTTCGATTACCGCCAAGCCAACATGACGGGTGTTCAGAGCCAGATTTTCCTTAGAAGTTTCAACATGTTGCGGCTCGGCAAATAGCTCGATCTGCAAGGGTGCGGATTCCAGATGTTTGTCCGACCGTTCAAGAATATCGGAAGGCCCGCCCAAAGCGACCACCATGCGGGCAAATCTCTCGGCGGCCTCGCCCGAAGATAAAGCCTGCTGCATCGCCGAATATCCGGACTTGGTATCCTCCGAAATACCGGCCGAGACCAGCATATGAGCACCCAAATGACAGGTGATTTCCATCAGCCGGTCATCTATATGACGCCCGGTGAGAAAATCGATCGCATTTCTCATCTCCACGGCATTTCCGGCGGCGGAAGCAAGCGGATGATCCATGTCCGTCATCAACGCGGTCGTTTTCAATCCTGCACCCTTGGCCGTTTCGACCAGGCTGGTTGCCAGTTCCCTTGCGTCTTCGACCGATGTCATGAAGGCGCCCGAACCAACCTTTACATCCAACACCAGCCCCTTCAGTCCGGCAGCAAGTTTCTTGGACAGGATCGATGCGGTTATGAGCGGCACACTTTCCACCGTGGCGGTAACATCGCGGACCGAATAAATGCGTTTGTCTGCGGGCGCCAGACTGCCTGTCTGCCCGATTATCGCGCAACCTGCCTCGGCAACCGTACTGCGAAACAATGCATCATCAGGCGTCGTATTGTAGCCGGGAATTGAATCGAACTTGTCCAGCGTGCCGCCGGTATGGCCGAGACCGCGGCCCGAGATCATCGGCACAAATGCACCGCAGGCCGCAACAGCAGGCGCCAGCATCAAGGAGACATTGTCGCCAACCCCGCCGGTAGAATGCTTGTCCACGATCGCATCGCCATGTTCCGACCAATCCAGTACATTGCCGGAATCGCGCATTGCCAAAGTCAAGCCAACTGCCTCGTCGCGCGACATGCCGTTCAGAAACACCGCCATGGTGAATGCCGCGATCTGGCCTTCGGACACCGACCCGTCGGTCACGCCGGCAACAAATTCTGCAATTTCCTCCGGAGCTAACTCGATCCGGTCGCGTTTCTTCGCAATGATTTCCTGGGGAAGCATCTAGCTCTTTCCGTCAAACACCATAAGGGGTCCAGATCGTTTTCACCTGAACCGCATGAAACAGGAATTCCGGCCCCTGGCCCTGATGAGGATCCAACCAATCCCGCGCCTTGCCGTTATTGACCCAGGTCGCTTTCAGATTGCCTGCCGATTCACGTTCGACCAATTCGCTGCCAGCCCTTGGCCCAAAATACCAATGGCAAGCAACATCATCATGCTGGGCCAGCGTCTTTGCCAGTTCATCCCGGTCACCGGTAATCAGATTGACGGTGCCACCGGGAACATCAGACGTATCAAGTAATTGATAGAAATCGCCAGTAGGCAACGGATTTGCGGGAGATGGCGTGGCCACAACCCGGTTTCCCATTGCGATTGCGGGAAGCACCAGCGAGATCAGCGCAAGCAAGGGTGCCTCATCCGGGCAGGAAATCGCCATGACTTCCCAGGGTTCGTTGAGCGCTAGTGACAACATATTGGCCATGGGTGCGCGCGCAGCACCGTCATATTTGTCGGCCCAAGCCGCATAATGGATTATTCTGGCAATTGATGTCTCGACTTCCCGCTTGGCTACATCGGATTTGGTTCCGGAGACCGTGACCAGCGTGTCGACGAAATCATCTTTGCGGGCGTCGAAATTTTCCGCCAGATAATACAGGACCTGCGCCCGTGCATGACCTGTCATTGCCGTCCAGGAAGTCGCAACCCGCGCGGCTTCGACGCCGTTGCGGATATCCTTGCGGTTGCCCAGGCCTGCTTGCGTGATCACCCGTCCCTTTTTGTCCACAACCGGAAACGAATAGCCGGAATCGGGTCGCGCCTGCTTGCCGCCAATATAATGCTTCATCGTGCGGTCGAGTCGATCGTTGCCAGCGCCTGAAGAGGCCGCGGCTTTCTCACCTTTGGGCAAGGGTTCAATCACGGCGGATGAAGCAGGTAGCGAACGGGCCTTCCTTTGCCAATCGGGGACCAGATATTCCATCATCCCCTCGCGGCCACCTTCCCGACCGAAACCGGATTCGCGATAGCCGCCAAAGCCGGCTGCTGCGTCAAAGAGGTTGGTCGAGTTGATCCAGACGATGCCGGCCTTGATGTTCTTTGCGGCGTCGAAGGCGATATCCAGGCTCTGGCTCCAGATCGAAGCCGCCAGCCCATAGCGGCTGTTATTGGCGAGCTCTATTGCTTCGCCCGGCGTACGGAAGGTCATGGTTGCGATTACCGGGCCGAATACTTCCTCCTGCGCCAGACGCGAAGCAGGTTCCACGCCGGTAAACAGCGTCGGCGGATAGAAACAACCGGGCCCGGATTTAATGGACTTCGCCCAGCTTGGCTGCCAGAGAGAAGCGCCGGAAGCGATACCCTCGCGCACCCGCTCCTCGATGTTTGCGATCTGGACCGGATCGACGACCGCTCCGATATCGATTGCCTTGTCGAGCGGATCGCCCAAACGGAGTTTTTCCATTCTTGCCTTCAGCCGGTCGTGGAAATTCTCCGCAATGCCTTCCTGAACAATGGCACGGGAACCCGCGCAACAGACTTCGCCCTGATTGAACCAGATGGCATCGACCACCCCTTCTACCGCAGCATCAATATCGGCCTCGTCAAAGACGATAAACGGGGATTTTCCGCCAAGTTCGAGCGACAGTTTTTTCCTGGAACCAGCCGTCGATTTCCTGATGATCCGGCCAACTTCCGTGGAACCGGTAAAGGCGATCTTTTCAAAGCGATCGTCGTTGACGATCAATTCGCCGGTTGTTCCGTCTCCATTGACGATGTTGAACACGCCGGGCGGCAAGCCTGCCTCGTTGCAGATTTCGGCAAATGCCATGGCCGTCAGCGGGGTGTATTCAGCCGGTTTGAGGACGACGGTACATCCGGCTGCCAGCGCGGGTGCGACTTTCCAGGCAAGCATGAGCAGCGGAAAGTTCCAGGGAATTATCTGCCCGCAAACGCCAACCGGAGCCTGCCCAGAAAACTCGGTTTCGAGCAGTTCCGCCCAACCGGCATGGTGATAGAAATGCCGGGCCACCAAGGGGATATCAATGTCCCGGCTCTCACGGATTGGCTTGCCGTTGTCGATGGATTCCAGCACGGCGAGCAGGCGGGCATTTTTCTGGACATGACGCGCCAGCGCGTAGAGATGGCGTGCCCTGACGGTGCCCGACAATTTGGACCAGGATTTGAATGCCTTGGCCGCCGCATCCCCAGCGGCATCCACATCGCGCTTATTGCCAAGCGCAATATCGGCGAGCTTTTCTCCAGTAGCCGGGTTCACACAGGCAAAGGATTTTGTGCCTTTGCGGTAAGTGAATTTTCCCGCGATGAAATGGCCTATACGATGATCATGTTCCTTCAGCCATGTTGTGACATGAGAACTATCTTCAGGCGCGGGTCCATAATCCATCGATTTGAGAATGTCGGTGACCTTGTTCATATCCACTCCCTATGCAAGCCCATGCCTGTTCGCGGCGGAATATCGACCCGTCACATGATGTTCGAGCTGCCGTTCAATATCGCCCAGCAGGGAACTCGCACCGATGCGAAACAGGTCCGGTTCCAGCCATTCACGCGGCAGTTCCTCCTTCATGAGGATCAGCCAGGATAAGGCGTCTTTCGCTTTGCGCAGGCCGCCGGCAGGTTTGAAGCCCACCTTGAAGCCGGTGGCATGTTCGTAATCGCGGATCGCGCGCAGCATAACCAGGCTGACCGGAAGCGTGGCGTTGACTCCCTCCATACCGGTCGAAGTCTTGATGAAATCTGCTCCTGCCATCATTGCCACCATGGAGGCCTTATAGACATTGGTCAGTGTCTTGATGTCGCCCGTTGCCAGGATGGCTTTCATATGCGCTTCCCCGCAAGCCTCGCGCATCTGCCGGACCTCTTCGTAGAGAGCGGTCCAATTTCCGGTAAGCACATGAGAACGGGTGATGACAATATCTATCTCGCCGGCGCCTTCCTCGACCGCATATTGGATTTCGGCCAGACGCTGGGCCATTGGTGTCAGCCCGGCGGGAAATCCCGTTGCCACCGATGCAACCGGAATGGTTGTACCGGCAAGTGCTTCGCATGCCGTGCGGACCATTGTCGGATAGACGCAAACAGCGCCCGTCGTCAGCGTGCCTGGCTGCAGCCCGAGCGCCTCGACCAGATCGTGCCGCAGCGGGTTTCTTGCCTTGGCGCACAAGCGATGGACACGCGCGGGCGTATCATCTCCGGCAAGTGTCGTAAGATCGATTGTCTGGATCGCTTTGATCAGCCAGGCCGCCTGCCATTGTTTCTTGACAGTCCTGCGAGTGAGGAGCGTCGAAGCGCGTCTTTGCGTTGCCGAAAGATTGACTTCGACTTTCTCAAAGAGTTCCGAGGTCAGCTGCATACCCTGGTTACGCTTGACCGGTTGCTGGACAGCGACAAGCTGGCCGGCGCCAATTTGCTGGCTGGTGGACAGATTTCTGACTTCGGGTTTTGCAGTCATTTTGCCAATTCCGTAATCGAATTGGTGATCAGTTCCGACAGCAGCTTGCCGCCAATCGGGGCGACATTCTTGGTCTGGGAATGTGTCAATTCTGCTGTGGTCATGCCAGCACCAAAATTTGTGATCACCGAGAACGCTACGCATTGTAACCCAAGGAAGCGCGCGAGAATAATCTCCGGAACCGTCGACATCCCGACTGCGTCGGCACCAAGCAGGCGGGCTGCGCGGATTTCCGCCGGCGTTTCGAAGCTCGGGCCGGAAAACCACATGTAAACGCCTTCATTGAGTGTCAGGTCCATCCGTGCTGCCTTCGCGCGGAAAATGTTCATCATCGGCTCGTCATAGGCTGTTGTCATGTCGACGAACCGGTCATCTGAGGCTTCGCCAATCAGGGGGTTCTTGCCTGACCAGTTGATGTGATCGGTCACCATCATGATCGAACCGGGTGGCATGTCTTCGCGCAGCGAGCCGGCAGAGTTCGTGGCGATCAGGCGCTTGATGCCGATTGCCTTCAGTGCTTCCAACAATGGCCGCATCGCAGTGGCATTGCCTTCCTCGTAATAATGCATACGGCCAGACAATATGGCGACTGGTACGTGGTTGAGATATCCGGCCAGAAATTCTCCGGCGTGCCCACTGACACCGCTTTCGGGGACACCTTCCAAATCGGCATAGGGTATACGTACTTCCCCCTCCAACCCGTCTGCGAGGTCCCCCAGTCCGGAACCCAATATCAGGGCCGTTTCCGGCAGGATTCCGCCCAGGGATTTGATCATATAGCCGATGGCCGCTTTCATTTCTCACTCTTCGGTTCTTTGAAATCAAAGGCACGCGGCAGCAATTGTTCCAGGGTCATGGTATCTGCGATCCCACTGCCATCGCATAAATGGATCTTTGTTTCTGGTGATCCGAATTCGGCGATGCGTTGCCGGCAACCGCCGCAGGGCGTTATCAGATCGATTGCGCTGCAAAAAACTGCGATGTCGGCAATGGTGCCGCCGCCATCGACCACCATATGCGAAATTGCGGATGTCTCTGCACACCAGCCTTCGGGATAGGATGCATTCTCGATATTGCAGCCGGCATAGGTTCTTCCATCGGTTGTCGCGAGCGCTGCTCCGACTTTCAATCCCGAATAGGGTGCATGGGCCTTCGCGCTGACGGACACCGCAAGCCGATAGAGATTGGCCGCCATGATCAGCGCTCCTTCACATAGGGAACGCCGCCGGCCCGTGGGGGTGTGGCCTTGCCGATAAATCCTGCCAAAAGGACCACTGTGAGAATATAGGGAAGCGCCTGGACCAGCTGGACCGGCAGAACGCCAACCAGAGGCAGTTCTACCCCTTGATAGCGAATCTCCACCGCACTCAGGAAGCCGAACAACAGGCAGGCCCACATGGCTTCGACTGGCCGCCATTTTGCGAAGATCAGCGCGGCGAGTGCGATAAATCCACGGCCAGCGGTCATGTTCTTCACATAGCCGGCCTGCAAGCCGATCGACAAATAGGCGCCTGCAATGCCGCACAGGATCCCGCAGACGATGACGGCACGATAGCGCGCCCAGACAACCGAAACACCGGCTGTGTCCACTGCCGCCGGGTTCTCGCCGACTGCACGCAATCTCAGTCCGAAGCGCGTCTTGAACAGCACCCACCAGGTAATCGGAACCATGGCAAAGGCAAAATAGGCGATCAGGTTGTGGCCTGAGATGAGTTCGGCATAGATCTGACCGATTACCGGAACTTCCGACAGCGCTTCGGCAAACGGAAGCTCCAAGGGACCAAACCGCTGCTCGCTACCGAGTTGCGGTGTCCGGCCTCCTTGCGAGAACCAGCTTTGACCAAGCAATGCCGTCAAGCCGGCCGCGGAGAAGTTGATCGCTACGCCAGATACAATCTGGTTGCCGCGATTGGTGATCGAGGCGAAGCCATGCACCAATGCAAAACAGACAGAAGCGGCAATTCCGGCCAGGAGACCAAGCCAGGCATTGCCCGTCACGGCAGCGGCCGCTGCTGCAAAGAAGGCTCCTGCCAGCATCTTGCCCTCAAGGCCAATGTCAAAAATACCGGAACGCTCAGAATAAAGTCCGGCCAAGCAGGCGAGCAGCAGAGGTATCGCGGAGCGAGCTGTCAGGTCGAGTATCTGGATCAGTGTATCCATCACGACGCCTCTTCCGGTTTTGCCCGATCAAAGCCCATCGAAAAATACAATCTTGTGACAGCAGGCCGGAACATGTGCTCCATGGCGCCGGCAAACAGAATGACGAGACCCTGAATCAAGACAATCATGTCCCGGGTGATATTTGGCATATCAAACGCCAGTTCAGCGCCGCCCTGATAAAGCGCACCAAACAGGATTGCGGCCGGGATGATCCCGGCAGGGTGAGACCGCCCCATCAAGGCGACGGCAATGCCGACGAATCCTGCACCTTCGGTGAACTCCAATTGCAACCGGCTTTGATCGCCCATCACCGGATTTAGCGCCATCATGCCGGCAAGCGCGCCGGAAATCATCATGGTCACGACGATGATCCTGACCTCGGGAATGCCAGCATATCTGGCAGCGGTGGGATTGAGACCCAAGGTACGGATTTCATAGCCGAAGCGGGTGCGCCAGATCAGCAGCCAGATCAGGAACGCCATGACCAAGGCGAGCAGGAAGGTAATGTTGAGCGGAGAAGAACCCAGATCAATTCCCAACGGCGAAAACATCCAGTCCAGCTTCGGAATTTGAGCGCCAGCCTCAAAATCGCGGGTTCTTGGTCCCAAGGTCGCCGATTTTTGCAGCGGACCAGCCAGCAGATAGACCATCACCGCCGAGGCGATGAAGTTGAACATGATGGTGGTTATGACGATGTGGCTGCCGCGTTTGGCCTGCAAAACCGCCGGAATAAAAGCCCAGGCCGCACCAAACAAAGCGGCACCCAGGATTGCCAAGGGGAAGGTAAGCCACCAGGGCAGGATTGAGTCTACCGACAGGCAGACCAGCGCCACGCCCAATCCTCCAATATAGGCCTGGCCTTCGCCGCCAATATTGAAGAGACCGGCATGGAAGGCCATGGCGACCGCCAGGCCGGTAAAAATGAAGGTTGTTGCATAATAGAGCGTGAAGCCCAGGCCATAGCCGGACCCGAATGCGCCCCGGACCAGCAGGTAGGCCGCGCGGGCCGGGTTCTCGCCGATCAACAAGACCACCAGGCCGGCAATCAGGAATGCGACAACCAGATTGATCAATGGCAGCAGGCCGAAATCAATCCATTTTGGCAGGTCCCGAGTCATTCGCCATTTTCCTTGAGCAGATCGATATGACCGTGATCATCCATGTAAAAGAACGGATTATGGGCGATTTCCCAAAAATGGCCGTCGAGATCCTTGAAATAACCGGAATATCCGCCCCAGAATACCTTTTGCGGCTGCTTCAACGGGGTAGCGCCGTGGCTGATTGCCAGTTCGAAGAAAGCGTCAACTTCCTCCGGCGACGGCAGGTTGCGAGCCAATGTGACTGCTGCAAAGCCTGCCGGTTGGAATTCGACATTTGCGTCTTCTGCCAATGCCTCTCGTCCGTATAAGCCCAAAACAATGTTGTGACCCTGCAGGAAGGAGACCGTTTCCTGGCTTTGTGGCGCCTTGTTCCATCCTAACACTTGATAGAAACTTGTGGCGGCATTCAGGTCATCGACGCCGAGTGTCACGATGGAAATTGCAGGGGTCGGGGTATTCATTGCGCAGCTTCCACTTCTTCGTCAGCGCCCACCCCAGCCATCAGCAGACCCAGTTCAGATTCGTCGGTGGCTGGATCACGTTCACCGACAACCTTTCCTGCAAACATGACCAGGACCCGGTCAGAAAGGGAACGAATTTCATCGAGTTCGACAGAGACCAGCAGGATCGCCTTGCCCGCATCGCGCATTTCAATAATGCGCCGGTGGATGAACTCGATCGCACCCACATCGACACCGCGGGTCGGCTGTCCGACGAGCAGCACGGACGGATCGCGTTCCATCTCCCGCGCCAGAACGATCTTCTGCTGATTGCCACCGGAAAAGTTTGCCGTCTTCAATCGGCAACTGGGGGGACGGATATCGAATTGTTCAATCTTTTCAGCAGCATCGGCACGAATTGAGTCGATATTCAGGAACGGCCCGTTGAGATAAGTTGGTGAGGAATGATAGCCAAGAATCGAACACTCGTTTTCCTCGAAGGGCAGAACCAATCCCATGCGATGCCGGTCCTCCGGCACATGGGCGAGCCCCCTCTGACGAAGGATTGCCGGGTCGGCAGAAGCCCTCACATCTACCGGCTTTCCGTCGAGCAGTACCTCGCCGCTTTCGGCATGCCTGATGCCGGCAATCGTTTCGAGCAATTGCGACTGGCCATTGCCGGCGACACCGGCGATGCCAACGATCTCGCCGGCACGAACATCGAAAGACACTTTGTCGACCATTACTACCCCACGGCTGTCGCGTACCGTCAGATCGCGCACTGATAGCTTGACTTCTCCGGGATTGGCCTTGCCTTTGTTGACCCTGAGCAAGACGCGGCGACCGACCATTAGCTCGGCAAGTTCCTCAACCGTCGTCTCGGCGGTTTTTCGTGTCGCAACCATTTCGCCGCGCCGCATGACCGAGACCGTATCCGTAATCGCCATGATCTCGCGCAGCTTGTGGGTAATGAGGATGATTGTCTTACCCTGTTCCTTCAATTGTCCGAGAATCCGGAAGAGGTGATCGGCTTCAGCCGGTGTCAGAACACCTGTCGGTTCATCGAGAATCAGGATTTCCGCGCCTCGATAGAGCGCTTTCAGAATTTCGACGCGCTGCTGAATGCCAACCGGTAATTCCTCGATGATCGCGTCGGGATCGACTTCGAGGGAATATTCGGTTTCCAGTCTTTCGAGTTCGGCGCGGGCCCGCGCCACGCCGCGATTGAGTATCGGGCCATCCTCGGCGCCCAGCATGATATTTTCCAGAACCGAGAAATTGTGAACCAACATGAAATGCTGATGCACCATGCCGATCCCGCTTTTGATTGCAGCCAGGCTGTCGCCGATATGGCTCTTGACCCCGTTGATCAGGATATCGCCGGTTTCTGCCTGGTAGAAGCCATAAAGGATCGACATCAGGGTCGATTTGCCGGCGCCATTCTCACCGATTATGCCGTGGATCGATCCGCGCCGGACGGCAAGCGAGATGTTCTTGTTGGCGTGAACGGCACCGAAATGCTTGTTGATACCGACAAGCTCGATCGCATATTGGTCATCACTCGAACCATTACGACTATCGACATTGCCGGTTTCAGCCATCCAGTCGGGTTTCCCTTATGCGTCTCTTCACCATTGGCATTGCCTGTCTTGTCTGTCCTTCGCCCTCGATCGAAAGATCGAAGAAATGTATCACCTAATCAAACAGGTCTGCCAGAACTTCCATCTTGCCGAATTTGAGCCGCCACACAATTGAAAAAACAATTTCCGGGCGGATGATGTGGATGGTACAGATTTTTGACCGGATGATAAATATTATCGTTGCAGGTCGATCGATCGGGTTTCGTCATTCTGCAGGGTGGTATATTCAGACTGCCGAAATCATTGCCAAGTCAGACATTCGGGGCGACATACATGTCCAAGAAAACACCCTTGACCCGCGACGAATTCGGGTTGTTTCGTTCATTGCAAACCCGTTGGTCCGACAATGACATTTATGGCCATCTGAACAATGTCGTCCACTACAAGCTGTTTGATACCGCGATCAATGGATGGTTGCTGGACGAGGGTATTCTCACGCTGGACAAACCCGCTTTCATTGGCCTGGTCGTCGAAACCGGGTGCAGCTATTTTTCCGAAATCCGGTTTCCCGACAAGGTTGTCGCCGGTATCCGGGTCGGGCGCATTGGCACAAGTTCGGTGCGATATGAAATCGCGCTGTTTCGAAATGAAGATGAAACCGCCTCTGCCCAGGGCTATTTTATCCATGTGTATGTCGACCCCGACAACAAAAAGCCACAACCCCTGGAAACAGCATTCAAAGGCAGGTTGGAAGAGTTCATCAGATGACGCAGGATGATCTGAGAGAGAAGCGGTTACAGGCGCTTGAAGAGCTGAGCGCCCATCAAGCAAAAACTGTCGAGGAAATTTCGACGGAACTGGCCGAAATGGCAAAAGACTTACGCGAAATGCAGACCAGGCTGGATGTTCTGACCCGCCGTCTGGTCTCCATGGAGGAGAATATCCGCGACATTGCGCCAGATACCAAGCCACCGCATTGGTAAGAATTGGAAATCGGGATTGCCGGTGGAAATCAGGAAAATAGCAAATGGAAACCATTGACCAACTGGTCTCGAAATTTCCGCGGGCAGGCCGTATAGACTGGATTGGTATCCGACCTGAACGCAAGGCGCTCGTCAAATCGGTGCAGTCGGTTGAAATCCAATCTACAGGTCTGGTTGGCGATCACCGGCAAAAGGAAGGCCCGCGCGCGGTGACCTTGATCCAGGCAGAACATCTGCCGGTCATAGCTTCACTAGCTGGGCTTGAAGCGCTTGACCCGGCCATTCTGAGGCGAAACATCGTGGTCAGCGGGATCAATCTTGTAGCGCTTCGACACAGCAAGATACAGTTGGGTTCGGTCATCATCAAAGGAACGGAATTGTGCCCGCCCTGCTCACGAATGGAGGCTGCACTTGGCGAAGGCGGCTATAATGCGATGCGTGGACATGGCGGAATTTGTGCCGCTGTAATTGAGGGCGGCGTGATCAAAGTCGGGGACAAGGTCTCGGCAATCCGGTAGCCGAAAACAAAAAAACACCGCCTGGTCAGAGGCGGCGTTTTCGTTTGAAGTACAGAATTGATCAGTAGGGGCATGCAGAATCGGACATATAGTCGTGAACGACTACCTTGCCTGAAACGATGTCCTCTTCAGCGCCTTTGACGGCGGTCAGCATTTCCTCGGAGACCAGCGAGGCATTGTTGTCATCCATTGCATAGCCAACGCCGCCTTCCTTGAGGCCCAATACGTTGATGCCGGGTGTCCATTCGCCGTTCTTGACGTCCATGAATGCGTTGTGAACGGCCACATCCACACGCTTCAGCATGGAAGTGAGGACTGAACCGGGATGCAGACCATTCTGATTGGAATCGACGCCAATACCCAATTTTCCTGCATCTGCTGCTGCCTGCAGAACCCCAACGCCGGTACCACCGGCTGCGTGGTAGACAACGTCTGCGCCACGATCAAACTGAGAGTTTGCAAGTTCGCTTCCCTTGACCGGATCGCTCCAGGCTTCCGGTGTGGTTCCGGTCATGTTTTCAAATACTTCAGCATCGGCTGACACGGACTTGACACCACCCTTGTAACCGCAGGCGAATTTGCGAATGAGCGGGATGTCCATGCCGCCGACAAAGCCGACCTTGCCGGTTTCAGACGCCTTTGCCGCCATGACGCCGACGAGATAGGATCCCTCATGCTCGTTGAAGACAATCGAACGGACGTTCGGAAGATCAACGACCATGTCAACGATGGCGAATTTCACGTCCGGATATTCCTTGGCCACTTTTTCCAATGCAGCGGCGTGCAGGAAACCGATCGCGACGATTGGCTCATTTCCGTCCTCGGCGAATCGTCGCATTGCCTGTTCGCGTTGGGCGTCATTTTGAATCTCAAACTCGCGGTACTCAATTCCGGTTTCGGCCTTGAATTTCTCTGCACCGGTAAAAGCCGCTTCGTTGAATGATTTATCGTTTTTGCCACCCGCATCGTAAATAACTGCGGGTTTTGAATCCATTGCCTGCGCTGAGACCGCCGAGATAAACCCAACGACCATTCCAAGAACTAAACGCTTCATATTGTTTTCCCTGTTTTGCGTTGCGATGGCTTGTTTTCGAGTGCCTGTCGGTTCCTCGCGCTTTTGTTTTCCCGGGCAGTACGCATTACAGCGCCCAAACTAAAACAGACGGGAACCGCCAAGCATTTTCAGGCTGCAAGCCCTTAATTGGCCGCCATCCCTGAGCCAGTTTTGCACGGATTTTTAGAGAATGCACATACAAATTTGCGCCATCCCGATGGCATAATTGGGAGTTGCAGACCTTCTCGCGGTTGAAATGATCAAGAATTCAGAGAATAAAGATCGTTGAAACTTCACTCCGCAAGCGTCAAGACTTCGGCCTCGGCGAAATTTCCTGACACTCAACAATCATTAGAAGTCCGACATGCCGAAAATTGCACTCATTGCCCATGACAAACGCAAGGACGATCTGGTCAATTTTGTCAAAGAACATGTCGAATCTCTAGAACGATTTGAGATCGTCTGTACGGGTACGACGGGGGCGCGAATTCTGGACGTCTGTCCCGACCTGGATATTGAGCGCGTCAAGAGCGGACCACTTGGCGGGGATCAGCAAATCGGTGCGAGAATAGCCGAAGGCCGGATCAACGGGTTGATTTTCTTCATTGATCCGATGACCGCCATGCCGCACGATGTTGATGTCAAGGCGTTGATGCGAATGGGTGCACATTACAACATTCCAATGGCGCTCAATGAGGCAACTGCAAAGCTGCTTATCGCCGGCCTTCAAAAGGTCTGATAAGCGCTTTCGGATGGTCAAAGATTGCAGCGACCAGACAAGATGGAGTAGATCGTGGAATTTGCGTTTCCGGTACTGATTGGAGATATTGGCGGTACCAATGCACGTTTTGCCATAATCCGGGACAGTAATTCCACGGCAGAACCATTTGATCTGGTCCGAATTCGATCCTTTGACACCATAGAAGACGCCATCCAGTCTGCTGTTCTGGACAAGACATCGCTCTTGCCGGCTACGATGATGCTTGCGATTGCCACGCCGTTATTTGGTGAAGAATTCCATCTGACCAACGGTGACTGGGTGATCCGGCCGCGAGATTTAATAACCCGCTTCAATTTGAGCGCTGTTTGCCTGATGAATGATTTCGCTGCTCAGGCCCTGGCTGCAATTATTCTTCCCAAGCAAGAGCTTGAATTCATTGGTCATGACAACATCGTCGATCAGGCCCCAAAGGTTGTTATCGGACCCGGAACCGGATTGGGGATCGCCAATCTTGTTTACGTGAATGACAATTGGTCAATTCTGTCGGGAGAAGGCGGCCATGTTGACCTTGGGCCACGGACTGTTCGCGAAATCGAGATATGGCCGCATCTGAACAGGCTTGAGGGCCGGGTAAGTGCCGAATTGGCCGTATCGGGCCAGGGGCTGGAAAATTTATACCAGGCAATATGCACGACCGACAGGGCCCAAACAGGCATAAAAACAGCCGCGGACATCTCTTCTTCAGCGATTGACGGTACCGACGATAGGGCGATCGAAGCGGTATATCTGTTTCTGACCCTGCTGGCACGAGTTGCAGGTGATATGGCGCTGATTACACTCGCTAGTGGCGGAATATACATAGCGGGCGGAATTCCCCAAAAAATTCAATCCTTTGTAAATACAAAACACTTCAGGGATGAGTTTGAAAACAAGGCGCCACACCGGCATATTCTTGAAAAATATGCGATCTGCATGGTGACCCATCCAAATCCGGCCATGGCAGGTCTGGCCGCCTGCGTCACGCAGCCAGGTCGATTTTACACAGCCGGGTTCATCCGCCGCTTTACGCAAAAAGATTGAAATAATGCCATTGTAGCAATGCAGCACTTTCCAAATTCCCTGTGGGGCGTTAAGAGAACCCTGCGGAGCCATCAGATTGGTGCTGACACAGATAAATCACAGCTACCACTGGTCGAAACTCCTGCGCGAATTGCATTTGCATAGCAGTAAATACGGAAACCGATATTGGCTATCGATAAACTAAGCAATATTGCCTCGGATGACCATTCCAAGGCGGTCATCAAGCGCGTTTTCGAAGAAAACTGGCGTCACTATCGCAAACAATATGCGATGGCGATCGGATGTATGCTGCTCGTCGCGTTCACCACAGCCTACAGCGCATATATCATCAAAGATGTGGTCAACGAGGTATTTGAGCAAAACAACCTCGCAATGGCCTGGTATGTGGCCGGCGTCATTCTTCTATTGTTCGTTGTCAAAGGGTTTGCGGGATTTGGACAGAGCCTGCTGCTTAACCGTATCGGCAACAATATCATTGCCCGGTATCAATCTCGCATCTACGAACACATGCTCAATCTTGGCGTGAGCTACTATCAGGATACCCGATCTGCATTTCTCGTAGGCCGGATCGGTCAGAATATTAATGGCGTGAGGAACATGCTGAATATTCTGATTACGGTTGTGGCGCGGGATTTCATGACCCTGATTGGATTAATATTTGTCATGATATGGCAGGATCCGGCGATGGCCTTTGGATCACTAGTCGTATTGCCGATTGCCGGCTATGTCATCTCGCGCTACGTCAAGAAAATGCGGACCTTGTCGCGCCGCGAAGTTGGCATGATTGCACGCGTTAACTCCACACTGGTTGAAAGCGCACAGGGCATTACCATCCTGAAGGCCTTCACCATGGAAGACCAAATGAAGGAAAAGGTGGATGGTCTTATCACCACGGCGGAGAAGCAAGCCAACAGAATAGCGCTGATCAATGCAAGAACCCGGCCGTTGACGGAAACACTCGGGGGCATAGCCATTGCCGGGGCAGTTGCTTTTGGGGGATGGCGCGTCATCGATCTCGGCGCTGATCCGGGAGCCCTGTTGTCGTTTCTGGTAGCGGCCATGCTAGCCTATGATCCCGCCCGAAGACTGGCTTCCTTCAGGGTGCAGTTCGAGAAATCAATCGTCAATGCCAAGATGTTGTACGAGCTTCTGGACACGCCCATTCGGCAGGCGGACAAGCCAGGTGCGGTGGACCTCGTTGTCGACAAGGCGGAAATCCGGTTTGAAGATGTGGAATTTGCCTATCAGAATGATGAGCAGGTCCTCAGGAATGTATCCTTCGTCGCCAAGGCTGGCAAAACCACCGCGCTTGTCGGCCCGTCGGGCGGCGGAAAAAGCACGATCATAAACTTGCTACAGCGTTTTTATGATGTTTCAGCCGGCCGGATATTGGTGGACGGTCAGAACATTTCAGATGTTCGCGTTGCAAGTCTGCGACAGAAAATATCCTATGTTTCCCAACAACCGATCCTGTTTGAGGGCACAATCGCCGAAAATATTGGTTATGCACGGCCCACGGCAACGCAGGCGGAAATCGAGGAAGCTGCGAAATTGGCCCAGGCGCATGACTTCATCATGGAGACGTTAGACGGATATGATACCGAAGTCGGGGAGATGGGATCGAATTTTTCCGGTGGACAACGCCAGCGTCTCTCTATTGCCAGGGCAATATTACGAGATGCACCGATCTTGTTGCTGGATGAAGCCACGTCTGCACTCGACAATGAGTCCGAAAAGCTCGTGCAACAAGCACTGGACGGGCTAATGAAAGATCGTACCACTATCGTCATTGCCCATCGGCTTTCGACAATTCGGCGGGCGGATCGCATAATTGTACTGGATCGAGGAAAAATCGTCGAAGAGGGAAGCCATTCTGTGTTGATGCGCAAGCGTTCGGGGCTGTATTCACGGCTACATGAGATCGGGAATGCGCCCGAGAACGAACTGTTGGAAGAGAACGTTCGCCATGGCTGACATGAAACTTGTGGTGACCGGTGCCGCGGGCCGAATGGGTCAATCCCTGATCCGGGCAATCGATGCAATCGACGGGGCCGAACTCTTTGGCGCAATCGAGCAATCGCAATCAGCGGCAATTGGGCAGGATGCCGGCGTTCTGGCTGGCATTGGCGAGACCGGCGCGATTATCACCGATGACCCGTTACCGGTTTTCGCGGGTGCAGATGGCGTGCTTGATTTCACAACCCCAGGTGCCAGCGTCGAATTTTCAGGTCTGGCTGCGCAGGCGCGTATTGTCCACGTGATCGGCACGACCGGCTGTTCAACCGAGGATGACGAAAAAATACGTGCTGCCGCACGCCACGCTGTGATCGTAAAATCGGGAAATATGAGCCTCGGGGTCAATTTGCTGGCTGTACTCGTTGAACAGGCCGCAAGGGCACTCGACGGTACCGGATTCGACATAGAAATCCTCGAAATGCACCATCACCACAAGGTTGATGCACCCTCCGGCACGGCACTTCTATTGGGCGAAGCTGCGGCAGAGGGCCGTGAAATCTCGCTTGCAGAAAACTCCGTGCGCGTGCGGGACGGCCATACGGGGGCGCGCGAACTGGGTTCCATCGGATTTGCGACGCTGAGAGGTGGTTCGGTTGTTGGCGATCATACCGTGTTCTTCGCCGGTGAAGGTGAGAGTCTGGAATTGAAGCATACCGCCCAGGATCGCTCGATTTTTGCAACAGGCGCGGTCAGGGCCGCGCTTTGGGCCGCAGGCAAGAAGCCAGGGCTTTATTCCATGCGCGATGTGCTGGGATTGGGAATACCTGCTACCGGATAGTTCAATTTGATGATGGGATATGAAATGACACGTACGCTAGTTCTGGTGAGACATGGCCAAAGCGAATGGAATCTCAAGAACCTGTTTACCGGATGGCGAGATCCCGACCTTACCGAACAGGGAATCGAGGAAGCCGAAACTGCAGGAAAACTGCTTGCCGAGCTGGATCTTAATTTCAACGTGGCATTCACTTCGGCTTTGAGCCGGGCGCAGCGAACCTGCGACATCATCCTTGATGGGATCGGCCAGCCAAATCTTGAAACGATACGCGATCAAGCGCTTAACGAGCGCGATTATGGCGACCTTTCCGGCCTTAACAAGGATGATGCCCGGAAGAAATGGGGTGAGGAGCAGGTTCACATCTGGCGGCGCTCCTATGATGTACCGCCGCCCGGCGGCGAAAGTCTCAAGGATACCGGGGCTCGGGTCTGGCCCTATTACATGCGCGAGATCCTGCCCATGGTTATGCGAGAGCAGACCGTGCTGGTTGCCGCACACGGAAATTCGCTGCGCGCGCTGGTGATGGTGCTGGATGGATTGGGACGTGACGAGGTTACCAAGCTTAATCTCGATACCGGCGTTCCAATGGTCTATACCCTCAATGCCGACACCACGGTTGAAAGCAAGACTGTTCTGACCGACTAAGGGAGCGCTTCGACCAAGGTGCAAAATCAACACCCGGCGGCAAAGTTCTTTTCCTCACGCCACCCGATCAGCAAATTTGTCGAGATCAGTTTCTTAGGTGTCAGCGAGAACATCCTGACAGCATCGGTTGTCGCATCCTCAGCATTTGTCGATGATCCGCAAATTGGCAGACTTCACAGCGGATTTTGTACGCTGGTACTTGATACCGTAATGGGTGGAACCGTGATGGGTGAGATTGGCGAGATCAGGCCGATTGCAACGGTCGAACTGACTACAAGGCACCGGCGCCGGCCAATTGCCGGGGAAAAATTGCTCTGCCGGTCGAAATTTGAGGGCCAGCACAACGAGATGGCGCATCTAAGCAGCCAGATCATCGTTGAGGCGACCGGGGAAACGCTATCAACTGCCACAGCGGTTTTCATGCTGGGAACGAGGGCAGAACCGCTGGGTCCGAGGGTGTAGGCTTCATGGCTTCCAGTATGGATTTTGCCGAATTTGCGAAAACACCCATGGGCCGTTGGCTGCAAATCCAACCAGGCATAGATGACAGCAAGTACACCGCCAGGTTTGGCGAACACCATATCGGCAATCCGGTAATCCGGGCATTGCATGGCGGGTTTGTCGGTTCGCTGATCGAGGTCGCGGCAGAACTGGAACTTGCCCAACATGTTGAAGACAAAAATGTCGAGCTTGTTTCGTCATCGATTGAGTATTTGCGCGTCACCCGGGATCGCGACCTGCATGCAAAGGTGGAAATCGTCCGGATCGCACGCCGGCTAGCCTTTGTTGATGTGTGGTGCTGGCAGGACGAAGCGGAAATACCGGTCGCGCGCGGAAGCTGCATCCTGCGACTGTCGGACAAAACAGAGCAAGCCGGGTAATCAGGCGATCCCGGCTTCCCATCCCAACATGGCGCGTTTGCGCGTAAGACCCCAATGATATCCGGTCAAATCTCCGGACTTGCCTACTACACGATGACAGGGGACGACAAAGGAAATCGGATTGCGCCCAACAGCGCGGCCAACAGCGCGCGAGGCTGCAGGATTACCGAGTTTTCCGGCAATCGTTGAATAGGTGGTCGCGTTGCCCGGTGGAATGTCCAACAAGCCTTCCCACACCCTGATTTCAAAATCGGTCCCGATCATCACAATCCGAAGTGGATCATCGGGACGCCAGGCGTTCGGATCGAATGAGCGCCGAGCATAGTGTTTAGTCGCCTCCGAGTTCTCGACATAATGCGCTTCGGGCCATCGTGACTTCATATCCTCGAGCGTAGCATGCTCTTCACCCGGGTCACAGAATGCCATGCCTGCCATGCCGCGATCCGTTGCGAGGACCAGCGCCCTGCCGAACTGGCAATCGTGAAAGCCGTAGTTAATGGTCAATCCCTTGCCCTTGGCCTTGTAGACGCCTGGCGACATGGCTTCATGCGTCACAAACAGATCGTGTAACCTGCCCGGACCCGACATGCCAAGCTCGAGACTGGCTTCCAATAGCGGCATATCGGAATCGAGCAGGCGCTTTGCGTGGTCTAGTGTTACCGCCTGCAGGAATTCCTTTGGTGACAAGCCCGCCCACCGCGTAAAGGTCTTTTGCAGTTGCGTCGGCGACATGCCGATTTGACGGCTTAGTTCTTCCAGGCCCGGCTGGTCACGCCAGTTGCAGGATATCAGCTCAATGACACGGCGGACCGTTTCATAGTCGCTTCCCAATTTTGTATCGATAAATGACATCGTCTTATTCCGGATTTGATGAATTTAAACCGAGAATAGGTGTCCGATCACCTATCTGCCACCCGATTCTTGCCGAGTTCAGCGTGCCTTCACCGTAGCCAGGGCCTGGCCGAATTCTGCTGCAAAGCTTTCCCGGTCGGGCGGATTGAGGAATGATCCGATGTCTATGTCCCGTCCCTGGCCGTGCAGATGCATTCTGGTGATGCCAATCTCGTCGTGGCGATTGACGGTAAACCGTGTCCAGAACGGGTTGAACCGGTGTTCGACAATCCTGCCGCTTGGTGAAATCTGTCGGACAAGTACATCATGCGGCCAGACAGCGATCTCCTCGCTGGCGCGACCAGCGCGGTAGTTGATGGTGAATGCCAGCCAGATGATCAGTACATCCAGGCCCATAAAGGCAAAAACGGGCCAGGCACCGGCAATCATGAAAATGAATCCCGATGTCAGGCAGGTCGCGGCAACGAATATCATCACGAGGATAAAACCCTGCCGAGATAATGAGCGGTGCGGCAGCAACCTCGCGGCAAAGACCGGTGGCCCGTCTTCGGGATGTTCATCACTAATGTTGTTGCGGTGGGCCATAACAAACAATTATAGGTGCGTTTTAGGCATTTGGAAGAGCATAGCGGCGATGACAAAAAAAGGCACCAACACCAAAAAAAGCAGTGTGAAAAAGAAAAGGCTGAAACGTTCGCGCTACAGCAAGGAGGAAGTAACAGAAATTTTCTCACGCTTCCGCGCGCAACGTGCCGAGCCCAAGGGGGAATTGGAACATGTCAATGCCTATACGCTTCTAGTTGCTGTGGTTCTTTCTGCACAAGCGACTGATGTCGGGGTGAACAAGGCGACCAGAAACCTGTTTGCGCTTGCCGACACGCCGGAGAAAATGGTTGCACTTGGCGAAGACCGGGTCCGCGAGCTTATCAAGACCATTGGCCTTTATCGAAACAAGGCAAAGAATGTCATCGCGCTTTCACAGAAGCTGATTGACGAATATGGCGGCGAGGTTCCCGAGGATCGCGATCTGTTGACCACGCTGCCCGGCGTCGGGCGAAAGACCGCCAATGTGGTCGTCAACATGGCGTTCGGCCAGGAGACGATTGCCGTCGATACGCATATTTTCAGGATTGGTAACCGGCTCGGACTTGCACCGGGTGATACACCGGATGAAGTCGAGGCCGGGCTTGAGCGGGTCATTCCGCAGGAGTTTCTGCGCCACGCCCACCACTGGTTGATCCTGCATGGGCGTTATGTCTGCACGGCGCGAAAACCGCATTGCGAAGCGTGCATCATCGCCGATCTGTGCAAGGCGCCAGACAAAACCTGCGATGTGCCAGCGCCAATCATTGCCGTCGACAATTGACCGTGCCGGTTCAGCAGACAAGCCGAAACATTTTTATACAGCGGCCAAAATATAAGTGTTTTGATCCTATACAGCGGCGGTATTTTGGGTGTTTTGGTGCTGATCAGGACGGCGTGCCGAAACCGCCTTGTGGACGTGTACCATCATTGCCGTCGCAAAGAGCGGTGTAAGCAGGTTGAGCAGCGGTACGGCCATGAACCCTGCAATAACCAGCCCGGACAGGAAAATTTCGAGACCATGCTCGCGGCGAAGCGCGATCGCGTCGGCTTCGGACCGAAACCGCATTGCCGAAAACTGGAAATATTCGCGGCCAAGCAACAGGGCGTTCACAAAGAAGAAGATCGCAAAATTGATCCCCGGCAGCAGGACGAGCATCAATGCAATCAAGTTTGCGGCT
>JANQQM010000020.1 GCA_028289365.1 Salaquimonas sp. | reverse complement strand
CTGAACGCCCTGAATACGAAAATGGAACCCCAAAAATCTGAAAATCTGGTGTCGCTAAGCTTTGCACACCACCAGAAAGTCTAGCTGAACTGTTACTTGACGGGGCTCAACATTTCGTTTGGCAAAATGACGATTGTAATCAGGCCCTATCAATCGCCGTTCACTATATGGCAAATCTGTCCGCTGGGCTTCTCTGTTGAGCTTCAACGTTCCCGGATGCGCCAAGCTAAATCGCAGATGTGCGCGAGCAATGCGGCCGTAAGCCAGAGCGCGACCCACTGCCACCTCCAATCCAGCAGCGCCCCATGCAAGGCGAGAATAAGAAACAGACCTGAAAATTGTGTGCCGATGTAGGCGCACACCGTTGACATTCTGCGCTTCCTGCTGACGAAAAACAATGCGATCACCAGGGATTCGACAATTATAAGGACCAAAATTAGAGACGTCATCCAACCAGATGCGAATACTTCTTGCATGGATCTCGGCCCTAAAATGGCCCGTTCAATTCGATTACCCTGTAATTTAAAACTGTCGCAATACTGACCCAGATCAAATAGGGCACAAGCAGCAAGGCCCCCAGTCTCGACATCCTGAAAACAAAGACCATCAACAGTATGATCGACAGCCAAAGCAATCCGCTGTCGTAAAGGGCCCAATCCGGCCTTTGCAACCGAAAAAACAGGAAACTCCAGAGCACATTCAAAAAGCCATTGAGAGCAAAGAGACCTATCAACCACTCGCGGTTGGAACTTTTGGTTGCATCTCTCCAGGCCAGTGCAGCCGACAGGGCAGCAAGTGCAAATATTATGGTCCAGGCAGGTCCGAACAACCAGTCAGGAGGCTGCCAATCAGGCTTTGTCAATCCCTGGTACCAGGAGCTCAGGTCCGTCATCGTGGCGCCGAGTACGGCTACAAATGTTGCACCGGCAGCGGCGCCCAATACCGGAAGCCAGAATTTCGACGAGCTCTCGTTGCTCACGTTGACGCCACCCCAAGTAAATGGGCGAGATCCTTGAAAAAGATCCGCGTGTGAGCGATTGGATCCCCGCGCACAAGTTTTTTATCCATATAGGCTTGCCAAGTCAGTCTTTGCACATCCTTATCCTGGCAAATGTTGACAAATCTTTCTCTGCGTTTGTCGCTCTGATACCAGAAATACTGCATCATCCTCAATATCCAGAAGACCCGCCCGTGCTGTTTCATGAACACCTTGCGGGCAGATTTGAGACATTTCGGATCTGCCGTTTCGAGAAATTCATAAACGCTGTCAGCGACAACACGACCGGATGTCATTGCATAGTAAATGCCTTCTCCCGAAGCCGGCGCGACCACACCAGCGGCATCACCGGCGAGAATTACGTTCTGGCCATTGTCCCAGCGCTTCAGTGGCCGCAGGGGTATAGGAGCACCCTCGCAGCGAATGGTGGGCAAGTGTTCCATATGAACATCGGTTCTTAGCCGCCTAACGGCGTCACGTAGGGAGAATCCTTTTATGGCGCTGCCCGTACCGACGCTGAGCTTGTCCCCATGAGGAAATATCCAACCGTAAAAGTCAGGGGAGATTTTTCCCTGGTAATAAACATCGCAGCGGCTGCCGTCAAAATCCAGCACATCGGATCCGGAAGGTGACTCGATGATCTCATGATAAGCAAAGACACAGGGCATGTGGCCCATGTTTGGAAAGATCTGCTGAGCAACCTTCGATCGGGCACCGTCGGCACCGATAACGCAACGGGCCAAGACTTGTTCCGTTGAATCGCCATTGTCGGAGTCATTATTACGGTAACTCAATCGGACCATCCCGTCGTCCAGCTGCTCAATTCCGAGAAATGTGCCGGAACGGAATTCGGCACCTCGATGTTGAGCCCGCGATCGCAACCATGCGTCATAGGTTTCGCGGTCGACCATGCCTACAAATCCACCAATATCCATGTCCACCTTCTTGGATGCCGGTGAAATCATGCGGGCACTTGTAGCCCTGGCTTCCAATACTGAATTTGGGATATCAAAGTCATCCATAAGCTTGGGCGGGATTGCGCCGCCGCAAGGTTTTATCCGGCCCAGACGGTCAAGCAGCAATACATGGACACCCTGCTCAGCCAGGTCACAGGCAGCCGTCGCACCGGCCGGACCACCGCCAACAACGACGACATCGAACTTTTCAGGATTACGAACTAGGTTTTTCATCATGTCAGGACTCATTCAACTTTTGAGAGAAGATGTTCGTTCATCATCATGGGTGAGATCGCATTGCGATCAACAGACGGACGTCCTATGCGCGCTGCAATAAATGCGGCAACGAGGAACAGCATTCCTTCTACGAAGAACACGGTGGCATAGGCGGACACGGGTGTGCCGAATAACGCCCGGCTTAAATCGACACCGGCAGCGCCGAGAAATCCTCCCAGTGCAAAGGCGATTGCCTGGGCGGCGCCCCACAGCCCCATGCGAACACCTTCCCGGGATTTTCGCCCCTTGTTGGCGAGCCCCATCATGGATCCGATCGCCCCAACCGCGAAAGCGCCTGTTGAAAAGCCGAGCAGGAATACATTCGTCTGCAGCGGCCAAGTTGGCCCGACATAGGCACCGAAGGTCAGCCCCATCAGGGCTATCGCCGAGGCGATGCAACCTGAAATACTCCACATGCGAAGGACACCCACATTCGCCGATTTGGAAAAGCTACAGAAAACAGCGACCAGTATCATGCCCGCAAGCACACCCGCATGTTGCGTGCCTGCCAGCTGGGTCGACTCACCCGGGGTATAGCCGAACACAATGCCGGCAAACGGCTCGAGTATCAGGTCCTGAGCGCTGTAAGCCAGCATTGAGACGAAAACGAATATCGTAAACACGCGGGAAATAGGCTCTTCCCAAACCTGGGCAAAAGCGACACGAAATGAAGGTTTTTGACTGGAATCTGCTGTGGTCTCCCGACCATCGGCGGGAGCAAGGTTTCTTTCCACCCGCCAGATTGCCAGCAAGGTCACAAGAACGGCAATTCCCGATACGCTCGATGTTACCAGGATCAGCCTCGTATGCGAGTAAGGATCCAGAAAATGTCCCGCAACAATGGATGTAACAACGAAACCGGCAATCATCATGATCCAAACGATCGAGGCCGCCGCCGCTCGTCTGTGTCCATGGACATTTGTTGCCAATAACACCAGGAGTGACGTTCCGCATGCTCCGACACCGATACCGATCAGGATGAATGCGACAACGGCAACCGCCATACCCAGCATGGTTGACTTGGCCATGATGGCAATGGCAATGGCTGCCCCGATCCCGCCTGCGGCAAGTGCGAACATGCCGCCGATAATCCAAGGTGTCCGCTGCTTACCGATATCCGAACCATAGCCCCAGCGGGGTCTCAGCAATTGGATGGAATAGTGCAACAGGACCAGAAATCCGGGAACCATGGCCGGCAAGAGCAGTTCAACGACCATAACCCTGTTCATCGTCGAGGTCGTTAGAATAACAATGGCACCCAGCGCCGTTTGGACAAGTCCCAAGCGCACGATACCAATCCAGCCAAGTTTTTTATCGTCCATTATGCACCTATGAGTATTGATCGAATGGCGAATGCACTCACCAGCATGCCTGACACATAGAGGGTAATGCCGGTCGCGTTGTACCAGGGAGCAAATTTTCGAGGATCACTGAGAAGCCTCGGCATCAGGGCAAGTTGAGCGATCACGATGACGCCGACGAGAATTGCAAATATAATTTGTCCCCAGATGATCAGACAAGCAATCACGACAAATTGCGGGACGACCATTATGATGCAGGCCGCCAGCGCTGCCCTTTCCGGCCCGAGAATGACGGGCACCGACCTCAATCCCATCACCTTGTCACCATTTATCGACTTGAA